>NZ_JBEXIA010000002.1:0-302337 GCF_040608335.1 Micromonospora sp. NPDC005194 | reverse complement strand
GTCTACAAACTCCAAAACCAGAACCGCTACCTCATGCTCGTCGAAGCCATCGGCTCCCAAGGCCGCTACTTCCGCTCCTTCACCGCCACCAGCCTGGGCGGCACCTGGACCCCCCAAGCCGCCACCGAAAGCAACCCCTTCGCCGGCAAAGCCAACAGCGGCGCCACCTGGACCAACGACATCAGCCACGGCGAACTCATCCGCACCACCGCCGACCAAACCTTCACCATCGACCCCTGCAACCTCCAACTCCTCTACCAAGGCCGATCCCCCAACTCCGGCGGCGACTACGGCCTCCTGCCCTACCGCCCGGGCCTGCTCACCCTGCGGCGCTGACGCTCCGCCACTCCACGACCCGGGGCGGGTTCGGCATGGCGCCGAACCCGCCCCGGGCCGTACGTCCCTCGGCCGCCGCGACGTTCGGGGCGGGTCCAGGCATGCCGGCGCTACCGCTGGTCGCCGTCCAGGTAGCGCAGCACCGCGGTGACCCGGCGGTCGGCCCGGTCGTCCGGCGGGAGCTGGAGTTTCGCGAAGATGCTGCGGATGTGCTTGTGCACCGCGCCGTCGGTGACGAACAGCCGCTCGGCGATCGCCGTGTTGCCGAGCCCCTCGGCCATCAGCCCCAACACCTCACGCTCGCGCGGCGACAGCTCGCCCAGCGCGGTGTCCGGCCGGCGGTTGCGGGCGAGCAACTGCGCCACCACCTCCGGGTCGATCACGCTGCCGCCGTCCGCGACGCGACGCAGCGCGGTGAGGAACTCCTCGACCCGGCCCACCCGTTCCTTCAACAGATAACCGAGCCCGGCGGCGCCGACCGAGAACAGTTCGGTGGCGAACGCCTGCTCCACGTACGCCGACAGGACCAGCACCGCGAGGCCGGGTCTGCGGCGGCGGGCCTCCACCGCTGCCACGATGCCCTCGTCGGTGTGGGTCGGCGGCATCCGTACGTCGACGATCGCCACGTCCGGCGCGTGCTCGTCGACCGCGACCAGGAACTCTCCCGGGGTGCCCGCCGTGGCGACCACGTCCAGCTCCTCCGCCCGCAACAGCAGCGCCAAACCCTCCCGCAACAGCGGGTCGTCCTCGGCGATCACGATCCGCATGGCAGCTCCACGTGCATCCTCGTCGGCCCTCCCGATGGGCTGGTCAGCGTCATTCGCCCGTCGTACGCCTCGACCCGCCGGCGGATGCCGGTGAGCCCGGAGCCGCGTGCCTCGTCGGCGTCGCCGCGCCCGTCGTCCTCGATGGTGACCAGCAGCCGGCCGTGCTCGCGGCGTACGGCGACGTCCACCTGGCTCGCCCCGCTGTGCCGAACCACGTTCGTCAGCGCCTCGGCCACCACGAAGTACGCGGTGGCCTCGACCGACGCCGCGCAGCGGACGGCCACGTCCACCGCGAGCCGGCACGGAACCGCGCAACTGCCGGCCAGGCCCGCCAGCGCCCCGGCGAGGCCCCGGTCGTCCAGTACGGGCGGCAGGATGCCGCGCACCACCGTCCGCAGTTCGCCGAGCGCCTGTTCCGCCGCGTCCTGCGCCTGCCCGAGGATCTCGTCGGCCCGGTCCGGGTCGCGCCGTACCGCCCGGCGCGCGGCGCCAAGCAGCACGTTGACCGCTACCAGCCGATTCTGCGTGCCGTCGTGCAGCGACCGCTCGATGCGGCGCAGCTCCAGGGCGTGGGCATCCAGCGCCGCGGCCCGGGTGGCGGTCAGCGCGGCGACCCGCAGCGACAGGTCGACCCCCGGCGGCGGGGGCAGCAGCCACCGGCCGGGCCAGGACTGGAAGCGGGCCAGCGCCGGACCGAACCCGACCGCGGCGACCAGCCAGCCCACCCCGAGCACCCCGACCACGAGCGCCTCGGACAGCCCGTCGATGCGCCACCAGCCGATCCCCGGTGCGCCGGCCTCGGGCGGGACCAGTCGGTACCACAGCGGGAACGTGATGTCCTGGAGGGCGTACAGCGGCAGGGCGAGGCCGACCAGCCCGGACACCAGGCCGGTGATCGAGTGGAGCGTGACCCAGCCGAGCTCCCGGCGGACGAACGGGTCGCGCACCGCCTCCCGTAGCTCCTCCGGCACCGGCCCGGGAGCCGGGATCGTCGTGCCCAGACGGGACAGCCGAGCGCGCTCCCGATCGGCCACCGAGCGCACCGTCCGCGACGCGCCGGGCGCCAGCCGCAGACCCACCCCGACCAGGCAGGCCAGTGCCACGACCACCACCCAGCACAGCGCGGCCAACGCCAGCAGCGCGGTGCCCAGCCCGCCGACGAGGTGTTCGAGGGCGTCGACCGAGGCGCGCACCCGGCCCCGCACGTACGCCATCGCCGCCCACCTCCCGCGCCAACATAGGCCACCGCGAGCCCGGCCGGCAGCGTCCGCGGCGGAAAGTACAGCCTGCTGTACCGCCGCTCGTCGAGCTGGCGGGATCGTCCCCGTCGGGGTCGCCCGCCTAGCGTCGATGGTGTCGTCGAACGTCACCGAGGGAGACAGTCATGACCGACCCGTACCGCATCATCGAGGCCCCGGCCGCCGCACCGGAACGGCCCGGCGGCCTGCTACGTCCGCTGCTGTGGCTGGTGCTCTTCGTCAGCGCGGCGATCAACGCGGTGCTCTCGAGCGTGGTGGACAGCCCGTGGATCGGCTCGGTGTTCGGCCTGGTCGCGGTGCTCTGCGCGGCGGCGCTGATCGTCCACCACCGGCGCAACCGCTGACGTCGTCCCGTCGACGGCGCTCGTTTCACGGGCGTCGGGACGGTCAGCGCTCGGTGGCGCTGACCGTCATGCGCTGGGTGCCGAGCACCGAGAGCAGGCGCAGCGCCTCCGCGGAAGGTGAGCCCGGCACCGCGGTGTGGATGACGAGCCGCTGGTCACGGTCGGCGATGTCGAGGACGTCGCAGTTCACGGTCACCGGGCCGACCAGCGGGTGCTGAAAGGTCTTGATCAGGGTGTGCTCGTCGTCGACGTCGTGCGACTCCCACAGTTCGCGGAACCGTTGGCTGCCCGCGAGCAGGTCGCGGACCAGCGCCGCCACCTCGGGGTCGTCGGGGTAGCGGGCGGCGGTGGCGCGTAGTCGCCGGGCCGAACTGCGGGTGAACTCCTCGACGTCGGACACCCCGTACAGCACCCGGCCGTCCGGGTGCGGGCCGAGGAAGGCGCGGCGAACCAGGTTGCGGTCACGTCGGGGCAGCGCCGAGAAGTCCTCCATCAACGCCGCCGCGAGATCGTTCCAGGCGATCACCTCGTAGCTGGCCGACGTCACGTGGGCGGCCGCCTGGGGCAACCGCTCGATCAGGTCGAGGATGCTCTGCCGCACCTCGTGCGGCGGTCCGGCGGGCGGGGCCGGCGGCCTGCCGGCCAGGTGGTGCAGGTGGTCGCGTTCGGCGTCGGAGAGGCGCAGCGCGCGGGCCAGGCCGGCCAGCACCTCGGGCGAGGGGTGCGGGGCGCGGGCCTGTTCGAGCCGGGTGTAGTACTCGATGGAGATGAACGCCAGCCGGGACACCTCCTCGCGTCGCAGCCCGGGCGTGCGGCGCCTGGTGCCGGCCGGCAGGCCCACCTCGGCGGGGGTGAGCCGCTCGCGCCGGCTGCGCAGGAAGAGGGCCAGCTCCTGTCGATTCACCCCTCAAGTGTGCGCCGCCGGACGGGCTCAGCCAGTGGCTCACCGCCTCCCGCACCGCGGCGTACGACCGGCTGCCCACCAACCCGCCCTCCTGGCTGGCCGACAACGGACCGCTCACCGCGCAGGAGAAGAGCACCCTGGACACCAACTTCCGCAAGCGTGCCCAGTCCGTGCAGGCGGTCGATCGGCTGATCGGCAACCTGCGCGCCCAGCTCACGACCAACGGCATCGCCGACAACACCTATGTCGTGTTCAGCTCCGACAACGGCTTCCACATGGGCGAGTACCGGTTGACCGGCGGCAAGCAGACCGCCTTCGACACCGATGTGCGGGTCCCGCTCGTCGTCGCCGGGCCGGGCGTCGTTCCCGGATCGCAGCGCACCGAGATCGTGCAGAACATCGACCTGGCACCGACCTTCCAGCGCATCGGCGCCGCCGACGTCGACACGCACGTCGACGGGCGCAACCTGCTTCCCCTCGCGCAGGGCGAGGCGGCGCCGAACTGGCGTACCGGGGCGCTGATCGAGCACCACGGCCCCAACCAGGCCGCCGACGATCCCGACGCCCAGGACCGCCGCAACGGCAGCCCGATCACCTACGAGGCTCTGCGGACCGCGACCTACACCTACGTCGAGTACTCCAACGGCGAACGGGAGTACTACGACAGGACCGCCGACCCGCACCAGCTCGACAACATCGCGGCCGGCCTTTCGGCCACGCGACGGGCCGCGCTGCACGGTGCCCTCACGTCGTACGTCGCCTGCCACAGCCACTCGGCGTGCTGGACGGCCGGTCACGTGCCAGCCTGACGAGCGCGGGTTCCCTGGCGGCCTCGACAGCCGTCCCGACGCCGGCTTCACTCCGCGGAGGTGACGACCCGCGCGAGTGGAGCCGCGCGGCCGGCTCGGTAGCGACCCGGCGTCGTTCCGATGATCGCGCGGAACGCCGCGATGAAACTGCTGGGGTTGGCCCATCCGCAGGCGTAGGCGGTCCGGGTGGTGTCCCAGCCGTCGGCCAGCAGCACGAGTGCGTGGTAGACCCGCAGCTGCGTCCGCCACTCGTAGAAGGTCATGCCGAGTTCGTCGCGGAACAGTCGGCTGAGGGTACGAGGGCTCACTCCGATCGTCTTTCCGAGTTCGGCCAGCGTGGCGTTGTCCGCCGGCGTCTCGTACAGCATCCGGGCGAGGGCTTGCAGGCGGTCGTCCCGCGGCTCCGGCCTGTCAAGCCCTATGCAATCCGGGTATAGGTTCGCTGGGTGGATGTGGTCGCCGCCTGCCGGGCCTTCGTCGCCGTCAGTGGCCACGGCAGCTTCACCCCCGGCGCCGCCGCTGCGGGCATCCCCCAGTCGGTCGCCAGTCGCCGCATCGCCGCCCTGGAGGAGCACTTCGGGGCGCGGCTGTTCGACCGGTCGTCCCGCGCGGTGCGGCTGACGTCGTTCGGCCAGGACATGCTGCCATCGGCCCGGCGCCTGGTCGACCTCGCCGATGCCATTGGCGACGACGCCCAGCGGGCACGGTTGCGCCCGCTGCGCGTCGCCGTACCCGAGATCTGCTCGCCACACCACCTCGCCGCTCTGGTGGTCGCGGCGCGGCGGCAGCAGATCCACCTGGAGGTACGGCCGGCCGGCCCGGCCGAGCGTGAACGGCTCTGTCGAACCCTGGAGGTCGCTGCCGGGATCGTGGCGGTTCCGGAGGCGGCGGCGTCTTGGCGGGTGCCGCTCGGACTGGCCGCCCGGACCCCCTTCCCGGCGCCGACGGTGTTCCTGGAGACGCTGCGCAGCGGCCGGGCCCGCACGCAGGCACGCCGGCGGATCCTGATCCAACCCGAGGACGACGTCGCGCACCTGCGGGACCCCCTGACCCGTGCCAGCCAGGCGGCCGGCCTGGTGCCGGCCCAGGTGGCGGTCGCGCCGTCCCTCGTCGACGCCGCGGCAGCGGCCCTCGGCTCCCCCGACCTGCTGCTCTGCTCCCGTCAACAGGCCGAGGACTTCGGACTGCACTGGTGTCCCCTCGCCGACCCCCGGCTCCTGCGAGGCTACGAGGTCGCCGCCGGCGTACGCGAGGACCTCGATCAGCTCAGCACGGTCCTCGACGCGGACATCGCACGATGCCTGGGCGCGACCGATGGCCACCCGGGGCCGGCCAGGGGTCGCACACGCGATGACCGCACGACGGGAGATCCCGCGTGAGCGCCACAGCCGTCGTCCGCAACGCCCAGGACCTGCTCGACGAGGCGGGGTTGCACGGCGCGTTCCTGGTCCGCAACCTCGACACCGGCGAGGAACTCGGCTTCGACGCGGACACCCCGTACCCGACGGCGTCGCTGGTGAAGGTGCCGCTGGCGGTCGCCGTGCTCGAACGGATCGCGCGCGGGGAACTCGACCCGGCGGCACCCGTCGACGTCCTGCCCGGTCGAATCACCACACCGGGCCCGACCGGGTTGAGCCGCTTCCGCCATCCGGCGCGGATCGCTGTGGACGACCTGCTCTACCTGAGCACCTCCGTCAGCGACGGAGTCGCAGCCGACGCCCTGTTCGACCTCGTCGGGCCCACCGAGGTCGCCGCCGAGCTGCGGCGACTGCGGATCGAGGGCATCGCCGTGCGACACCGGGTCGGCGACCTCGCCGAGACCCCGGCGGAACGTCTCGGCCCCGACGACGTACACCTGGCCCACGCCCTCGCCATCGGCGCCGGAACCCCCGGCCAGGGCCACCCGGTCGCCCAACTCGACGTCACCCGCGCCAACACCGGATCGGCCCGGGCCTACGTCGACCTGCTGCACGCCCTCTGGCGCCCCTCGACGATCCACGAGACCACCGCCGAGCGGGTACGCGCCCTGATGGGCGACAACCTGCACCGCCAGCGGCTCGCGCCGGACTTCACCTCCGACGCGTCCCGCTGGTCGTCCAAGACCGGCACCCTGCTGCACCTACGCCACGAGGTAGGGGTGGTGGACCACGCCGACGGTCAGTCGTACGCGGTCGCCGCGCTCACCGCCTCCCGGGTGCCCGCTGTCGCGCAGCCCGGCAGCGAGGCGACGATGGCACACGTCGCCCGGACACTGCACGACCACCTCCGCACGGGCACCCTGCCCTGGTGGAGTTAGTCAGCTGGTGGCCCGGGCGCACGCTCGGCGGCACGGCACACCGTCACAACGCGGCGACCACGACCTCCGTTGCCCTGGCGATGAGGGCGTTGTCGTAGCTGGCGTCCTTCTCGTCGCGGCTGGACAGCACCGCGAGGACGATCGGCGCCCGGTCCGGCGGCCAGATCACCGCGATGTCGTTGCGGGTGCCGTAGCCACCGGCACCGGTCTTGTCCCCGACGACCCAGCCATCGGGAACACCGGCGCGGATCAGCTCGCCGCCGGTGGTGTTGCCCCGCAGCCAACCATTGAGGATGTCGCGGTCCGCCGGTTCGAGGGCGTGGCCGACGGCGTACGCCCGCAGATCCTGGGTCAGGGCCCTCGCGGTGCTGGTGTCCCGCCGGTCACCTGGCCTCGCCTCGTTGAGCTCGGTCTCGTAGCGCGCCGGATCGGTGACCTTGTCTCCGACCTCGCGCAGTTCCTTCTCGAACTTCTGTGGTCCGCCGAGCTGACGCAACAGCAGGTTACCGGCGGTGTTGTCGCTGTAGCGCACGGCCGCGTCGGCGATCGCGCGCAGCGTCATGCCCTCGGCGACGTGCCGCTCCGTGATCGGCGAGTAGGTCACCAGGTCGTCCGCCGAGTACCGCACCACCCGGTCCAGCTCGACGTCGGTGGTCTCGTCGAGGACCTCGGCGGCGGCCAACGCCTTGTACGTCGAGCTGTACGCGAACCGCTCGTCGTCCCGGTACTGCACGGTTCGGCCAGTGCCGGTGTCGATCGCGTAGACCCCGAGCCGCGCGTCGAACCTCTCCTCCAGTTGCCGGAACTCGTGGTCCCGGTCAGCGGCGGTGGACGGGTTCACCGTTGCCGCACGGTCCCGCGTCGGCTGCTCGGCGGCATCGGCGGGGCCGCAGGCGGCCATTGACACCACTGCCAGCGCGGTTACCAAACCGTCTGTCGAAAACACCATGATCGCTCCTTGTCGGTGTCGTGAGGTCCGGCGCGGGCGGCGCCGGTCGGACAAGGCTCGACCCTGACAGGGATTCGGCATGCGGTCGAAGACGGAACTGGCGGTGTTCATGCTGATCTGGCATCGCCCGCGCCCTGACCGACCTCGCTCCACCGCTCGACTCGGACCCGTCAGGAGCTGGTCCCGCGAAGGGACCATCGGCGCACCAGAAGGCAGAAGCCCAGGGCGGGACCGGTCAGGCGGCTGCGACACGTCCGTAGCCTCGTCGACGACCCACTCAACCCCGGACGCCTCCGGTCGCGTCTCTCTCTGCATCCGCTCGTGATCGCGAGGCGGATATGACCTGGAGGTGGCGTGAGTCGGTACGAGGACGACGAACAGTTCCGGCTGTTCGTACAACGACAGTGGGGGCCGTTGCTCCGAACGGCCTACCTGCTGACCGGCGACCGGGGAACAGCGGAGGACCTGGCGCAGTCGGCGTTGGAGAAGACTCATCGGCGCTGGGGGCGGGTACTGCGCAGGGACGCCCCCGAGGTCTACGTACGCCGAGTGATGGTCAACACGGCGATCTCCTGGCGGCGTCGGCGGCGGCCGCTGGAGGTGCCGCTGCTGACCTCCGACAGCGCGTCGACGCCGGACGCGTACGCGCAGGTGGAGGAGCGGCAACTGCTCCTCACCGCGCTGCGGCGGTTGCCCCCCAGGACCCAGGCGGTTCTGGTGCTGCGCTACTTCGAGGACCTCAGCGAGGCGGACACCGCCAAGGTTCTCGGCTGTTCCATCGGCTCGGTGAAGAGCCAGGCGTCGCGCGGGTTGGCCCGGATGCGGGTGGAGTTCGCCCCACCCGCCTCCCAGTCCCCGGTACGGCTTGAGGAGGAACTGGCATGACCGAGAGCTTCGCAGATTCGACGCTCAGTCCTGCGCTATGGCAGGCCGCGCACGGCGTCAACGTAGCTGAGGACCCGTGGCCGGGGTTCGCCCGGCGCGAGCGACGGCACCGGCGGACGCGGCTGATGCGGGCGGTGGTGGCCGCTGCGGTCGGAGTCGCGCTCGTGGGGGTCCAGACCAACGTGGTGCCCCTGCCCGGATGGGCGCCTGGCATCGCGGTCGCTGCCGCCCCGACAGCGCTGCTCGACGCGCCGCCCCGGGGCGCGCTGGCCGGCGATCAGGCCTGGCTGGGCTCGCTGCGGGCGCGGATCAGCACCGACAGCCCGTTGGGTGGATGGAGCCCGGACGGCATCTGGAAGGTCGGCGATCGTGACCGGATTCGTTTGCTTTACGGCAGTGACCAGCCGGGCCAGCGGGTCGCGCTGGTCGCGGTGCCGCTCCGCCTCGGCCTACTGAGCAAGCAGGCGCTGGTCTGGTACGTGGGTCCGGCCGGGGCCGGTGCCGAACAGATGCGCTACGCCGGCCACAGCGAGGGCGTCGACGACCCGGTGATGACCCTGATGCAGGCCGGTCCCGACCGGGGCGGATTCGCGGTCGTCGTCGGGCCGGCCGAATCCACCGTGATGATCAGTGGCGACCCTCGGTACACACCGAGGGGAACCCTGGAGTACCAGGACCTCGCCAGGGCGGACGGCAGCGGGGTCGGGTTCGCCGTCCTGCCCCCCGCGCCGCTTCGGAACGAACCCGTCGTCCGGGTCACCCGTGGCGACCAGCTGCTCTACCAGGGGGGCCTGGGCGGCGGCCCGTACGACGCGATCGACCCGACCGGACCGGAGATGGACATCCTGCTCGCCGGCGCCCGACGGGGTGCCCGAGGTACGCCGCTGGACGATGCCAGCCTGCGCGACTTCGTCCAATCGGCACTCCTCGACAGTCGTCTCCCGGCTGCCGGGACGACAGTCCGGGTGCGTTGGTCGGGCAGCGGGCACGGCCAAGCCGCCACGCTGCTCACCGTGCAGCCTGCCGGCGGCGGGGTGATCGCGTACGCCAGACACGGCGACGACCGAACCGGCTGGTCGACCGACCTGCGGCTGCTGCTGCCGGCCGAGGGCGCCGACCAGCGACCAATCGGCTGGCGGATCCGGGCCGACAACGGCACCCGCACGCCGACGGACCAGGTGCGGGTGATCGCCCCGCCGGACGCAGCCCGCGTCACGGTCACGGTCGGCGGCGCACCCCCCGCCACGGTCACCCTCGACGCGTCGAACGCCGGCATCACCCGGATACCGCCGGACCAGCCGGCCACCCTCACCGCGTACTCCACGGACGGCAGCGTCCTCGGAGCCACTCCGGTGCCGCCGGTCGAGGCCGACATGTCGGGCCTGCCGGGCGACAGCCCGGCTACCCGGGTGACCCCCTGACGAACCGAAAGCGTGGGCGAGCCGTCCGAAGACGGCTCGCCCACGCCGCCGTCCGCAGTCAGGGTCCGCTTGACGTGGCACCCCCGGGCGGTGGCCCGATCCCCGGGAACGCGTCAACGGCGAACAGGTCGCCACGGTCACGCTTGTAGGCGTTGAGGGGGAGCAAGTTGATCTTGGCCATGCGCGGAGAGTAAGAAGGTCTTCACAGTCCTGGCTAGACAAGAAGAAGCCCCCTAGCGGCCGTTGGGCCTGCTAGGGGGCTGGATGTGCGCCCGAAGGGACTCGAACCCCTAACCTTCTGATCCGTAGTCAGATGCTCTATCCATTGAGCTACGGGCGCTCGTGCTCAGCCAGTCTACACACCCGGCTTTCGCGCGGAGACTCCGGGATTCGAACCCGGGAGGGGCTTTAAGACCCCAACCGCATTAGCAGTGCGGCGCCATAGACCAGACTAGGCGAAGTCTCCCTGGTGATCCGCAGACCACCGCGCCCGAGGATACAGGTCGCCACCCACCGGGAGCAAAACGACTTCCGGGGTACGGCCCGGTCCCCGTGTTTCACCCCTGTGCGGCGGCGTGATCGGGACTACGCTCCATCGATATGCAGGAGCAGCCGCCGAGCGAGCCGACCCGTCGAGAGCCTGCTGAAAGAGCGCGTCGACGCTCTCCGCGGCCCACCTTCACGCCGCCGACCGCCGCCGAGCAGCCCGACGAGACGACTGCGCCGCCGGCAGCCGCTCCGGCGAGCCCGCGTCCTCGACGGGCCAAGGCTGCCCCGGCCGTGCTGTTCCAGCCACCGGACCCCGAGCGCCCCCTGCCCCGCCAGCCGCGCCGCTCGTCTCCGGCATCGAGCGTCCCACCCGCCGCCGACCAGGCCAGCCCGCCACCTGACGCCTCACCGGCGGGCCAGGCCGGCCCACCGAATGACACCCCAGCCCGCGACCAGGCCGGCCCGTCGGTGAACACCCCGGCCGATGAGCAGGCCAGCCTGCCGGAGACCGCCCCAGCCACCGACCAGGCCAGCCCCTCCGACGGCACCCCGGCAGCGGAAATGGACCAGCCGGGCAACAAGCGGGCGACCCCCAAGGCCACCCCCAGCAAGAAGGCCACCTCAGCCGAGAAGGCCCTCCCGGCCAAGAAAGCCACCCCCACCCAGCGGGCCACCCCAGCCAGGCAAACCGCCCCGGCCGACGAGATCACCCCAGCCAGGAAGGTCACCCGAGCCAGGAAGGCCGCCCCGGCGATCAAGCGCAACGCCACGCCCGCGCAAGCCACCTCGGCGCCGCAGCCCTCGACCGCCATGGCCGGAGCAGAGCACGACCCGGTGCCGGCTTCGGGGCGTACCCCGGAATCGGATGTGCGGGCGGTGATCGCCCGCCTGCGCGACCACCCGGGCTTCGCGCCGGAGTTGCTGGCGCTGGAGGCGGTCCGGGCGCTCGGTCCCGGCGCGGCCGATTGGGCGCAGCGACTGCGGGCGCGGTATCCGGACGCTCCGGCGGACGGCCTGGCGCGGCTGGCGACGCGGCGGTACGTGCGGGCGGCCGGCGCGGGAGGGGCGGCGGCCGCGCTGGCCGGGCTCTTCGCGCCGCTCGCCGAGCTGGCCTCGGTGCTGTGGACGCAGGCCAACCTGGTGTTACGACTGGCTGCGGTGTACGGCAAGGATCCGACGCACAGTGACCGGGCCGCCGACCTGCTGGTGCTCACCCTGGTGCATCCGGACGCGACGAGCGCGCAGGAGGCCCTGCTCGCGGCACAGACGACTGGCGATCCGGTCGAGGGCGCCTGGCCGAGGGCGGCGGAGGCCGCGTGGCGGCTGGCGGCGCCGCTCACCGCCCAGGCGGGCGGGTGGGTGGCGTTGCGGTTGGCGTCCCGCCTGTTGCCGGGTGCGGCGGTGGTCGCCGCCACGTTGGGTGACGCGGCGGCGGCCGATCGGTTGGCCGCGCGGGCGGTGGCCGCCTACCGGCCGGGCCGGCGCTGAGCGGTCAGAGCCAGGTGAACCAGTCGCGGGGCAGCAGCGCGTAGCCGACGAAGGCGACCACGTCGAGCAGGGTGTGCGCGATGATCAGCGGCAGCACCCGGCGGGTTCGCAGGTAGAAAAGGCTGAACACGACGCCCATGATCGCGTTGCCGACGAACGCGCCGAAGCCCTGGTAGAGGTGGTAGCTCCCGCGCAGCAGCGCACTGGCCGCGATGATCGCGGCGAGCCGCCACTGGAGCTGGCGCAGCCGGGTGACCAGGTAGCCGACCACGATCACCTCCTCCAGCACGGCGTTCTGCACGGCGGAGAGGATCAGCACCGGAACCGCCCACCAGACGTGCGGCAGGGCCGCCGGCACCAGCGTGGCGTTGATGCCGAGCTGTGCCGCCGCCCAGAACAGGGCCAGGCCGGGCAGGCCGATCAGCGCGGCCAGGCCGGCACCCCGGGCCAGGTCCTGGCCGGGCCGCCGCGCGTCCAGGCCGAGGGTCCGCACCGGGTCGCCGGGGTCACGGCTGAGCAGGTGTACGGCGAGCAGCACGGGCAGCAGCGCGAAGACGATGCCGAGGAGCTGGTACGTCAGGTCCAGCCAGGGTCGGGCCGACGCCGAGGTGTTCAGTGACGCGGTCTGCTTGGAGAGCGGCCCCTCGGCGGTCAGCTTCGCGATGATCGAAACCACCGCGTAGACCGCGGACTGGCCGAGGGAGAGGCCGAGGACCAGCAGCGTCTCGGTCCCCAGGACTCGGCGGGACACCGGGCGGGTCAGCTCAACGGTCACCGCACCACTCTGCCCGACGGACGGCACCGCGGGCACGGCCGATCGGCCGGCGTGAACCGATCGCACATTCTGTGCGACCGGTGAGCACGCTCCGTGGAGATTCTATGAGCGCCCGATCCGCTGCCGTCTGGAGAAGGAGCACCGGTGGACAACGTCGCACGGTTGCTGAAGGAGAGCTGGACCCTCGTCGAGGAGGACCGGGAGCGGCTGAGCGGGCACTTCTACGCCCGACTGTTCCTGCTCGACCCCGCCCTGCGGCAGCTCTTCCCGGTGCAGATGACCGGCCAGGGTGACCGCCTGCTGGAAGCGATCATCACGGCGATCCACACCGTGGACGACCCGGAGAGCTTCGACGAGTTCCTGCGAGCGCTGGGCCGGGACCACCGCAAGTACCACGTCGACGACCGGCACTACGCCACGATGGGCGTCGCGCTGCTCGATGCGCTGCGCAGCACCGCAGGCGACGGCTGGAACCTGGAGTACGACCAGGCGTGGCGGGACGCGTACGCGGCGATCGCGGCGAAGATGGTGGCCGGGGCGGCCGACGACGACAACCCGCCGTTCTGGCACGCCGAGGTGCTGACCCACGAGCGGCACGGCTCGGACGTCGCCGTGCTGACCTGCCAGGCCCTGCAACATCCGCTGTCCTGGCGGGCGGGCCAGTACGTCAGCCTGGAGCTGCCCCGCTTTCACCCGCGGGTGTGGCGGAACTACTCGGTGGCGAACGCCCCGAACGACGACAACGTGCTGGAGTTCCACGTGCGGAGCCCCGGCGCGGGGTGGGTGTCCGGGGCGCTGGTCCGCCGCGTACAGCCCGGGCACCTGCTGCGCCTGGCGGCGCCGATGGGGTCGATGACCCTGGACCGCTCCTCCGAGCGGGACATCCTCTGCGTGGCCGGCGGCGTCGGGCTGGCGCCGATCAAGGCGCTGGTGGAGGAGCTGGCCGGCTACAACCGGACGCGCTGGGTGCACGTCTTCTACGGCGCCCGGCACGCGACGGACCTGTACGGGCTGGCCGGCCTGCAGGAGTTGGTGGCCGCGCACCCGTGGTTGTCGGTCACCGCGGCGTGCAGCGACGACCCCGACTTCGACGGCGAGTTGGGCGACATCCCGGACGTGGTGGCCCGGTACGGCCCGTGGACGACGCACGACTGCTACGTCTCCGGCTCGGCGCAGATGGTCCGGTCGACACTGCGGGTGCTGGCCGCCGACGAGGTGCCGCCGCCGAACATCCGCTACGACACGTTCGGCGATCTCTAGACGTTCCTCCCCCCACACCGGGGCGCGTGCCCCTGCCCCCTGGGGCACGCGCCCCGGTCCCCGCCCTGCTCAGTAGCGCCAGGGTTGCCCCGTCTCCCGGTATTCCTCCACCGGCACCAGCGGCACGCCGGGCGCCATCCGGTCGACGTAGAGCCGCCCCTCCAGGTGGTCGATCTCGTGCGCGACGAGCCGGGCCATGCCGAACTCGAACGAGGTGATGATCCGGCTGCCGTCGTACTGGGCGTGTTCCACGTCGAGTCGCAGCGGTCGGGGCACCAGACCGCGGTGGTCGAAGAAGGAGAGGCACCCCTCGTACTGCTCGTCGGTCTCCGGGTCGGCGTCGACCACCCGCGGGTTGAGCAGGACGACCGGTTCCGCCGTCCGGTCGGGGGGCCGGACCACGGCGGCGGCACGGCCGATGCCGAGCTGCGGTGCGGCGATGCCCACTCCCTTGCTGAACGGGTGCAGCTCGTCGAGCCGGGACAGCGCCATGGTGAGTCGGTCCACGACGTCCCGGGCCACAGGTTCCTCGCCGGGCAGGTCGAACTGCCGGACCTGCTGGCGGAGGAGATCGGCCCCACGCTGGACGATGCCGATCCCGCGCATCCGCTCGCTGGGGCGGACCCGGGTGCCGCCGGGGCCGACGTCCGGGTCGGTGTCCGGCCGAGCCCGAAAGCGCCACTGCATCCGGTAGCGGGCGTTGAGCGGCGCGGCGTCGGTCTGCCAGTCGTAGATCGCCCGGTCGCCCTCGTCGCGACGCTGCGGCGCCGTCCGCAGCGGGCCCTCCTCCGCGGAGAGCGAGGTCTCCACGCCCCAGACCTGCGGGTCGAGGGCTGCCGGCAGATCCAGGCGTACGGCGAGGTGCCGGGTGGGCAGCCGGACGGCCCGCTGGAACCAGGGGCCCCACTTCTCGTGCCCGACGCTGTACGCGTACTCGATGATGGCCCGGTCTCCGGGGTAGAGGGGGAAGCGCCGTTCGCCGTTCTCGAAGAGCAGCCAGATCTCCTTGAACGCGTCCCGGTCGTGTTTCGCCCGCCAGTGCATCGGCTCCGGGTCGCCGGCGCCGTCGTCGCGGCGGGCCTGCAGTTGCAGCTCGGCGAAGGTGAGCGGGTGTTCCCGGTGGTGCCGGTTGGAGCGACCGGGGTCGTTCGGGTAGCGGTCCACCGCGACGCGGACGAGGTAGCGGGTGACCGGCTCGGTGCCGGCGTTGTAGAGCTCGCGGCGGATGACGCATCGGTAGGCGTCGTCGGTGTGGGTGAGGGTGGCCAGTTCCCGCTCGACGACGAGGCCGGTGCCGGGGGGCAGCCACTGGCCGGGCAGCGGGGGTTCGCGGTGCGGTTGGCCGGACCGGGCGTGCCGGAGGTCGTCGTACTCCCGGAAGCGCTGCCAGATCGCGCCGCTGGCTTCCAGGACGGCCTCGGCACGGCGGGCGAAGTCTTCGGTCGGGCGGTGTCGGCGCCCCTCGACGTGGCTGACGTAGGACGGGTCGAACCCCATCAGGATGGCCAGTTGCTTCTTGGACAGGCCTCGCCCGGCACGATGGCGGGCAAGCTCGGCCGCGAAGGAGTCGGCAGCCCGTTCGAGGGGTGACGTCGTCATCGGCTTCCTCGTGGCCGGGAGTATTAGTTTCACGTTCCGTGGCGAAGCGCACACGCATCTGCCACCTTGTCGACACAACGCTTGACAATCCACCGACGGTGATCGATCCTGCGGCGGCGTTTTCGGAGGCCGGGCGCGGGTAGTACGCCGGGGCGCGGAGCGCTGCTCCCGCCGGGAGCCGAAGTGACCCGGACCTCCCGATCCGACCGAGGCAAGGCTTCCCTTAGACCGGCAGGCGTGGTTAGGCTAGCCTTAGCTCAGGACGACGTGCTCGTCCGCCGGGGCACGCTCCCGGTCACGCGGACGGGGGATGACACGGTGACAGCGGTGATGCCGAGGCGGGACGTGACCGCCACGCCGCTCGCCCCCGTCACCGCGGCGCTGCGGGCCATGTTCGGCACCGACGACCTTCCCGGTCTCGCCCGGGGCCTGCTGGTCGACGACGAGTTCGGTTGGACGCCCGCCACCACCCTGATCGACGGCACCCGCCTGCCGGAGCTGCTGCACGCGGCCAGCGTCCGCTGGGGTGGCACCCCGCACGCCTGCGCCGCGCTGGCCTGGAAGTCGTACAGCTACTGGACGGCGCTGCCGGTCGTGCTCGGCTGGGCCTCGGCCCGCCGGGTGCCGCTGCTCGACCCGTCCGACGTGCTGATCCACTTCGAGGACCACCGGCCCCTGCTCACGCTGGGCCTGCGCCACGGCACCACCGTGGCCGTGCTGCCGAGCGACCCGCTGGCGCTCTCCGGCCTGCCGGAGGTACGCGTCGTCGCCGGCGAGGCCGAGTTGCTGGCCGAGCTGCGTGCCTCCCTGCTCGACGCCCACCTGGCGCCGCTGATCGCCGCGATCCAGGCGGAGGTGCGGGTGGGCACCCGGACGCTGCTCGGCTCGGTCGCCTCCGGCATCGCGCACGGCATCCTCCGGGCCGCGGACGCGCTGCCGGGCTCGACGGTGCAGAGCATCGACACCCTGCTCGGCGCGCTCGACCTGGCTGACCTGGTCGAGCTGGTGCCCGGCCCGACCGGTGAGCCGAGCGTGCAGCGACGCACCTGCTGCCTGGCCTTCACGCTGCCCAGCCCGAAGGTCTGCCAGGGCTGCTGCGTCCGGCAGGGCTGATCCCGCGAGTCCAACTCCCGGGCCGGCCCCGCTCAGTCGGTCAGCGGCCGGACGTCCCACACCCAGACGCCGCCGGTGAAGACCGGTTGGATCCCGGTCAGCTCGGTCATTCCGCGACGCAGTTCCATCTCGTGCTCGTGCGGCCCGAGGATCACCACGCCGGCCCGCCAGTAGCGCAGGTCGTCGACCGCCTTGACCCGATCCTGCGGGGTGATCGGCGGCACCGCGCCGGTCCGTCGGATGGTGGCGAAGAAACTGCTGGTGGGCCGGGGCGGCGCGGTGAACAGCGCGACCTTCGGCGGCTCCGCGCTCGGGCGGGTGTCCGGTCCGAGGAAGTAGCCCCGGGCCAGCGGCATGTCCAGCCGGGTCGCGGCGGACCAGCGCAGCGGCTCCGCGTAGTTCGTGTCCGGCAGCGGCAACGTCACCACAGTGCGCCCACCAGCCAGGTACGGCCGCCACGCCCCGCTGGTCACGAAGGTGGGGACCGGGTCCAGCTTCACCACGGGCAGCGGGGTGGGCAGGATCGGCAGCAGGGCCATCGTCAGCACGGTCGCGGTGGCGAAGCGGATCTGCGGCCGAGCGGCCGGATGCGTACGGGCCAGTTCGCGGGCGCGTTCGGCGCCGTAGGCGAGCAGCACGCCGACGATCGGGGTGATCGCCAGCGCCCACCGGGTCGGCACCACCGAGTGCAGGATCGGCAGATTCTCCAGCGCGGCCCAGGGGCCCGGCACGCCGGTGCCGTGACCGACGAAGCGGATCTCCCGCCCGAGCGAGAGCACCGCGAAGAGCAGCCCGAGCCCGGCCAGCGCGAGCACCACCACCGACCGCCGCAGCCACCAGACCAGGGCGACCACCAGCACGAGCAGCGACCAGCCGAAGAAGCTGTTCTCCTCGGTCGGGTTCTTGGCCAGCCCGGCGGAGGTGCGCGGGCTGCCGGCCAGCGATTCCCGGGAGTACGCCACGAACGAGGCCAGGTCGCTGGAGTAGCCGCGGATCAGGCTGGACAGCCCGGAGTAGGCGCCGGGCCCGAAGAACTGCACGTACAAGGGGTACGCCAGCAGCAGACCCGCGACCACCGCGGCGACGGCCAGGCCCGCGAGGAAGGACCGGGCCCGTGACCGCAGGGCGGGGCGGCCGAGGGCCAGCGCGCCGACGATCACGCCGAGCCCGATCGCGGTCATCAGCAGGATCTCCAGGTTGAGAAACGCCTGCCAGACGATCACCAGAGCGAGCAGCACCCCGTTGCGCAGCCAGCGGCCGGGTTCGGCGAGCCGCAGCGTACGCCAGATGATCAATGGGACGACGAACTGCGACACGATGTTCGGGTGCCCGTTGGCGTGCGACACCATGGCCGGCGCGAACGCGCAGAAGCCCGCGCCCAGCCAGGCCGGCCCCCGGGCGCCGACCAGGACGCGGGAGAGCAGGAAGTACCAGGCGGTGGCGGTGGCGATCATTCCGAGGGTGAGAAAGAGCAGGAATGCCGCACGTGGCCCGAACAGCAGGGTGACCGGCGTCATTGGCAATGAAATGGATAATACGGACGTATTTGCCATGAGGTTGACGCCGTCCGGCACGTTCATCTGATCGGATTGGAACGGGTACGCAAAATGCGTGACCACTCGCGCACCGTGCGCCATCATCCATTCGAACTGTGACTGGTCGGAGCGGTTGTCTCGCACTCCGCTGCCCGGGTCCCACCAGAGACGCCCGGTGACCCAGAAGCCGAGCACCACGAAGCTCAGCACGGCGGCCAGATCGGCCCACTTCCCGTTACGGCGCAACCGATCGCCGCCGCCGGCCTCCTCCACCGGCGACGCGGTGGCCGGGCCGTCGCCGGGCGCGTCCGGTTCGGGAGTAGTCATGACAATTCATAGGGTAGTCAGCGTATGGCGGTGCCGTGACATGTTTCGGGGTACTGCCGTACTATGTGCCGGGTTCGCCGACCGCCGATCACGTGCCCACCCCCCGACCGCAATTCGGCCAACCGCTCCCCCGATTCTTCTGCCATCCAAGCGGATGATTCACTCTGTCGGTCCAGGCACGGTTCGAGTTCATATCGTGAGGAATCGACGCATGGCAGAAATCACTGGGGATCAGCGCGTCCAGTCCGAGGTGCTGGAGGGCCTGGCAACGGCCGTCAACCACCGCCGCTGGTTCGTCGAGCTGGCGGTGCCGTACCTCGGTGACGACCCGATCGAGATCGGCAGCGGCCTCGGTGACTACGCGCTGGAATGGTCGCAGCGGCTGCCCCGGTTCACCGCCACGGAGGCCGACCCCGACCGGCTGGTGCAGCTCAAGGAGCGCCTCGCCGCCCAGCCCGGCATCGACGTCCGGCAGATGCTGCTCCCGCACAACGACCGGGGGGACTACAGCGCCGCGGTCTCGTACAACGTCCTGGAGCACATCGAGGACCACGTGGGCGCGCTGCGCAGCATGCGCGACCTGGTCCGCCCCGGCGGCGCGGTGATCATCATCGTGCCGGCGTTCCAGTTCGCCATGAGCCCGGCGGACATCGCCACCGGCCACGTCCGCCGGTACACCAAGAAGACGCTCGGTGCGGCGATGACCGAGGCCGGCCTGACGGTGGAGAAGATCCACTACGCCAACGCGCTCGGGCTGATCGGCTACTTCATGGCCACCAAGGTCTTCCGGCTGATGCCGAAGGAGGGGCCGATGGTCAAGGTGTACGACACCCTCGTCCTCCCCGCCACGAAGGCCGCCGAACAGGTCGTCCGACCCCCGTTCGGCCAGTCCGTCTTCGCCGTGGCCCGCGTCCCCGCCTGACTCACCCCGCCCCGCGATCTTGCACTCGACCGTGAACGGACAGTGCAAGATCGCGGGGTACGGATCATTCCTTGATCTGGTGCGTGGGGCGGATCACCGCTCTCGCGAGGGTGTGGAAGGTCAGGTTGAAGCCGACGTAGGCCGGGCTCGCGTCCGGGGTGAGGTCCAGGCGGTCGACGTCCAGGGCGTGCACCGCGAAGACGTACCGGTGCGGGCGGTCACCGGGCGGCGGCGCCGCCCCGCCGTAGCCCTGCTCGCCGTAGTCGTTGCGGACCGAGAAGGCCCCGCCGAGGTCGGTGCCCGCCGCGGCGCCCGCGCCGGTGGGCAACTGCGTGACGTCAACCGGCACGTTCACCAGCACCCAGTGCCAGAAGCCACTGCCGGTCGGGGCGTCGGGGTCGTAGCAGGTCACGGCGAAGCTCTTGGTCTCGGCGGGGAAGTCCGACCAGGTCAGCTGCGGGGAGACGTTCTCACCACCGGTGCTGCCATGCGCGTGCCGGGAGTCCATCGGCTCGCCGTTCTGCACGTCGTCACTGGTCAGGGTGAACGAGGGCACGGTCGGCAGCAGCTCGTACGGGTCCGGGGCGATCGGTCGTTCGAGGGTCATCGGGACGGCGTCCTTCCGGTCTGGGTAGATACCTGCCCTTCATACCCCGTTCCGGGCCAACGAACGACCGGCTGCGTCGGTTGTCCGGCAGCACCAGCCGGACGCTATGGTTGGCAGCCTGCAACTTTCCACGGGGGGAATACTTGCTAGGGATCTGGCGCGATTTCGTGGTCGCCGTCGTCACCGCGCTGCGCAAGCCGGACGAGCAGGCGCTCGCCGAGGAACGCCGCCGCGCGATCGAGCGACTGGCCGACGAAACGATCCGCGAGACCCGACGGGACGCGCCCGAGGGGAAATAGTCGCCGGCGGTCAACGGGCCCAGGAAACGAAGCGCTCGTACAGTTCGCCCGCTGGGATGGCGGGCAGCTCCATCACAGCCACCGCGTGCAGGCTGCCCACGTACATGGACAGGCCGATCCGGTCCCGCCCGTAGGCCTCAGCCAAACGGACTCGGGCCGGTGCGCACGGCCACGGCGTGTCCTGCTCACAGCTACGGCAGGTCCATTCCGGGCGGCGCGGCACGTGGAAATCAGCGAGCCGGCCATCCAGTGCGGCGACGGCCCGCTCGCCCTGTGCCGCTCGGGCTCGTGCAGCTGCCTTGGCGGTAGTGGGCACCTCCCCAATCATCGGCCCGCACCGGTTTCCCGCCGATCGGCGGATTGATGACGAGCCTGGGCCAGCAACCGCGCCCGCGCTGCTTCCTGCTCTGCCCGTTGGATCGCCGGACCGATAGCCGTGGGTGGTACGGCGAGCGACAGCCACCGGGATCTCCGGCGCAGCAAACTGAAAGGCCAGATCATCGCGGCGTCCTCCCGCCTCAGGGCGTGGCGGCCTGCCCGCTGTCCCTCGCCGGGTCAGATGGCCGCCCGCAACACCCACTGCAATCGTGAGGACACGCTAAGGAGTTGGAAGGGCCGCAAAGGGTACGCGACGTACCCAGCGACAGGCCGTACCCCTAGAGTTCCGGCACCGCGATCCGGGTCTCCAACTGAATCGCCTCCGCGCGGATCGCCGCTGGCGCCTCCCGGGCCAGCCGCCCCGCCAACTCCTGGGCGGCTGGCGAGTATCGGACGGTCTCCGGAGACGTGGTCTCGGCGAGGTTCAGCAGATGAAGCGTCGCCTCCCGCGCCCCCTCAAGGTCGGCGGAGCGGGCAAGCTCGACGTAGTGTCGGCCGCGCCGCTCGGTCGACGGGATCGACGCCGGATCGAGCGAATGCGCACGCCTCTGGGCCTCGTCAGGATCTCCTAGGTCCACCGCGCACATCACGGCGTATACGTCGACCAACGGCCGCGACACTCGGGTGCGAAGGCCGACGAACTCCGCTGGTAGAGCCTGCTCGACCACCCGACGAGCGGCATCCCAGTCCGACCACGCGCCCTGGTCACCGGTGCGGGCCCTCGTCAACGCGGTACAGAGATACAGGTCAGCCAACATCTCGGCCCACTCACTGCCCCCATCGGCGACTCGGGGTTCGATCAGAGCCCGAGCCTCGCGCAACCGCTCCAGCGCTTCGTCACCGCGGCCGACCGCTCGCAGCAGGTGCGCCGCGTACCAGGTGGATTGGGCGATGGCGAGAGGGTCATCGGCATCAAGGGCCGCAGCCATGCCTCGGTCGACGGTCAGCCAGCACAGCTCACGATCACCGTGCCAAGCAAGGTATGCCTGTGCGAGGTGATGCGCCTGAGCAAGCAGAGCGAGGCTTGCACGTCGGTCGTCGCCCGAGTGAAGCCGGGCCGCTCGCTGGGTAGCGTCGAGCAGACCGGGCAGGATGACGCTCACCTCGGTGCGCTGATGCCGAGAGGTGTGCCAGGTCTGCCATGCGGCGTCCACGGCACCTCGCAGATAGTCGGGGGAATCTGGCGTACCGGAGACGGTGATCTGCCAAGCGGTCAGTGCGCGACGAACGTCGCCGATGGCTGGATGACTGGGTCGTCCGTCCAATGACAGCGTCACCTGCGGCCCGAACAGATCGCCGAGGTCACGTACACCAAGGTGCGGAGCTAGCTGCTGGGCGGCCCGCAACGTCAAGCTTCGACGTCCGTTCTCCACGAACTTGACGGTGGTCGGAGAGAGCCCGGCAAGGCCGGCGAGCTGCTCGCGAGACAGGCCGGCGGCTCGACGAAGCCGCTCGACGCGCTGACCGGGAGTGGGTTGCTGATCGGACATGGAGGCACCTCGCAGCATCGGGTACATCGCGTACCCCGACCGTACGCCGCGAGGAGGCACCCGTCGATGTGCTGAGGGGCGCGGGATTCGGCCCACGAAGACATCGCTGGCGTCGGTCTTTTCAAGACCAACGAGTTCACGGACCTGACCTGGTGATACGGGATGCGCATGACTGACGACATGAAGACCGGCCGCCAACCAGTTCGACGATCTCTGCTAATCCTCGTGTCGGCGTAGCAGAAATGCGCTCCGACGAGTTGTGTTTATAGCGTTTGTGGCCCCATGCTCGAATCATGGTGACGACGGGTGAGGAACTTCTGACCACCGGTCAGGTTGCCAAGCTACTTGGATCTTCGCGCCAGCAGGTCGTCAACCTGTGCGAGCGTGGAGAACTGCCGTTCGTGAAGGTCGGCGCGCATCGGAGGATCAGGCGGCACCAGGTTGAGGCGCTGATGCGCCCGAAGCCGGAACTGACTCGTGATCAGCTCAAGTCGCTGTGGCTGCACCAGGCGGTAGCGGGCAGTTTGGTCACCGACCCGGACGCGGTAATGGGCAAGGCCCGGGGAAATCTCGACCGACTCCTGCGGCAGCACCGAGGAACGATGACCGAGGTGTGGCTGAAGCGCTGGCAAGACAAGATCAACGAGGGTGTCAACGCCGTCCTGAGGACGCTGACCTCGGATGATCCGGAGGCTGTGGAGCTACGACAGAACTCGCCCTTCGCTGCAGTCCTGTCGCAGCCACAGCGCAAGAGGGTGCTTGAGTCCTTCACCCGCAATGGCTGGGAGCGAGCGGGGTGACGCGAGCAACTGGAGCACGTCCTGGCTGCCCGACGGGTGGCGGGATCGGCTGATTACTGGTGGAGTCCCAGAGCACCCAGCCGGGGCGCGGGTACACGCTCGAACCGCACGACTGCGTCGTGTCAAAGCTGATAGCTGGCCGGGAGAAGGACCACGCCTTCGCCGACGCCCTGATCCGGGCCGGGCTCGTCGACCCGGCAGTGGTCGCGGAACGGATCGAGATGGTCGACGTCCATCCCCTGGTGCTGAAACGACTGAGGGACTGGATCGCCACCTACCTGCCGGTGACCTGACGCCTGCCCGGCATTGTGCGGAGGGTGTGGGATTCGAACCCACGAAGACATCGCTGCCTTACCGGTTTTCAAGACCAGCGCCATCGGCCACTAGGCGAACCCTCCCGGACCGCCACCCGTGGGTGCGCGGCCGTGAACAGTCTGCCACGCCACCCGCCGGACGGCTCGGCGTCCCTCCCGCAAGCGCCGGTCAGGCGGGCGCCGCTGCGTCCACTGTGGCACGGACCGGAGTCACTCATGGGCATCGGGGCGTGCAGCGTCCTGATCAACTCGCGTTCCAGGAAAGCGGGGCATCAGATCGTCATGGATACCCCGCCTTCCTGGAACCCGGGCCGAGCACCGACGACCGGCGCGCGCGCCCGGGGTGCGCCTGCGTCGCCCGGGGGCATCGGGTAAGACTGAGGCCATGCGAGCCATCACCGTTCCGCAGCCCGGTGGACCCGACGCGCTGGTCTGGGCCGAGGTCCCCGACCCGGAGCCCGGTCCGGGCGAGGTGATCGTCGCGGTGCGGGCCAGCGCGGTGAACCGCGCTGACCTGCTGCAACGGCAGGGGCAGTATCCGCCGCCGCCGGGTGCGCCCCCGTACCTCGGGTTGGAGTGCTCCGGGGTTATCGACGCGATCGGCCCGGAGGTGACCGGTTGGGCCGTCGGCCAGGAGGTCTGTGCGCTGCTGGCCGGCGGCGGGTACGCCGAGCGCGTCGCGGTGCCCGCCGGGCAGCTGCTGCCGGTGCCGGCCGGCGTCGACCTGGTCGACGCCGCGGCGCTGCCCGAGGTGGCCTGCACGGTCTGGTCGAACCTGGTGCGGGTGGGCCGGCTCGGCTCGGGTGACACGCTGCTGGTGCACGGCGGGGGCAGCGGGATCGGCACGTTCGCGATCCAGTTCGGGGCGGCCCTCGGCGCCACGGTCCTGGCGACCGCCCGCGCGGCCAAGCACCCCCGCCTGCGCGAACTGGGCGCGGCGGACACGATCGACTACCGGGAGCAGGACTTTGTCGAGGAGGTCCGCAAGGCCACCGACGGCCACGGCGCGGACGTCATCCTCGACATCATGGGCGCGTCCTACCTGGGCCGGAACGTCGCCGCGCTGGCGACCGGCGGCCGGCTCGTGGTGATCGGGATGCAGGGTGGTCGCAAGGCCGAGCTGGATCTCGGCGCGCTGCTGACTAAGCGGGCCAGCGTCGCGGCGACCACGCTGCGCTCCCGACCGCTGGCCGAGAAGGCGGAGATCGTCCGGGGCGTACGCGATGAGGTGTGGCCGTTGGTCGAGGCCGGCGCGGTCCGCCCGGTGGTGGACCGGCGGCTGCCGATGGCCGAGGCTGCCGAGGCGCACCGGCTGGTCGAGTCGAACGACCACGTCGGGAAGGTGCTACTCACCATCGGATGAGGCGCGGGGCAGCATGAGCCGGGCACCGGGGCCCTCGCCGGCCAGCGCGTCCCCCGGGTTGTAGAGCGTGCAGCGTTGCAGGGACAGGCAGCCGCAGCCGATGCAGCCGTCCAGGTCGTCGCGGAGTTTGGTGAGCAGCCGGATCTTCTCGTCCAGCCGGCCGCGCCAGCTCGCGGAGAGCCGTTCCCAGTCCTGTGGGCTGGGGGTACGGCCGCCGGGCAGCGATTGCAACGCCTCGCGGATCTCGTCCAGCGAGACGCCGACCTGCTGGGAGATCCGGATGAAGGCGACCCGCCGCAGTTCCGTGCGGGCGTAGCGCCGCTGGTTTCCGCCGGTGCGATTGGCGCGGATCAGACCGAGCCGCTCGTAGTAGCGCAGCGCCGACGGCGCGACGCCGGAGCGGACGGACAGCTCGCCGATCGTCAACGAGTCCTGCATCACCGGGTCCTTGAGTTGAAGTGGACTTCAACTCAAGGCTAGCCCGAACGGATGAGCGCTCAGCGGGTCGCGGCGGCGGGACGGCGGCGTGCGCGCTCGCGACCGAGGATCCAGATCGCCTCGACGCCGTCCTTCCAGGTGATCTTCTTGCCCTCTTCGCGGCCCCGCGCCCGGTAGCTGATCGGCACCTCGTACGGGCGGATCCGGCGGCGCAGCAGCTTGCCGGTCACCTCGGCCTCCATGCCGAAGCCGCGCGAGCGCACCTCCAGCGACCGGTAGAGCTCCACCGGCATCAGCTTGAAGCAGGTCTCCAGGTCGCCGATGTACGAGTTGAAGAGCACGTTGGCCGCCATCGTGACGCCCTTGTTGCCCATCACGTACCAGAAGCTGTAGGCGCTGTGGCTGCCGAAGGTGCGATTGCCGTAGACCACCGTGGCCCGCCCGTCGAGCACCGGGGCGAGCAGCTTGGGGATGTCCTGCGGGTCGTACTCCAGGTCGGCGTCGAGGATGACCATGTATTCGCCCTCGGCGCTGTCGACCGCCGTCTTGATGGCCGCGCCCTTGCCCGCGTTGCGCTGGTGGGTGATCACCCGTAGGCGGGCGTCGTCGGCGCGGCCGAGGACCTCGCCGGTGCCGTCCCGGCTGCCGTCGTCGACGACGACCAGCTCGATCTCGCAGGGGTAGTCAACCGCCAACGCCTGCTTGAGGGCATCCGCGATGCGTTCTTCCTCGTTGTAGACCGGCATGAGGATCGAGAGCTTCACGGGAATCTCCACGGTGGCGACAACACGTCGGGCCTAGCCTAGCCTGGCTGGTCAGCCCGACGGTGGCCGCCACCGTCGGACAGTCGGCGTGGCGGGCTCAGCGCGATGGTGTTTACTTCCCGCCATGTCGGCTGCCGGCTCCCTGCTCGCGGTGCTCCCCGCCGCCTCGGTGCTCCTGCTCACGGTCGCGACGAAGCCCCGCGGGGTCGACGCGGTGTCGCCGTCACGGCTCGCCGCGGTGCGCGCGGCCCTGGTCGCCGGGGCGTACGCGGTGCTCGTCGTCGAGGTACTCGGCGCGCTGCACGCGCTGACCCGGCCGGCGTTCGTCGCCGCCTGGCTGCTCTTCCTGCTCGCCACCGCGACGGCGGTGGGCCTGCGCTGGCGCCGGGAGACGCCGGCCGCCGAGGTGCCCGCCGCGACGTCCCGGCGGGTGCCGGTCGGCGCGGCGGTGACCGCCGGCGGCGGCCCGGAGACGTCCGTCCCGCTCGCCGACCGCGGCCCGGCCGGCGGGCGCGACGCCACGCCGGTCCCGACCGGTGAGGTACGCGCCGGCCTGCGCAGGGCAGCCGAGATCTGGCGTACGGCGAGTCGGGGCGAGCGGCTGCTCGCCGGCGGCATCGGGGGACTGGTGCTGCTGGAGTTGCTGGTCGCGCTGCTGGCCGAGCCGAACAACTTCGACTCGCAGACCTACCACCTGCCCAAGGTCGAGCACTGGGTGGCCCAGGGTGACCTGGACTTCTGGCCCACCGCCATCCACCGGCAGGTGACCATCCCACCCGGCGCGGAGTACCTGCTCCTGCACCTGCGCCTGCTCACCGGCGGAGACGCGCTGCACAACCTGGTGCAGTGGGCCGCCGGGGTGCTCTGCCTGCTGGTGGCCGCACGGATCACCGCGCAGCTCGGCGGCGGCCGGCGGGCTCAGTTGATCACCGCATTCGTGCTGGCCAGCACCCCGATGGTGGTGCTCCAGGCGACCAGTACGCAGACCGACCTGGTCTGCGCGGCGTGGGTGGCGTGCGCGGCGACCCTCGTCCTGGACGGGCTGCGTCGGCGGACCGGTTGGGGGACGCTGCTGGGCCTGGGCGCGGCCACCGGGTTGACGGCGGTGACCAAGACCAGTGGCCTGATCGCGGTGGGTCCGCTGCTGGTGCTGTGGGGACTGGCCCAGCTCCGGCTGGCCCTGGCCGACCGGGCACCGGCCGCCCGTCGGGTTCGGCCGGTCGCTCCGGTGGCCCGCGTCGTCGGTGGCTCGGCGCTGATCCTGGTGGTGGCGGCGCTGGTGGTCGGCCCGTTCCTGACCCGGGTGACCGCCGAGTTCGGGCATCCGCTGGGCCCCCCGCGGCTGCGGGAGTCGATCCCGATGGAACGGCACGATCCGGCGTCGATCCTGGTCAACGCGCTGCGGATCGGGCACACGGCGTTCGACACGCCGCTGGCGCCGCTGCGCAGCGCCAGCGCGGACGCGATCATCGAGGGCGCGGACGTGATCGGTGTCGACCCTCAGGACCGGGCGATCACCTTCGGTCGGGAGG
Organism: Micromonospora sp. NPDC005194; assembly: GCF_040608335.1. NCBI lineage: Bacteria > Bacillati > Actinomycetota > Actinomycetes > Micromonosporales > Micromonosporaceae > Micromonospora > Micromonospora sp. NPDC005194. The sequence continues at coordinate 274,874 of NZ_JBEXIA010000002.1, read as the reverse complement.
TCTTCCCGGTGCCCGCCTGGTATCCGGACGAGGACCGGGTGGCGTTCCCGATCGCCGGGGCACTCGCGTTGCTCGGCGCGCTGGCCGCGCTCGTCCGCCCACGCCGGCTCGATGCCGGGCAGGTGGGGCCGCTGCGCTCGTACGCCGTGGTGGTGCTGACCACCGTGCTGCTGCACACCGCGATGCTCAAGTGGCAGCCGTGGGGTAACCGGCTGCTGCTCTACGCCCTGGTCCTCGCCGTGCCGCTCGCCGGTTTGTGGCTGGACGCGCTCCTGCGCCGCCACGCGAGCCCGGAGCCCGGGGTGACGGCACGGCGGCGGTCGGTGGCCACCGTGGCGACCGTCGCCGTGTTGGCCACCTCGGCGCTGGCCGGGGTGCTGGCGCTGTCGTACGGCTTCCCGCGCCGGCTCGTCGGCTCCGGCTCGGTCTTCACCACCTCGGACTGGGACACCCGGTTCCTGCGCCGGCCGCAGTGGGCCGACGAGTTCCGCTGGGCAGCGGCGGCGGTCCGCGACAGCGGCGCCCGGCGGATCGGGCTGGTGGAGCAGAACGACAACTGGGAGTACCCGTGGTGGCTGCTGCTGCGCCAGCCGGACGGCGGCTCGCCGGAGCTGGTGTCGTTGCAGTCGGTTCTGCCGGAACGGCCGCCGGCCGACCCGGCCTCGGTGGACGCGATCGTCTGCACCGGCAGTCAGCCCGCCTGCGCCAAGCTGGTTCCGGCCGGCTGGCGGTTGGAGTTCCGCGGCTACGTGGGCTACGCCCTGCCGCCCGCCCGCTGACCGCCGGATGCTCGGGCCGAGCCGAGCCGGGCCGAGCCGAGCCGAGCCGAGCCGAGCGCCCGGATCGTCCGATCCGGGCGGTTCTGCATCCCGCGCGCAAGGATCCGAGGCGCATTCACATCTGTTGATCCGCACGTTACCGTCTGGTAACTCAATCGACCTCCCACGATTGAGCCGAAAGGAGTGTGTCGATGCCTGCCACCCCCGCCAGGCCCAAACGCGCGACCCGACGACGGGCCACCACCGTCGCCGTCGCCGTCGCCGCTCTCGTCCTGCCGATGCTCGCCGGACCGGCCGCCCCCGCCACCGCCGCCGACCGACCCGCCGTTGCACCACTCCCGGCCAACCTGGAGGCCATCCGGGCCGCCGAGGCGACCGCCCTCTACGGCAGCCCCGCGATCCGCCCGATCGAGCAACGCCGCACCGCACTGATCACCATGGGCGACAGCGAGATCTCCGGCGAGGGCGTCGGCAACTATGTCCCCGGCACCCATCAGGCCGACAACTGGTGCGACCGCTCATACGACCAGGCGGTGTTCCGCACCGGCATCCCGTCGGACGCCCAGTACAACCTCGCCTGCTCCGGCGCCACGCCGTGGAACCTCATCGCCGGTGGCCCGACGCAGCACAACGAGCTGAACCAGGGCGACTACCTCGGGATCAAGGCGCGCAACACGCACGTCAAGCTGATCTGGGTGGTGGTCGGCGCGAACGGCGACGGCACCATCCAGTTCGGGCCGGTCGCCACCGACTGCGCCATACGCCGGGTCTTCTTCCAGGGCGCCTGCTACCCCACCTACACCGACCAGTGGACGATCCGCACCGACGGCAGCCGCCAGGCCGTGACCGACGCGCTCAACGACATCCGGCAGACCATGACCAACGCCGGCTACCTGCGCTCGGACTACGAGCTGGTGCTGATGTCCTACCCGAGCCCGGGCAGCCCCGACGTCGAGGACAACCCGAACTTCCCCGGCTGGTACTCCGGCGGTTGCCTGCTCTACCTCGCCGACGCCGCGTTCGCCCGGAACAAGGCGGTGCCGCTGTTCGAGTCGGCGCTGCGAACCGCCGCGGCGAACACCGGCACCCGCTACCTCGACGCGAGCCGGCTCTTCCACGGCCACGAGGCGTGCACCGACAACACCTCGGTTCGCGGGCTCTACATCGAGGTGGGAATCTGGGACGAGAACGCCGCCCGGCAGTCGTTCCACCCCAACGCCCGCGGGCACGGCATGTTCGCCCAGTGCATCACGCAGTTCTGGAACTCCGGGCAGCAGCGGGCCAGCTGCGTCGACCCGGCCAGCACCGGCAGTGGTGTGCTCTACCCGGGCCTGCTGGAGTTCAAGCAACTGCGCAACCTCGCCACCGGCACCTGCGTCGACGGCAAGGGGTACGACTCCCGCAACGGCACCCCCCAGCAGCCGTACACCTGTCACGGCGGTCGTAACCAGGGCTTCTGGTACGACTCCGCCCGGCGCTCGCTGCACTCGGAGCTGTCCCACGACCGGTGCCTGGACGTCTCCAACAGCTCGATGACCGCCGGCACCGCGGTCAACGTCTACGACTGCAACGGCACCGCCGCCCAGCAGTTCGTGTTCGCCGGCAACCAGCTCAAGCCGGCGAGCGCCAGCAACCTCTGCGTGGCGTTCGACAACCCGTGGCTGGGCACCCCCCGGTTGCGGTTGGCCACCTGCTCCAGCAGCACCCGCCAGCAGTGGTCGTACGAGTCGCGCAGCTTCGCCAACCCGGTCGGCTACGGTCACGACGACTTCATCGGCTCCCGCGTCTACTGAGACAGTGACGGGCCCCCGGGCGTACACCCGGGGGCCCGTCGCTCACTTGTCGCGCGGGATGAGGATGAGCCGGGCGACTCCCTTGTCGCCGTCCTTCGCACCGGCGACGCCGAGCTTCGCGCCGACCTTGACCTCGCTCGGCTGCACCGTCGCGCGCCGCTCGACGACCCGCAGGTCGTCGCCGAAGGTCCAGGTCATCGTGAAACCGTCGGTGGACTTGACGGTCATCGAGTCGCCGTCGATGGCGGTCACCTCGCCGCGCTGCACGGCGACCGTCTGCGTACCGTTGTCCTTGGTCTGCACCACCGCCTCGCCGTGCAGGGTGTTCTTGCGCAGCTGCACGCGGGCCTGGTGGCGCTTGCGCCACTCCTCGCCGCGCTTCTGCCGGTCCTTGTCCCGAGCCGTCGGGGAGGCGCCCGGCGTCGGGGTGGCCGGGGCGGCGACGGTCTGCACGTCCAGGTCGGTGGCGTCGAAGCCCATCGCGGTCAGCGCCTGGCCCTCCACACCCATCGCGGCGGCGACCTCGACCGCGGCGTCCCGCGCGGGCTGGCTGGCCACCTCGGCCGCGCCGCAGCCGCTGACGCCGAGCGCGACCGCCGCGAGCAGCGCCGTGGTGCCGGTGACGAATCCCCAACGTGGCATGACTCTCCCTCTCGTCCGTGGAGCCCTCAGCCTTCCCCGCGTCCACGAGCGGACCGTCAGGCCGATGTTCGGGTCAGGTAAGGATCACCGGGCAGCCGGACCGTGAAGGCGGCGCCGCCCTCGGGCGCGTGACCCGCGACGATCTCGCCGCCCAGCCGGCGGACCAGCCCGGCGGCGAGTGCCAGCCCCAGCCCGCTGCCCACCTTGCGCACCCCCCGGTAGCGCTCGTGCAACGCCCCCCGCTCGAACGCCACCGCCAGGTCGTCGTCGGTGAAGCCGGGTCCGCCGTCGCGGACCTCCAGCACACCGCCGGCCGCCGGGTCCGCACCGACCGGCCGGACCGCGAGCACCACCGGCGCCCCCGGGGGTACGACCCGCAGCGCGTTCTCCAGCAACCCGTCCAGCACCTGTCGGATCCGACCCGGATCGGTGTACGCGGACACCGGCTGACCGGGCGTCTCCACGCGGAACGACACACCCACCGCGGCGCACCGACCCGACCAGGTCGGCTCGGCCTCGGCGGCCAGCCGGGTCAGGTCGACCGGCACCGGTTCCAGCGGAAAGTCGGCGGCCTCCAGCCGGGCCAGCGCCAGCAGATCGCCGATCAGCCGGTCCAGGTGCTGGGCCTCGGCCAGCATGGTCCGGCCGGTGCCGGCGGCGTCGTCCGCGTCAATGACGCCGTCGGCCAGCGCCTCGGCGTACCCCCGGATCGCGGTCAGCGGGGTCCGCAGCTCGTGCGAGACGGAGAGCAGGAACTCCCGCTGCCGGCCCTCGCTGGTGGTCAGGGCCGCGGCCAGGCCGTTCAGCGCCTCGGCCAGGTCGGCGACCTCGTCCGGCGGTTCGACCGGCACCCGGACGGCACGGTCTCCGGCGCGCAGTCGGGCGGCGGCGGTGGCCGCGACGCGGATCGGTCGGGCCAGGCGACGGGCCAGCAGGAGGCCGGCCACCACGCCGGCGGCCAACCCGGCCAGCAGCGGCAACCAGAGGCTGAGCAGCACCTGCGCCCACAGGCCGTTCGACGTGGCGCGGGACAGCACCACCCCGTTGCCGCCGGGCAGCGCCCGGCCCTCCACCAGGGCGCGGTGGCCGTTGACCGGGCGGCGGGCCGACACGTTGCGGCCCTGCCCGATCCGCTGCACCACGCGGGCCGGCAGGCCCGACCGGTCGGCGGTCCCGCGCCGGATCAGGTACGCGTCGATGCCCTGGTCGCGTAGTTGCTGGATGAGCCGCTCCTCGTCGGCGGTGCGACCCCGGTCCAGTCGGGTGCGCAACACCTCGGCGGCGAGTCGGGCCTGCGCGGCGAGCGCCTGCTGGTCGCGTCGCTCCGCGCCGCGGATCGCCAGTGGCACCGCGACGATGGCCGTGACGAGCACCGACACCAGTGCCACCGCGCAGGTGACCAGAACCGCGCGGGCGGTCAGCGTCCGGCCGAGCCGCCTGCGCCGGGGTGCGGCCGGCGGGCGGGCGCCGACCACCGGCAGCGCCATGGTCGGCGACTCGGAGCGCACGGGCTGCTCAGGCATCGACCGCGTACCCCACGCCCCGGTGGGTACGGATGACGCTTGCCGGGCCGAGCTTCGCCCGCACCTGGGCGACGTGCACGTCCACCGTGCGGGTTCCCGCGTGCGCGGCGTAGCCCCAGACGCCGGCCAGCAGCTCCTCCCGGGTGAAGACCCGGCCGGGCCGGGCCATGAGATGCGCCAGCAGGTCGAACTCGGTGGAGGTGAGCTGCACCGGTACGCCGGCGGCGGTGACCGTCCGTCGGGCCGGGTCGAGGGTCACCGGGCCGACGATGCGCGGTCGTTCCGCGCCCTCGGGGCCACCGGCGGTACGGCGCAGCACCGCGCGTACCCGGGCGACCAACTCGCGCGGGCTGAACGGCTTTGTGACGTAGTCGTCGGCGCCCAGCTCCAGGCCGACGATCCGGTCCACCTCGTCGTCGCGGGCGGTGAGGAAGATGACCGGCGTCCAGTCACCGGCCTCGCGCAACCGGCGGCAGATCTCGGTGCCGGGGAGACCGGGCAGGGCGATGTCCAGGACGCAGGCGACCGGGCGCAGCCGGCGGGCGGCGCTCAGGCCGGCCTCGCCGTCGCGTTCGAGGTGCACGCCGAACCCGTCGCGGGTGAGGTAGAGCCGGACCAGGTCGGCGATGGCCGGCTCGTCCTCGACCACGAGGACGAGCCCGCGGTGCGGCGGTTCGACTGTCACCGGCCCATGATTGCCGACCCGGTCGGCTCGGCGCGATCGGTGCGTGTTCGAGTTCGGTAAAGGAGACGTGAAGGGCGACCGGCCCGCCGGGCGTCAGCGCGCCACGGCGGGGCGGAACACGCTGGGTCGGACGGCGGCCGGCGTGTCACCGATGGTGGCGACGATCCGCTCGCGGGGTGCCCGCAGGCGGGTCCGGAACGCGTGGTTGAGCAGCGCGTCGAGCTGCCACACCTGCTTCGGGTGGCTGGTGCGGATGAGGAACCGCTCGCGGATCCCGTCGATCGCGGTGGCGGCCAGCTCGACCGACCCCAGCCGGGGGTCCGGGCTCCAGGTGACGTTGCTCAGCTCGCGCAGCTCGGTGTTGAGGTGCAGGCGCAGCCGGTGCAGGAGCCTCGTCTGCTGGGTCACCACCAGTCGGCGGTGGGTGAGCAGCAACAGGTAGTCGCCGGTGACCGGGCGGTCGGGGCGGCTGCAACGGGTGACCAGGATGGTGGCGTCACCCGAGCCGACGCAGCGGCGGAAGACCGGCATGTGCCGACTCACGGTCTGTACGGCCAGGCCGGCCTCGGTGGCGGCCGGGAGGAACGTTCGGGAGAAGACGTCCATGACCTGCCCAACGACCTCCCCGGCACCGGTGATGTGGGTCACGTCGGAATTTTGGAAGTTCCACGCGGCACGTCGCACCGCCTGTCCGACTTCCGACCCGGACGGATGTCGGTCAGTGTTCGGGCTGAAGTGGGGTGGCGGCGAACAGCTCGGCGAGCCATCCGGGCACCGCCTCGGCGTACTCCGCGCGGGCCGGGTCGGCCGTGTCCAGGGCCCGCCGCCAGGAGAGCGACCGGCTCACCGCGCCCAGGTTCATGGCCAGGTCAGCGGCCTCGACGAGGGTACGGCGGTCATAGCGATCGGTCCACGCCTCCAGGTAACCGTCGCGCAGCCGGGCCAGGCTGGCGTCGTCCGCCGACAACGCGGTGGCGTACCGGATGGAGCGCAGGGTCACCAGCAGCGTGCCGAACGGGTGCGCCACCGAGGCGTCGCCCCAGTCGAAGTAGCGGTACCCGGCCGGGCCGGCGAAGACGTTTCCGTCGTGCAGGTCGTCGTGCTGCACGGTGGCCGGGATGCCGATGTCCGCGAGCCGGCGACACCGCTGCGCGTACGCCGGAAGCTCCGCCCGCAGCCGCTCGTACGTCGGGACGGCGAGCCCGCCCTCCGCGCCGACGCGCAGGGACTCGCGATCGTCGAGCAGTTCGGCGAGCAGTCCGGGCAGCACCTCCGGGCGGTGGTCCGGTACGCCGAGGGCGACCAGTTCGTCGGCGCGTGGCGCGGTGGCGAGTTGGAGTGCCGCGTACCCGGGCAGCGCCCGCTCCCAGTGCGCCAGGTCGGGGTCGCGGCCCAGCACGTCACGCAGTGACTCGCCGCCGTCGGGAAGCAGCGACCAGCCCCGCTCCCGGTCCACCCCGATCGGGGCCAGCACCCGCTCGGGCGCCAGCCCGGCCAGCGTCGCGATCAGGACCGCCTCGTGGGTCGTGCCCCGGTTGTTGGCCTTGAACCAGACCGGCCCGCCGTCGGTCGGCACCCGCCAGACCAGCGACCACGGCCGGACGCGGGGCTCCACCGGCCCGGTGACCCGCCGGCCAGCCCGACTCAGCTGCTCGTCCACCCAGGATCGGGCCTGCTCCTGCCACTGCACGCTGGACCAGTCGGGGGCGCGCTCGTCGGAAATCGTCGTCACGATGGGCACCCTAGGCGGCGTGCCCGACGCGGGGCGAGACCATTTCCCGCGGTGCTCCTCGGTTGGCCGCGAGCGGCGAGGTCAGACCAGCTCGACGATCGTGGCGTTGGCCATGCCGCCGCCCTCGCACATGGTCTGCAGGCCGTAGCGGAGCCCGTTGTCCCGCATGTGCTGAAGCATCGTGGTCATGATCCGGGCGCCGGAGCCGCCGAGCGGGTGCCCGAGGGCGATCGCGCCACCGCGCGGGTTGAGCCGCTCCGGGTCGGCCTCGGTCTCCGCGAGCCAGGCCAGCGGCACCGGGGCGAACGCCTCGTTCACCTCGTACACCCCGATCTCCTCGATGCCCAGCCCCGCGCGGCGCAGCGCCTTCGCGGTGGCCGGGATGGGCGCGGTGAGCATGGTGACCGGGTCGTCGGCCGCGACCACTGCGGTGTGGATGCGGGCCAGCGGGCGCAGACCGTGCCGGCTGGCCCACTCGGACGTGGTCACCGCGAGCGCGGCGGCGCCGTCGGAGATCTGGGACTCGGACCCGGCGGTGACCACGCCGTCGGCGCGGAACGGGGTGGCCAGTTCGCCGAGCTTGTCCAGCGAGGTGTCCCGGCGGATGCCCTCGTCGGCCGTGAACTTGCCACCATCGGCGAGCGGCACCGGGGTCAGCTCCGGGTCGAACGCCCCGGCGTCCTGCGCGGCGGCTGCCTTCTCATGGCTGGCGAGCGCGAACTCGTCGAGCTGCGTACGCGAGAGGCGCCACCGGCGGGCGATCAGCTCGGCCCCGACGCCCTGGTTGAACGGCAGCGGTGCGTCGTCGGCGAAGCCCTCGACGCCCCGGTAGCGGGCGCGGAGCTGATCGCTGAACGGCATGCCGCCCGCCACACTGGAGCCCATCGGCACCCGGGTCATCGACTCCACCCCGCCGGCGACCACCAGGTCGGCCTGGCCGGAGAGGACTGTCGCGGCGGCGAAGTGCAGGGCCTGCTGGCTGGAGCCGCACTGCCGGTCCAGCGTGGTGCCGGGCACCGTCTCGGGCCAGCCGGCGGCGAGCACCGCGTTGCGGGCGATGTTCCACGACTGCTCGCCGACCTGCGACACGCAGCCCCAGAAGACGTCGTCGACCTGCGCCGGGTCCAGGCCGGTGCGCTCGGCCAGGGCGCGCAGCACGTGCGCCGACAGGTCGACCGGGTGGACGCCGGCGAGGCTGCCCTTACGCCGCCCGACCGGGGTGCGCACCGCGCCGACGATGACCGCGTCACTCATGTTTACTCCCCGGTAACTTGGGCTGCCCCGATCCTACGTCGTGCGTGGACCCCTCGTCCGCCGCGGGGCGAGCTGCCGCGACTCCCAACAGCCGCGGACCGCTGGCATGCTGGGCGGGTGGACGAGATCTCCCCGGCGCGGCAGTGGCGGGTGCCGACGAACCTGCCGGTGGCGAAGCTGGCCGGCGCGGTGCTGCTGGTCGCCCTCGGCCTGCTCTTCGCCGACGGCGACCCGATCCGGCTGGTCGTGGCCGGTGTGGCCGCCGTCGCGCTGGCCGCCTGGGCGGTCCGGGACCTGGTGGCGCCGGTCCGGTTGGCGGTCGATCCGGCGGGGCTCACAGTCATCCACGGCTTCGCCGGCCGGCGGCTGCTGCCCTGGCCGACGGTCGAGGCGATCACCGTGGACCGCCGGCAGCGGTGGGGGGTGAGCGGCGAGGTCCTGGAGATCGACGCGGGCGAGTCGCTGCACCTGTTCGGCAGGTACGACCTGGGGACCACCCCGGAGGAGGTGGCCGCCGAGCTGCGCGCCGCCCGGCGGCACCCCTGAGCCGTCAGCTCAGCAGTTGCGCGGTGCGGAACAGGACCAGGCCGAGCAGGATCAGCAGGATGATCGCGCCGCCCACGGCCTGCACCAGCGTGCGCCGACCACGTGGCGCGTACGCGAGCACCGCCGCCATCGCCCCGCCGACCACCAGGCCGCCGAGGTGCCCGGGGATGGAGATGCCCGGCACGGTCAGCGTGAACACCAGGTTGATCACCAGGATGGGGATGATCCGGGAGATGTCCCGGCCCAGCTTGCGCTCGATGATGAGCAGCGCGGCGAAGAGACCGTAGACGGCGGTCGACGCACCGGCGGTGGGCGCGTTCTGGGCGCTGAACAGGTAGGCGGCCACGTTGCCACCGAGGCCCGCGAGTAGGTAGAGCGCGCCGAAGCGCAGCGGCCCGAGGTTGGCCTCCAGCGACCGGCCCAGCACCCACAGCACCCACATGTTGAGCAACAGGTGGATCACGCCGTAGTGCAGGAACATCGCGGTGACCAGCCGATACCACTGGCCCTCGGCGATGCCGCCGAGCGTGCCGTCGGGGAGGACCGCCAGCCCGAGCACCGAACCCCAGTTGGTAAGCGGGGTGCCGTCACCCATCAGCCCGCCGAGGCCGGACCCGCCCACCACCGCGTTCCCACTCCGGGCGGAGGCGATGGACAGCAGCATGAGCAGCACATTCAGCGCGATCAGCGCCTTGGTGACGTAGCCGTGCCGGCCGGCGGCACCGCCACCGAAGGCGGTACGCGCCGGCCGGACGCTACGACGCCCCTCGTTGACGCACTCCGGGCACTGGTGCCCGACGGACGCCTCCCGCATGCACTCCGGACAGATCGGCCGGTCGCAGCGGGTACACCGGACGTAGGTCTCCCGACCAGGGTGCCGGTAACAGACCGGGGTGGTCGGCGGGGACTCGCTCACCGGGCCGATCCTCCGTCCGCCACCGCGCGGCTCACCGACGCTGGCCGGCGCGGTGCTCCGGAGCGCTCAATCATGCGAGCAAAGGTACCTCGCGGGTTCGTCAGGCGGCAGACCGCTCGATCTCGACCCGCTCGATGACGACGTCCTGCAGCGGACGGTCGCTCGGGCCGGTCGGGGTGTTCGCGATCGAGTCGACGACCTTCACCGACTCCTCGTCGGCGACCTGGCCGAAGATGGTGTGCCGGTTGTTGAGGTGCGGCGTCGGGGACACGGTGATGAAGAACTGCGAACCGTTGGTGCCCGGTCCGGCGTTCGCCATCGCCAGCAGGTACGGCCGGTCGAAGCGCAGCTCCGGGTGGAACTCGTCGGCGAACTTGTAGCCCGGCCCGCCCCGACCGGTGCCGGTCGGGTCGCCCATCTGGACCATGAAACCGCTGATCACGCGGTGCGAAATGGTGCCGTCGTAGTACGGCCCGCTGCCCGGCTGACCGGTGCGCGGGTCGGTGTACTCCCGGTTGCCCTCGGCCAGGTCGACGAAGTTGCGGACCGTCTTCGGAGCGTGGTTTCCGAAGAGCTCCAGCCGGATCGGGCCAGCGTTGGTGTGCAGGGTGGCGTAGACAGCCTCGGCCACGGGTACTCCTCACTCGTTGGTCAGTTCCATGCGGATCCTCCCATGTGCCCGATCTGGCAGTGCGGAGGCATCCGAAGGTGGAGGATGACGAAGGAACAACTCCCAGGAGGTAGGACCGTGTTTGGATTCGGGCGGCGTCAGTCCCAGGGCCAGCTCGCCAAGGCAGAGCTGAACCAGAGCATCAGCCACCTGATGCAGGCAGCCAACCACGCGGCCAAGGGCGCGGGCGCGACCGTCGGTCCGCGGGTCCAGGTGGCCCGGGGCTACGTCGGGCCGGCCGCGGTGAAGGTGCGCGACCGCGCGTCGACCGGCTGGGGAACCACACTCACCACGCTGGCACCGCTGGCGGCGGCGGCCCGGGACGGCGCCACGCAGGCAGGGCCGCTGACCAGGAAGGCCAAGTCGAAGACCATGCGGATCACCGGTAAGAAGAAGCAGCCGCGCCGTCGCGGCTCGATGATGACCGGCCTGCTGGCCGCGGGCGCCATCGCCGGCCTGGCCGGTGCGGTCGCCCTGCGTCGCCGCCGGGAGCAGCAGGAGTGGGCGGAGTACGACCCGACCCGCACCCTGGAGCCGATGCGCGACGAGGTCGAGTCGATCGAGGTGCAGACGCCGGCCGCGCCGGGCGCGACCAAGGGGACCGACGGGTCCGCCATGGCCGGGATGACCGGCGCCGGCAGCTCGGCGGTGGCCGGCGGCGACAGCGCCAGCACCACCGGCACGGCCACGCCGACCAGTGTCCGCCCGACCGGCAAGGTCCCGTCGGTCGCCGAGGGCGCCACGGACGTCTCCGGGCGACCGACCGACGACCTCACCAAGGCCCTGGGCAAGGACACCGCCCGCACCAACGGCCGCCGCTGACCCCGGACACAGCAGCGCAGCGAGCGCCGGCGACGCGGGTTTCCCCGCTCGCCGGCGCTTTCGCGTCTCAGAGCCTTTCGCGCCGGCCCGCGCCGTCGCGGGTCAGAGCCAGCCGTTGCGGCGGAACCAGCGGTAGAGGGCCAGGGAGACAGCGAGCATCAGAGCCAGGGCCACCGGATAGCCGTACGTCATCTTCAGCTCGGGCATGTTGTCGAAGTTCATGCCCTCGACGCCGGCGATGGAGGTCCAGACCGCGGCGATGGCCGCCCACGCGGCGATCTTGCGCATGTCGTTGTTCTGGTCGACGGTGACCTGGGCCAGCCGCGCCTGCAGGATCGAGTTCAGCAGGTCGTCGTACGAGTTCACCTGCTCGACGGTGCGGCTCAGGTGGTCCTGCACGTCCCGGAAGTACCGCCGGATCTCCTTGGGCACATCGCGGTTGACCTGGGAGGTCAGGTTCATCAGCGGCCGCTGCAACGGGATCACCGCCCGCTTGAACTCCACCAGCTCCCGCTTCATCTGGTAGATCCGCTGAATCCGGCCGTGGCTGTTGCGGTCGAAGACCTCGGCCTCAAGCTGATCCAGGTCGTCCTCAAGCTGCTCGGCCACCTCCAGATAGAGGTCGACCACCCGGTCGGTCACGCCGTACGCCACCGCCCACGGGCCCTGGAGCAGCAACTCCTGCTTGGTCTCCAGGTCGGCGCGGACCGGGGAGAGCCGGCAGGCGTCCCCGTGCCGGACGCTGATCAGGAAGTTCGGGCCGATGAAGAGCATCACCTGACCGGTCTCCACGACCTCGGAGGTCTCGGTCAACTCGGTGTGCTCGCAGTACCGGGCGGTGCGCAGCGCCAGGAAGCTGACGTCGTTGAACCGCTCCAGCTTGGGCCGCTGCTCGGCCTTCACCGCGTCCTCGACGGCCAGCTCGTGCAGGCCGTACGTCTCCGCGATGGCGGACATCTCGGCCAGCTCCGGCTGGTGCAGCCCGATCCAGACGAAGCCGTGCTCCTCCCGGCGTGCCGCCTCCAACGCGTCCGCGTAGTTCCAGTCGCCGGGCTGCCGCTTGCCGTCGATGTAGAGCGCACAGTCGACCACCCCGCTGCGGCCGGCGCCGGTGGGGGCCGGAGTGGGCGGCGATCCGTCGGCGTTGAGCATCCTGGTCACCGCCCGGACCGGGGACGGCCAGGCCCGGGGTCGCAGCACCCGGGACGTGTTCAGCGGGACCGTCCGGCCCCGCTCTGCCCGATCCGTCATCGCGACACCTCCCCGCGCTCGCCTGCGGCTTGCAGGCTACGCCGGTGGTCGCCACCGGCAGGTGTGACGGCGGTCGCGGGTGCGGCGCCGGGCGGGCCGGGCCGCATCGGGGGGTGAAGGACGACACGGCCCACCCGGCGCCCGTGGGGGCGGGGGTTGTGCTGCACGCGTGCCCGAGGTGGCGGCGGGGTGACCCCCGCTACACCTGACGGGTGACGCTCGCAGCATTGTGAGCCGCCGGCCGCCCGCTGGGGAGTCCCGGGACGGCCGGCATTGTCGTTCTGTCGGGAACCCGACAGAAATCAGCTCCGGACAGCCTCGACGGCCGCCGCGAGCCGCCGGACACCCTCGTCGATCTTGTCGGCCGTCACGGCCGAGAAGGCCAGCCGCAGGGCGTGCCGCCCACCGTCGAGAACGAAGTCGCTGCCCTTGACCACCGCGACACCACGCTCGGCCGCCGCCGGGGCGAGCCGGTCCACCAGCACGTCCTCGGGGAACTCCACCCACAGGAAGTAGCCGCCGTCGGGCTCCACGAACCGCGCCTGCGGCAGGTGCCGGCGCAGCGACTCGGCCAGCACCCGGGCGCGTTCGCCCAGCGCCGCCCGAACGGTCTCGATCGAGCGGTCGATGTCGCCGGAGACGCAGAACTGGTGCACGATCGCCTGCGACACCATGCCGGGCGAGATGTAGAGGCTCGTCGCGTTCTTGGCGATGTCGGCGATCAGATCCGCCGGACCGACCAGATAGCCGACCCGCACGCCCGGGCAGACGGTCTTGGTGAAGCTCGACGCGTGCACGACCACGTTGCGGGTGTCCAGCGAGAGCATCGACGGCAGCGCCTCGCCGCGGAAGCGGATGTCCGCGTACGGGTCGTCCTCGAAAATCGTGAACTCGTACTCGGCGGCCAGGTCGAGCAGTTCGCGGCGCTTCTCCAGCGACAGGGTCATGCCGGCCGGGTTCTGGTAGTTGGGGATGACGTGCGCGAGCCGGGGGCGGACCCCGGACTCCAGCAGCTTGCGCAGCTCGGCGGTGTCCAGACCGTCCGGCTGGACCGAGATGCCGTGCAGCTCGCTGCCCATCCGCTGAAGGTTGAGCAGCGTGCGGTCGTACGTCGGACGCTCGACCACCACCGCGTCGCCGGGACGGACCAGGTGGTCGAAGAGGAAGGCGTCGGCCTGGAGCGAGCCGTTGGTGACCAGCACCTGGTTGGCTTCCACCCCGTGCTTCTCGGCGATCCACTTTCGCAGCGGAAGGTAACCGACGGAGGTGCCGTACGCCGTGACCCCCGCGGGGTCGGCGTCGAAGGCGCGTACGGCGGCGGCCTTGAGCCCCTCGACATCGACGATGTCCAGCGAGGGCGCCCCACGGGCAAAGGAGATCAGCTGCTCGGCGGTCATGGATATTGAGCGTACGGGCGGCGGCGGGGGACGCGCGGACGGCACGGCGATGTCCGCATCCTGAGCCACCGGGACGGGTGACCCGGGTCGGCCGGTCGCCGTCAGATCAGACCGGAAGTGCGAGCGAGTCGTGCTGCGTCGCCCGGGAAAGGCCCTCAAACTGCACGCCGAGCGCGTCGAGGAGCTGGCTCCAGTCGAAGTAGGAGCGCCACGCGACGATCCGACCCCGGCGTGCCCGGACCACGTCGGCAACCTCCCAGCTCACCGAACGGCCGGTCGGAGCGACGGTGCCGTACGGCGAGTGCAGCGTGCCGGTGTGGGTGCCGGTGAGGCGCAGCTCCACGGCCGCGCCGCCGGACGTGCGCACCACGCCCAACGGGTCGACCCGCAGGTCGGCGAAAGCGCCCGTCCAGGTGCGCAGCAGCGCGGGCAGCTCGATCGGCCGGACCGTGACACCCGGCATGGCGTAGAACGCCTCCGGGGCGTACAGGTCCGGCAGCCGGGCCACGTCCCGCCGCAGAAGCATCGCGTACTGCTGCTCGATCAGGCGCTCCGCGTCACGCATCGGGCCCTCCCCCGCGGGCCACGGCATCTCCGCGCCCGCGAGGGATCCTTACCCGTCGATCCGGCCTGGCACACCTGCGCGGGTCAGGTCGTGGCGGCCACCTGGCTCTCCGCCCAGACCCGCATGATGTCCCGGACCGAAATCACGCCGGCCACCTCCCGGCCGTCGAGCACCACCAGGTGCCGGAAGCCGCCGCGGGCCATCGCGGCGGCGGCCTCGGCGACCGTCCACTCCGGCCCCGCGTAGACCACGTCCCAGGTCAGGTGGGCGCCGGTGCGTTCGGTGTCGCAGTCGAGGCCGGCGCCGATGGCCTTCAACACGTCGCGTTCGGTCATGATGCCGATTCCCTCGGACTCGGGGTCGATCACGACCGCCGACCCGACACCGCGGGCCGACATCATCCGGGCCGCCTGACGCAGCGTGTGCTCCGGACCGACGACGAGGACCTGGCTGGACATCGCTTCCCGTACCTGCATCACGCATCACTCCTTTGGGACCGTGGCATTCGGTACGCACATGGTCGTCGGTGGATGTTTCCGGGACAAGACCGGGCATCGTCGCGATGCCGGGCCGCTCGCTACTGTCGGAGCGTGTCCACCGAGCCCCTGCGCTGCGCCGGCGCGCTGATCGTCGACCACGACGGCCGAATCTTCTTCCAGCGCCGCTCACCCCACCGACGCCTGTTTCCCAATTGCTGGGACGTTGTCGGCGGCCACCTGGAACCGGGCGAGGAGATCGACGAGGCGCTGCGCCGGGAGGTCACCGAGGAGACCGGGTGGCTCGTCTCCGAGGTCCTCGGCCAGGTGGGCGAATACCACTACGTCGGCGACGACGGCCTGGCCCGCATCGAGTACGACTTCCTGGTCCGGGTGGACGGCGACCTCGACCACCCGACGCTGGAGGCGGGCAAGCACACCGAGTACCGCTGGCTGGCCGAGCACGAGGTGACCGTGCTGGACGAGAACCGCGACGTCAACGACGGCCTGATCCGGCGGATCGCGGAGGAGGGCTTCGCCGTCCTGCGGTCGATCGATCCGTGAACACCGTCGAGCTGGCGCCGCACCGGATCGCCGGGCTGCTCGCCCCGGCCCTGGACCGGACGTTCCGCGCCGGCATGCTGGCCGGCCGCGACGGTGGCGGGGCCGAGCTGAGCCAGCGGTACGGCGGGCCGACGGCGAACGGCTTCCTGGTGGACCTGCGCACCCGGCTCGCCGCGCCGGGCGGCACCGTCGACGGGCCGGGTTTCGCGGCGATCACCCGCTACGCCGACCCGGTCACGGTCCGCCGGGCCGTGGACAAGCAGGTGGCGTACGGCATGCTCCACCGCCGCCCGGACGGGGCGCTCTCCGCCACCGAGCGGGGCACCGCCTTCCTCACCGAGCTGTATCAGGTGCACGCCGAGGTCACCGAAGAGCTGTGGGCCGGGCACGACGAACGGGTCACCCGGCTCGTGGCGGCGCTCGGCCGGCTGCTGACGTACGCCCTGGTGCTGGCCGACACCGACGGCGACCGGAACGGGTCGGCGTTCGCGGCGCTGGCGCCCCCGCACGAGCCGGACGGCACCCCGCCCGGCGTGCTGCTGCTCAACCGGCTCGGCACGCTGCGCTACCACCGGGCCGACGCGCACGCCGCCGCCTGGACGGCCGCCGGACACACCGCGTCCAGCGTCGCCGCCCTGCCCGCCGGCCCCGAGCGGCTCGCCATCGAGCTGGAGACCGACCGCCGGGCCGCCGGCCCGTACGCCGCGCTCGACGCCCAGGAGCGGCTGACCATGCTCGCCGACCTGGCGGCGCTGCCCGGCTGACCCGGTTGGCCGGAGCGGCACAGCCGGCCGGCGCTATCCTCCACCGGTGACGGGGAGCAGGACGAGGGAGGATGTCGCGATGATCGGAATGGTGCTCGCGGCCGGAGCGGGACGACGGCTGCGCCCGTACACCGACACCCTGCCCAAGGCGTTGGTGCCGGTGGACGGCGAGACGACGATCCTGGACATCGCGCTGGGCAACCTGGCCGAGGTCGGGCTCACCGACATCGTGATCGTGGTCGGCTACGCGGCGGACGCGGTCCGCGAGCGGCAGGCCGACCTGGAGAAGAAGTACGGGGTCACGCTCACCCTGGTGCACAACGACAAGGCCGAGGAGTGGAACAACGCCTACTCCCTCTGGCTGGCCCGGGAGTACTTCGCACGCGGGGTGCTGCTGGTCAACGGGGACACCGTGCACCCGGTGAGCATCGAGAAGACCCTGCTGGCCGAGCGCGGCCCGGGCATCCTGCTCGCGGTGGACACCCTCAAGCCGCTGGCCGAGGAGGAGATGAAGACCACCTTCGACGCCGCCGGCCAACTCACCCGGATCACCAAGATCATGGACCCGGGCGAGGCGTACGGGGAGTACATCGGCGCGACGCTGATCGAGCCGCAGGTCGCCGACGCGCTCGCGGACGCGCTGGAGGCGACCTGGCGGCGGGACCCGAACCTCTACTACGAGGACGGCTACCAGGAGTTCGCCGACCGGGGCGGGGAGGTGCGGGCTGCGCCGATCGGCGACGTCCCCTGGGTCGAGGTCGACAACCACGCCGACCTGGCCCGCGCGCGGGAGATCGCGTGCCGCTACTAGCTCGGAGCGTCCTCACCCCGCTGCACATCGACGTGCGACGCGGGGCGGTCGCCGACCTGGGCGCGATCCTGGCCGACGGGCGGATCTCCTCCGGGGGCGACGTCGCGGTGGTGGTCGGTCCGGGTCAGGGCGCGCAGATCGCGGAGCTGATCCGACCGTCGCTGCGGACGGCCGACGTGTTCACGGTCGCCGGGGCGACCCTGGACGCCGCCGACGACCTCGGCGGCAAACTTCGCGCCCGGTCGTACGACGCGGTGGTCGGGATCGGCGGCGGCAAGACGATCGACGTGGCCAAGTACGCGGCCACCCGCCGAGGGCTGCCGATGGTGTCGGTGGCGACCAGCCTCGCCAACGACGGGATCGCCTCCCCGGTGGCCAGTCTCATCACCGAAGGGATCAAGGGCTCCTACGGAGTGCACATCCCCATCGCGGTGATCGTCGACCTGGACTTCGTGGAGAGCGGCCCGGACCGGCACAACCGGGCCGGCATCGGCGACGTGATCAGCAACATCAGCGCCCTGGCCGACTGGGAACTGGCCCGGCAGGTACGCGGTGAGCCGGTCGACGGGCTGGCCGCCTCGCTGGCCCGGGCGGGCGCCGAGGCGGTGCTCAACCACCCGGGCGACATGACCGACGACGCCTTCGTCACCGTGCTGGCCGAGGCGCTGATCTCCAGCGGCCTCGCGATGGCGGTCTGCGGCAGCAGCCGACCGGCCAGCGGCGGCTGCCACGAGATCATGCACGCGGTCGACTCGCTCTTTCCGGGCACCGCCTCGCACGGCGAGCTGGCCGGGCTGGGTGCGCTGTTCTGCACCTGGCTGCGCGGAGACCTGCGCCGCTTCGGGGAGATGTCGGCCTGCCTCGCCCGGCACGGCCTGCCCCGACTCCCCGCCGAGGTGACGCTCACCGACGACCAGTTCATCGAGGCGGTGCAGTTCGCTCCGCGTACCCGACCGGACCGGTACACGATCCTCGAGCACCTGGCCCTGTCGCCTACCGAGACGCGGGAGCGGCTGGCAGACTACGCCGGTGCAATCCACGACCAGCTTGGCTGACCCCCGTCCCACCGTCGCCGACTTCCACCGGGTGAACCGGGGCGGCGGCCTGTTCAGCGAGTCGATCAGCCAGTGGCTGGGGGCCGTCTTCGCACTGGTCGCGCAACGCCTCGGGCTGCGCCCGACCGCGTTGACCATCACCAACCTGGTGCTCGGGCTGGCCACCTCTGTCACCGTGGTGGCGCTCGCCGAGCCGGTCGCCGACGGGGACGTACCGGCCTGGGTGGTCGGCCTGCTCGCCCTGGTCGGCTGGCAGGTCGCGTACTCCCTGGACTGCGCCGACGGGCAGCTGGCCCGGGTGACCGGCCAGGGCAGCGCGGCCGGCGCCCGCGTCGACGTGCTCTGCGACGTGGCCGCGCAGATCGCCCTGGTGGCCGCCCTGGCCGCCACCGCCGTGGCACAGGAGCCGTCGACGCCGACCTGGCTGGTGGCGACCTTCGCCGGCACCTGGATGGTCAACCTGGTGACGTCGGTGATGCAGTCCGGCCCGAACGCGGCCAGCATGGTCACCTCGACCTCCCTGCCGGTACGCCTCGTGAAGCTGGTGCGCGACTACGGCGCGGTGGTCTTCGTGGCGGCCCTGGTGCTGGCCGTGGCCCCCGCGCTGGTCCTGTGGGTGATCATCGCGTTCACGATCGTCAACGGTGGCTTCCTGCTCGCCAGCATCGCCTTCTCCGCCCGCGCCTCGCTGCGCTGACCTCCCGCCCGCGCCACTCCCAGACCGGTGCCAAGGGTGTTCGAGTCCTCCTTTGCTCTGCTTCAGCCCAGGAAACACGTGGCGTCCGATATCCGGACACCGGGTGTTTCCTCCGCTGAAGCAGAGCAAAGGGAGCGAACAGTAGGTGCTCTCCTCCCGCGCTCCGGAGTTACGGCGTTACGGCGTGGGCCATCCCCGCGTAGATGTCGATGAGCTGCTTGGTGACCACGTCCGGGTGGAAGGTCCGCTCGTAGCGGGCGCGGGCGGCCAGGGTGAGCCCGGACGCGCCGGCCCGGGCCACCGGCAGGGCTGCCGCCAGCGCGGCCGGCTCCGGAGCCACCACCCAGCCGGCCTCGCCGAGGCCGATCCCGGCCGGCATGACCGGCCCGCCGCCCCCGGCGACCGCCGAGGCGGTCTCGGCCGGGCCGGTGCCGGCGGGCTCGTGCGGGGCGTCCGCTCCGACGAGGTATGGAATGCCGCCCAACGCGGTGCCGAGCACCGGCCGACCGCTGGCCAGCGCCTCGATGATCACGGTCGGCAGTACGTCGTGCCACATCGAGGCCGCGATCACCACGGCGCTCGCCTCGACCGCGGCGCGTACCCCGGCGCGGTCGAGCTGACCGAGGTAGACCACGTCGGGTCGCTCGGCGGCGGCGGCCTCCACCAGCGGGCGCAGCTCGCCGTCACCGGCCACGCGCAGCGTGCCCAGGGTGCCCACCGGATGGCGACGCCAGGCGTCCAGCAGCAGGTCGACACCCTTCTCGGGCGAGAGCCGGGCCATGTAGAGGAAGCCGTCACCCAGCGGGGCCGGCCGGCCCGGATCGGGTACGGCATTCGGCTTCACGACGATCCGGTCGTCCGGAATGCCGTAATCGTGGAGGTGGTCGGCGATCGCCGTGGTGAGCGCGATGAACCGGTCCACCGAGCGCCAGGTGCCCCGGTGCACGGCCAGGGTGGTCGCCATCAGCGCGCTCTGCGCCGTCGAGTCGCGGTAACACCGGTGCTTGATCGCCGGCACGCCCAGCGCCCGACCCTTGCAGTCCTGGCAGATCACCCCGTCCCGGAAGTAGATCCCCGACGAGCAGACCTGCCGGTAGTTGTGCACCGTCTGCACCACCGGCACGCCGTGCCGGTGCGCGGTCCGCACCACCCACGGCGAGATCAGAGGGTACGGGTTGTGCAGGTGCAGGACGTCCGGGCGGTGCTCGGTGATCAGCCGGCTCAGGTCCTGCTGGGCACGCGGCGCCCAGATCGGCGAGATCGGCAGCAGCGCCTTGGCCGCCTTCGACATCGACGGGATCTCGTCCGAGCTGCGGATGAAGGGCAGCACCTCGACGCCGGCAGCGGTGAGCTGAGCGATCTCCGAGTCGACCATCGTGTTCTCGCCGGAGGGCTGAGCTTCCCGGTACCGGTTGTGCGCCACCACGATTCTCACGGGAAAGAAGGCTACCGTTGGCTGGTGCCCGAACTACCGGAGGTTGAGGCGCTCGCGGGTTACCTGCGGCAGCGCGCGGTGGGGCGGCGTGTCGACCGGCTGGAGATCGCCGCGATCAGCGCCCTGAAGACGTACGACCCGGCACCCGCCGCGGTCGCTGGTCGGGCGGTGGTCGACGCCCGCCGGCACGGCAAGTTCCTCGACGTGGTCGTCGAGGGTGATCTGCACCTCGTGGTGCACCTGGCCCGGGCGGGCTGGCTGCACTACCGGGAGGCGTTTCCCGCCACGACGCCGCTGCGACCCGGCAAGGGCCCGATCGCGGTGCGCGTCCGCCTCGACGACGGCTCCGGCTTCGACCTCACCGAGGCCGGCACCCAGAAGAAGCTGGCCGCGTACCTGGTCACCGACCCGGCCGCGGTGCCGGGGGTGGCCAAGCTGGGCCCGGACGCGCTCGCCGCCGACCTGCCCACCTTCGCGGAGCGGCTGCGCAGTCGGCGCGGACAGGTCAAGGGGGTGTTGACCGACCAGTCGGTGCTGTCCGGGGTGGGCAACGCGTACTCGGACGAGATCCTGCACGCCGCGAAGCTGTCCCCGTTCGCGATCACCGACCGGCTCACGGACGCCCAGCTCGCCACCCTGCACGCGGCGACCCGCCAGGTGCTCGGTGACGCGGTCGAGCGGTCCCTCGGCCAGCGTGCCGCCGAGCTGAAGGGTGAGAAGCGGTCCGGGTTGAAGGTGCACGCCCGCACCGGGCTGCCCTGCCCGGTCTGCGGGGACACCGTGCGCGATGTGTCGTTCGCCGATTCGAGCCTGCAGTACTGCGCGACGTGCCAGACGGGCGGCAAGCCGCTCGCTGACCGAAGGTTGTCCCGACTTGTACGGTGAGTAATTGCACTCGGCGACTACGGAGCGGAATCGGCCAGACTGAGCCGAAGCTCCCGTCCACCGTTCTCGCCACACGCGCATCCATCGGTATAGTGGCCCGGTCCCCGGCTTCTGAAATGGTGCGGAGCCGGCCAGATCCCGCCGGCACCATCGGTCGCCAATCTCCTTCGGGGCGACGACCGGTCGGAGCCCGCGTGGGAGACTGGGACGGTGGGCGACCCGGGCCCTCACGCCGAGTGAGCGGCCCGTGTCATGCGGGAGGACATGGGTGAGGTGACGGCAAGCCTCCAGCGCCCGGTATCCAACGAAGGCCGGAGCAGACTCGTGCGGCACGTCGACAGCTTCGAGATCCAGCCGCCGACGCCGCCGTCACACAACGGCGTCCCTCGGTCGGCGTGGGCCAGGGCGCGACGCCGTGTCTCCCGCTGGCACCGCCCCTACACCGCCATCCTGCTGCTGCTCGACTTCGGCGCGGCGGCGTTCGCCAGTTGGATCGCGATCCAGCTCTTCGACCAGGCCGCCTCCGGCTTCTCCGGCACCAACCAGGATCCGACCTGGTTCCACACCGTCTCCTACCTGCTGTTGCCGCTCGGCTGGGTGGTCATCCTCTGGAGCAACCGGGCGTACGACCGGCGCTATCTGGGGCTCGGGCCGGACGAGTTCAAGCGGGTCATCCGGGCCGCCGTCACGGTCGCCGCCAGCGTCTCCTTCCTCGCGTTCGCCACCAAGACCGCGCTGTCTCGCTGGACGGTCGGCACGGCACTGCTCGGGGCGCTCCTGCTGATCCTGTGGGGCCGCTTCGTCGCCCGCTGGGCGCTGCACTACATCCGTCGGCGGGCCGGCCAGGCGGCACACCGGATGGTGCTGGTCGGCACCCTGCCGGAGTGCCTGGAGGTCTACGCGGCGGTCACCCGCAGCCCGAACGCCGGGCTGGTCCCGGTCGCGATCCACATCACCGACGGGTACGCGGCGGCCCGCGGGGTGCCGACCCCGGTACCGGTGCACGCCGGCCGCGACGTCCTGGCCCTGGTCCGCGAGGTCGGTGGGGACACCATCGCCGTCTGCGGGTCGGCCAGCGCCGAGCCGGGCGAACTGCGCCGGCTGGCCTGGCAGTTGGAGGGCTCCGGCGTCGACCTGGTGGTCGCGCCGCAGTTGACCGACATCGCCGGCCCTCGGGTGCACATCCGGCCGATCGAGGGTCTGCCGCTGCTGCACGTCGAGGAGCCGACCCTCTCCGGGCCGGCGCTGCTGGCCAAGAACCTGATGGACCGGGTCGCCGCCGGCCTGGGCCTGCTGCTGCTGATCCCCCTCTTCGTCGCCATCGCCGTGGCGATCCGCATCTCCGACCCCGGGCCGGTGTTCTTCCGCCAGCCCCGGGTGGGGCACGAGGGGCGCACCTTCCGGGTGTGGAAGTTCCGGACCATGTACGTCGACGCCGAGGACCGGCTGGCCAGCCTCACTGACCAGAACGAGACCGACGGCATGCTGTTCAAAATGAAGCAGGATCCCCGGGTCTTCCCGGTGGGTCGCTTCCTGCGGGCCTCGTCGCTGGACGAGCTGCCGCAGTTGATCAACGTGCTCTGGGGTGAGATGTCGCTGGTCGGGCCCCGCCCGCTGCCGGCCGACGACGGCGACTTCCTGGGCGACGTACGGCGTCGCCTGCTGGTCCGCCCCGGCATGACCGGTCTCTGGCAGGTCTCCGGCCGCTCCGACCTGTCTTGGGACGAGGCCGTCCGGCTGGACCTCTACTACGTCGACAACTGGTCGCTGGCGTACGACCTGAGCATCCTGTGGCGCACCGTCGGGGTGGTGCTCGCCCGCAAGGGCGCGTACTAGCGCGGAGGGCCGCGAGCCGTCAGGATCGCTGCGTGGGTGGCAACCTCTCCGCCGTCGTCGGCGTCGTCTCGCTGGTCACCGCGCTCACCGCGGCCCTGCTGGCGGTGCTGCGGCTGCGCGCCCGGCGCGGCATCGCCACCGCCACCCAACGGGCCACCTACGAGGTGCTGCACACCGCCGGGCTGGCCGCCGAGCCGTTGCGGGCGGGGCTGAGCGCAGCGGGCGCGACGAAGGCCGTACGCCATCTGCGGGCCCTGGTGGGCGCGGTCGGGCTGGCGCTCACCGACGCCGACGAGGTGCTCGCCCTCGACGGGCGCGGCACGCACCACGGTGAGCAACTGCTCGCGGCGGCCCAACGCTCGGTGGCCACCGGGCGCTCGACGGTGCTCGGGGAGTCCGACCTGCGGTGCGACCGGGTCGACTGCCCGATCCGCGGGGCGGTGGTCGCGCCCCTGCACGGGGCGGACGCCCGGGTGGTCGGCGCACTGGTGGCGATCGCCGACGGCGTGCCGGCGCCGGGACTGGTCCAGGCCACCCTGGAGACGGCGCACTGGGCGGGCAACCAGCTCGCCCTGGCCGAGCTGGACTCGTCACGGGAGCGGCTGGCGAGAGCGGAGGTCCGGGCGTTGCGGGCGCAGATCAGCCCGCACTTCATCTACAACGCGTTGACCGCGATCGGCTCGTTCGTCCGCACCGACCCGGAGCGGGCCCGGGAGTTGATCCTGGAGTTCGCGGAGTTCACCAGGTACTCGTTCCGGGCGCACGGCGAGTTCACCACGCTGGCCGAGGAGCTGCGGTCGATCGACCGGTACCTGACGATCGAGCGGGCCCGGTTCGGGGACCGGTTGCAGGTGCGGTTGCAGATCGCCCCGGAGGTGCTGCCGGTGACGCTCCCGTTCCTCTGCCTTCAGCCGCTGGTGGAGAACGCCGTCCGGCACGGGTTGTCCCGCAAGCCGGGCACGGGCATGGTGAGCATCGAGGCCCGGGACGCGGGTGCCGAATGCCACATCACGGTGGAGGACGACGGGGTGGGAATGGATCCGACCACGCTTACCGCCGGCATCGCCGAGCTGGCCCGCAGCACCGGCGACCCGGGGGACGACCCGGGTCAGCACGTCGGCCTCTCCAACGTCGACGAGCGACTGCGGTCGGTCTTCGGGGACCGCTTCGGTCTGGTCGTCGAGACCGGGCTGGGCTCGGGCACCCGGGTGAGCATGCGGGTGCCGAAGTTCCACCCGGGCGTACGGGCCGGCTCGTGACCACCGGCTTCCTGCGGGTGCTGGCGGTGGACGACGAGCCGCCCGCGCTCGACGAGTTGGCGTACCACCTGCGGGCCGACCCCCGGGTGGCCCGCCTGCACACCGCCGGGGACGCCACCGAGGCGCTGCGGCTGCTGCGCGACGGTGACGTGGACGTGGTCTTCCTGGACATCCGGATGCCCGGCCTGGACGGCATGGAGCTGGCCCGGGTGCTGCGCCGGTTCGCCCGGCCGCCGGCGATCGTGTTCGTGACCGCGTACGACGACGGGGCGGTGGACGCGTTCGACCTGGGCGCCACGGACTACGTGCGCAAACCGGTACGCGCCGAACGGCTGGCCGAGTCGCTGCGCCGGGTGATCGGCTCGCGGGTGGTGCCGTCGCATCCGGCGGCGCTGGCCCGGGCCGAGGAGGACCCGACCATCCCGATCGAGTTGGCCGGCACCACCCGGATGCTGCCGCGCTCGGCGGTGCGCTGGGTGGAGGCGCAGGGCGATTACGCCCGGCTGCACACCGCCGAGGGGTCGCACCTGGTGCGGGTTTCGCTGGCCACGCTCGCCGAGCGGTGGGCGGACGCCGGTTTCGTCCGGGTGCACCGGTCGTACCTGGTGCAGTTGAAGTTGATCGCGGAGCTGCGCCTGGTGAACTCCGGGTACGTGGTGGTGGTCGACTCCACCGAGCTGCCGGTGAGCCGGCGGCACACCCGGGAGCTGAAGGACAAGCTGGTCAGGGCGGCGAAGCAGGATTGGAGTCGCTGAGGCGGGAAAGCTCCCGGCCCTCCCGTACGTTGTACGATAGCCGATACGACAACCGGGAGGCCGCCGTGCACGAGACTCCGTTCGACGCCGAGACCGAGTTCGACCGCCAACTCGACCACCTGGTGCGACTGGGCTATCCGGCCCTGGCCGGGATGCCCGAGAGCGCCTTCCGCGACCTGGTCGCGCCGCTGCGGGCCCGCGCGGTCGACGGCGCCGCCGGCCTGCCCGCGCCCACCGACGCCCGGGTGCCGTTCCTGCTGGTCGTCACGCGGGACCTGGTCGGGGTGGAGCCCCGGCTCGCACTCACCACCCTGGCCGGCAAGCGCAAGCCCGGCTTCCTCGACCGGCACTACGCCGAGGACGACCTGCCGCGCTTCGACCCGATCAAGGAGCTGGAGGTGCCCGCCGGGCCGGCGTACCTGCTCTTCGACGTCGACCGGGGCGAGGAGTTCCGCAACCTCGCCCCGGCCGCGGCGATGGAGGGCATGACCGCCCAGGATCGGCTGCCGCTCACCATCGACGAGGGGCTCGCCTTCATCACGCTGTATCCGGAGGCGCTGGCCAGCAACAGGTGCTTCTCGCTGGTCGGCTCCCGGTGCGGTGACAAGCGGGTGCCCGCCCTGTGGATCAGCCAGGGCGCCCCGAAGCTGGGCTGGTGCTGGTACGGCAATCCGCACACCTGGCTCGGCTCCGCCTCGGCGCGTCCGGTCCGCGTCGGCCTGGAGTAACCGGCGCACGGGCCACCCCGACGGCTCGCTCGGTCGTCCACAAGGAGGCTCGGGGGTTCGCCGAGGCCACCTGTCATGGCCCTCGGGTTATCCACAGGGGTGAACCGTTCTCCACAGGTTATTCACAATGCCACCCACTGATCTCCACGGTGGTTCCCTACAGTCAGACCCCATGAAGGAACGCCGGGTCCTGGTCGTCGAGGACGAACGCACCATCGCCGAGTCGGTCGCCGCCCGACTCCGCGCCGAGGGTTTCGCCGTGGAGATCGCCACGGACGGCCCCAGCGCGGTCGAGCGGTTCCGGACCGGCCAGCCGGACCTCGTCGTCCTCGACGTGATGCTGCCCGGCTTCGACGGCCTGGAGGTGTGCCGGCGGATCCAGGCCGTCCGGCCGGTGCCGGTGCTGATGCTCACCGCCCGCGACGACGAGACCGATTTGCTGGTCGGGCTCGCGGTCGGCGCGGACGACTACCTCACCAAGCCGTTCTCGATGCGCGAGCTGGCTGCCCGCGTACACGTGCTGCTGCGCCGGATGGAACGGGCCGCGACCCCCGCGGCACCCGCCATCCGGCTCGGCGACATCGAAATCAACGAGGCCGAGCGGCGGGTTCGGCGCTCCGGCGCGGACGTGCACCTCACACCGACCGAGTTCGACCTCCTGATCCACCTCGCCGGTCGGCCCCGCACCGTGCTACCCCGGGAGCGGCTGCTCGCCGACGTGTGGGGCTGGGCCGAAGGCACCGGCACCCGCACCGTGGACAGCCACGTCAAGGCCCTGCGGCGCAAGCTCGGCGCCGATCTCATCCGGACCGTGCACGGCGTCGGGTACGCCCTGGAGGTGCCCGCGTGACCAACCACCGGGTGGTGGACTGGCTGGACCGGGCGCTGCCTCGCCCGCTGGACCCGGTCCGCTCGATCAAGATGAAGCTCGGCGTCCTGCTGGTCGCCTCCTGGGCGGTGGCCATCGGCTACTTCTGGTACGGCATCGGCTGGCTCCCGCCGGGCACGTCGATCACCGTCATCTGCATCGCGCTGGTCACCTCGCAGGTGCTCGCCCACGGGATGACCTCGCCGCTGCGCGAGATGACGGCGGCCGCCGGGGCGATGGCCCGCGGCGACTACACCCGTCGGGTGCGCGCCACCTCCCGCGACGAGGTGGGTGAGCTGGCCCAGGCGTTCAACAAGATGGCCGAGGACCTGCACGCGGCGGACCAGCGCCGGCGCGAGCTGATCGCCAACGTCTCCCACGAGCTGCGTACGCCGATCACCGCCTTGCAGGGCGTACTGGAGAACATGGTGGACGGGGTGGCCGAGCCGGAGCCGGCGGCCCTGCGCGCGGCGCTGTCCCAGACCGAACGGCTCGGCCATCTCGTCGCCGACCTGCTCGACCTGTCCCGTCTCGACGCCGGGGTGGTGCCGCTGCGCCGGGTCCGCATCGACGTGGGGGACTTCCTGGACGAGGCGGTGGAGCACGCCACCGCCAGCGCCGCCGGAGCGGGGCTCGACGTGGACTTCCGACTCCGCGAGTTGGCGGTGCCGCTGACCGTGCGCGCGGACCCGTGGCGGCTGCACCAGGTGTTCGCGAACCTGCTGGACAACGCGGCGCGGCACAGCCCACCCGGCGGCACCGTGCGGGTGAGCGCCGAGGAACACGGCGGTCACCTCCACGTCGAGGTGAGCGACGAGGGGCAGGGCATTCCGACGGCCGAGCGTTCCCGGGTGTTCGAGCGGTTCACCCGCGGCGACCGGGCGGCCGGCGGTGGGACCGGCCTGGGCCTGGCCATCGCCCGCTGGGTCGTCGAACTGCACGGCGGTCAGATCGGGGTCCTCGACCCGGCCGGAGCCGCCCGGAACTCCCAGCCCGGTTGCCGCATCCGGGTCACCATCCCGAGCAACGGGCCACACCGAGAAGAGGCCGCATGACCAGCCCCGGCAGCACGTCCGCACCGGCCACCGGACCGACCGGACCGACCGGACCGCAGCCCACCCCGCCCGCCCAGGCCTCCCAGCCCGGCCAGGCCGCCCAGCCCGGCCAGGCCTGGGTCGGCCCCGGGCCGACGCCTCCGCCGACGGCCGGCCGGCCGCAACCCTGGCCACCGCAACCCTGGCCGGCCCAGCCCGTTCCACCACGGCCACCGTCGCTGCTCGCGCGGCACTGGCCGGGGCCGACCGGCACCGCCAATCCGCTGCTCCTGGGCGTGTTGACGGCGGCGGCGGTCGTCGGTGCCTCGGTGCTGACTGTGGTCCGGCCCGGACTGGGCTGGCTGGTCGCCGCATTGGCGGCCACCGCCGCGCTCGCCACCGCCAGGGTCGTCCGGTCCGGCACGTCGTCCCCCGCAACCGACCTGACCGAACGCGCCGCGTCCCCTGCACCGGATCCCCGACCGGGACTGCCGCCCAGCGCACCGGGCGCACCGCCGCTGACCACTGCGCCCGCTGCGGCCACCGCCGAGTCGACCTCCGCCGGCACGCCAGCCGCAACTGCGGGAGCCACCACCCTCGCGTCGACTCCGGACGCCGCCACGACGGCCGCCACCAGCGCCGCGCGGCCACCGGCGGCCACGCCGGCCCCGCCAGCCGCGACGGCTGCGCCGACTCCCTCCGCGGCCACGCCAACCGCTGCACCGGCTGCAACCGCCGTGCCGGCTGCAACCGCTGCACCGGGTCCAACCGCTCCGGCGGCTCCAACCGCCGTGCCGGGTCCGACCCCGGCGGCGGCTTCGTCAGGGGCCGCGACCACCGTTCGTCCCGGTGCCACGGGGGCACCGGGGCGGGCGGCGCAGGTCGCCTGGGCTGCCGCGACGGTCGC
Source organism: Micromonospora sp. NPDC005194 (assembly GCF_040608335.1). Classification (NCBI taxonomy): domain Bacteria; kingdom Bacillati; phylum Actinomycetota; class Actinomycetes; order Micromonosporales; family Micromonosporaceae; genus Micromonospora; species Micromonospora sp. NPDC005194. The sequence continues at coordinate 246,225 of NZ_JBEXIA010000002.1, read as the reverse complement.
GCTGATCGCCGTCGGCACGGTCCGGGCCGCCGGTTGGCTCTTCGTGCTCTGCCTGCTCGCCGCCGCGGTGACCGCGACGCTCGCGGTGACCGGTGGCCGGACCCCGTTCGGGATGCTGCTGGCCGTGGCGCTGCCGCCGGCCGCGACGGTCCGAGCGCTCCCCTGGGCGGTACGCGGGCTGCACCGCACCCGCTCGTCCGGGCCCGGGATCGGGCGGATCGTGACCAGCCTGGCGATCTCGGTCGGTCTGCTGACGCTGTTCGGTCTGCTGTTCTCCTCCGCCGACGCGGTCTTCGCCGATCTGCTGGCGGGCCTCCTGCCGGACATCTCGCCGGGCGGTGTGGTCGGCTGGGTGGTACGCCTCGGGCTGATCGGCCTGGGCCTGCTCGGCGGCGCGTACCTGGTCAGCCGGCCGCCCGACCTGGACAGTCTGCGGGCGAAGCCGGGCCGGCCGGTGCACCGGCTGGAGTGGGCCCTGCCGCTGGTGCTGCTCGACGCCCTGTTCGCCGCCTTCGTACTGGTGCAGTTGACCGTGTTCTTCGGAGGCGCGGGGCACGTGTTGCGTACGGCCGGCCTCACCTACGCCGAGTACGCCCGAAGCGGGTTCTGGCAACTGCTCGCCGTCACCGCGCTCACCCTGCTGGTGATCGCCGTCGCGGCCCGCCGGGCACCGAAGGCCACCGGTGCCGACCGGCTGCTGGTCCGGGTGCTGCTCGGTGTGCTCACGGCACTCAGCCTGGTCGTCGTCGCCTCGTCGCTCTACCGCATGCAGGTCTATGCCGACGCGTACGGCGTCACCCGGCTGCGGCTCTTCGTGGCGACCGTCGAGCTGTCGCTCGGAGTGCTCTTCGTCCTGGTCGGCGTGGCGGTGGCGCGGCTACGGGCCGACTGGTTGCCCCGACTGGTGATCGGCACCGCGGTGCTGGCGCTGCTGGGGTTGGCCCTGGTCAACCCGGACCGACTGATCGCGGACCGGAACGTCGACAGGTACCTCGAAACCGGCCGCCTCGACCTCACCTACCTCTCCGGGCTGTCGGCCGATGCCGTACCGGCCCTGGCCCGGCTGCCCGAGCCGATGCGGACGTGCGCGCTTCGGGGGATCGCCTTCGAGCTGCCCGAGGACGGCTTTTGGGCGACGAACCTCGGCCGGGAACGGGCCCGGTCCGTCCTGGACGCGACCCAGGTGACCAGCAGCGCGGCGAACTGTGCCGCTCAGCTGCGCTGGTGAGCGCGAACGCTTGACAATCGCGCTGGGCGGGCAAGACTGCCGGGGTGGCCGAGCAACTGTCTGACGTGGGGTCGGGCGGTGCGGTACCGCCGCCCCGGCGGGCCCGGATCGTGTTGGCCGACATCACCCGGCGGGACACCCGCTCCGAGCGGACCCGCGCCGAGTTGGCCCAGCAGACCCAGGTCGGCGAGGCGCTGGTTCGCGGCCTGGTCCGCGCCCAGCTCGCGCTGGCGTTGCGGCTGTCGCTGGTGGTCGTCATCGGGCTGGGCGGGCTGCCCTGGCTGTTCGCCATCGCACCGTCGCTCGGCCGGACCACCGTGGCCGGCGTCAACCTGCCCTGGCTGCTGCTCGGCTTGGTCTCGTTCCCGTTCCTGATCGCGGTGGGTTGGGCGTACGTGCGGCTGGCCGAGCGCAACGAGCAGGACTTCACCGACCTGGTGCAGCGGCCGGAGCGCTGACGTGGGCAACGACTACGTGGTTCCGGCCATCGTCGCGGTCACGCTGGTCACCGTCGGGATCGGCTTCTACGGGCTGCGGCTGGCACGGACCACGTCCGACTTCCTGGTCGCGTCCCGGGCGATCAGTCCGACCTGGAACGCCGCCGCCATCGGCGGGGAGTACCTGTCGGCCGCGAGCTTCCTCGGCATCGCCGGCCTCGTCCTCAAGTACGGCGTGGACGTCCTCTGGTATCCGGTCGGGTTCGCCGCCGGCTACCTGGCCCTGCTGCTGTTCGTGGCCGCGCCGCTGCGCCGCTCCGGCGCGTTCACGCTGCCCGACTTCTGCGAGCTGCGGCTGGGGTCCCGTCGTCTGCGCATCCTCGCCACGGCTTTCGTGATCTTCATCGGTTGGCTCTACCTGGTGCCGCAGTTGCAGGGCGCCGGGCTCACCCTGGCCACGGTGGCCGGCTCCCCGTACCCCGTGGGCGCCCTTCTGGTGGCCGCCGTGGTCACCGCGAACGTGGCGCTCGGCGGGATGCGGGCGATCACCTTCGTCCAGGCGTTCCAGTACTGGCTCAAGTTGACCGCTCTCGCCGTACCGGTGATCTTCCTGGCGTTGCAGTGGCAGGCCGACGGCCGCCCGGCGGTGACGCCACCCGACGGGCCGACGTTCCGGGCCGCGACCACAGTCGTGGTCGAGCACCGCGCGACCCTCACCCTGGCCGACGGCGACATCCGAGAGGTACGCCCCGGCGACGAGCTGTCCTTCGCCGCCGGTGACCCGGTGCCGGAGGTGTCCGGGGTGGCCACCGACGCGGGGGACTGGTTGCTGCCCAGCGCCGCCGGTGACGACGACCGGGGCCTGTTCGGGACGTACTCCCTGATCCTGGCCACGTTCCTCGGCACGATGGGCCTGCCGCATGTGCTGGTCCGTTTCTACACCAACCCCGACGGCGCGGCGGCGCGGCGGACGACGCTTGTGGTCCTGGCCCTGGTCGGTGCCTTCTACCTGCTGCCCACCCTGTACGGGGTGCTGGGCCGGATCTACACACCGCAGCTGCTCGTCAGCGGGCAGACCGACGCGGTGGTGGTGTTGCTGCCCGGCGCGGCCCTCGGTGACGGGCTGGTCGGGCGGCTGCTCGCCGCGCTGGTCGCGGCGGGAGCGTTCGCGGCTTTCCTCTCCACCTCGTCGGGGCTGCTGACCAGCGTCGCCGGGGTGATCTCGACGGACGTGCTCGGCCGGGGCTCGGTGCGCGGCTTCCGGCTGGCCACCATCATCGCCGGGGGCGTGCCGACGGCGCTGGCCCTGCACGTCTCCGGGCTGGACGTGTCCCAGGTGGTCGGGTTGGCCTTCGCGGTCGCCGCGTCGAGCTTCTGCCCGCTGCTGGTGCTCGGCATCTGGTGGCGAGGGCTGACCGACCTGGGCGCCGCCGCCGGTGTGCTGGCCGGCGGTGGGGCGGCGATCGGAGCGGTGCTGGTCACCGTGCTCGGCCCGCCGCTGTCGGGCTGGCCCGCCACGCTCACCGCGCAGCCGGCCGCCTGGACGGTGCCGCTGGCGTTCACCGTGATGGTCGCGGTGTCCATGGCGACCCGCCGACGGGCGCCGGCCGACGTCGCCGCCACCATGCTGCGCCTGCACACCCCCGAAGCGTTGCGCCTGTAGGCAGCGCGCCTAGTTGATCCACTCCAGATCGGCGAGGTGGGGGCATCCGGACGTCTGCACAGCCCCACCTCGGCGATATGGCGACGGCAACGCTCACCGGGGCGGGGTGGCGGCGCTGTAAGGCTACGAACTCCGACTCGGGGATGACCCCGGGTCCATCCGCCGCCGGACGGCGGAACTGGCGATCGACGGATAACGTCGGGCCCATGACTGGTGAGCACCCCGCGCTCGCGCTGCGTGGCCTGGCGAAGCGGTTCGACGGCACGATCGCGGTGGCGGGCGTCGATCTGGACGTACCGGCCGGCTCCTTCTACGGTCTGCTCGGCCCGAACGGCGCCGGCAAGACCACCACCCTGTCGATGGCGGTCGGGCTGTTGCGGCCGGACGCCGGTTCGGCGTGGGTGCTCGGCCAGGACGTCTGGCGCGATCCGGTCGCGGCCAAGCGGCTGCTCGGCGTGATGCCCGACGGGGTACGGCTGTTCGACCGGCTGACCGGTGCGGAGCTGCTGGCGTACCACGGACTGCTGCGGGGGATGGACCCGGCGGTGGTCGACCAGCGGGCTGCGGAACTGCTCGACGTGCTGGCGCTCGGCGACGCCGGCCGGACGCTGGTGGTGGACTACTCGGCGGGCATGAAGAAGAAGATCGGCCTGGCCTGCGCGCTGCTGCACGGCCCCCGGGTGCTGGTGCTGGACGAGCCGTTCGAGGCGGTCGACCCGGTGTCGGCGGCGCTGATCCGCGACATCCTCACCCGGTACGCGGCCGGCGGTGGCACGGTGATCTTCTCCAGTCACGTGATGGAGGTCGTCGAGCGGCTGTGCTCGCACGTGGCGATCCTCGCCCAGGGGGCCATCAAGCGGGTCGGCACGATCGCCGACGTCCGCGGCGGCCGGTCGCTGGAGCAGGTCTTCGTCGAGGTGGTCGGCGGGCGCACCGCGACCGGTGACGAGCTGTCATGGCTCTCCCGGTGAACGTCGCCGCGGCGCCCGCCGGTCCGGCGCGGACGGTCTCCGCCCGGCACTTCGTGCGGCTCAAGCTGCGGGTGATGGGCAACAACTTCCGGGGTCAGGGCTGGCGGATCGCGCTGTTCATCGGTGGCGCGCTGGTCGGGCTGTGGTTCGCGGCCAGCGCCTTCTTCCTCTTCGCCGCGCCGGGCCTGGCCGGCAACGGCAGGTACGCGGTGCTGGTCGCGGCCGCCGGCGGTGGCCTGCTGGTGCTCGGTTGGCTGCTGCTGCCCCTGGTCTTCTTCGGCGTGGACGAGACCCTGGACCCGGCCCGGTTCGCGCTGCTGCCGCTGCCGCGCCGCACGCTGGTCACCGGCCTGTTCGCCGCCGCGCTGGTCAGCGTGCCGGTGCTGGCGATGTCGGTCGCCGTGCTGGGGTTGGTGCTAACCGCGTGGGCGTTGGGCGGCTGGTCCGCCGGCCTGGTGGCCCTGGTCGGCGTACTCGCCGGGTTGTTGCTCTGCGTGGCCGCCAGCCGGGCGGTGACCAGCGCATTCGCCAGTATGTTGCGGTCCCGCCGGGTGCGGGATCTGGCGGCCGTGCTGCTGGCGGTGGCCGCCGCGCTGCTCGGTCCGTTGCAGGTCTTCGGCCTGGCGGCGCTGCGCGAGACAGACTGGACCCGGCTGACCGGTGCCGCGACGGTGCTCGGGTGGACGCCGTTCGGGGCACCCTGGACCGCCGGCATCGACGTGGCGCAGGGACGGGTGTGGGCCGCCCCGCTCAAGCTGCTGATCACGGTGGCGGCGATCGTCGCCCTGCTGGCCTGGTGGTCCCGCTCGCTGGAGTCGGCGATGGTGGGCACGGCGAGCACCGGCAAGGCCCCCGCCCAGCGCGGCGTCACCGGTGGGGCGGTCGCCCAACTGTTTCCCCGGGCCGCGGGCTGGGCCCGACGGGACCGCTTCGGCGCGCTGGTCGCCCGGGAGGCCCGTTACTGGTGGCGGGACGCCCGCCGCCGGGCCAGCCTGATCACGATCGCGGTGGTCGGCATCTTCGTACCCGTGTTGATCAATGTCACGGGCGGGGACTTCGCGGCCGAGGACGGCGCGGGGTTCACGGCGGCCACCAGCGACAGCTCGCCGGTCGTGGTCACCATCTCGCTGCTCTTCGTCGGCGTGCTCGCGTCGGTCACCCTGGCCAACCAGTTCGGCTTCGACGGCAACGCGTACGCGGCGAACGTCGTGGCCGGCGTGCCCGGCCGGGTCGAGCTGCGCGCGCGGATGACCGCGTTCTCGCTGTACGTCCTGCCGATGCTGGCGGTCGTCGCGGTGGTGCTGTCGGCGCTGCTCGCTCGACCGGCATGGATCGGGCTGATGGTGGGCAGCCTGGCCGCCACCTACGGTGTCGGGTTGGCGGTGAACAGTTTCGTGTCGGTGCTCGCGGCGTACGCGCTGCCGGAGACGAGCAACCCGTTCGCGATGAACAGTGGCGCGGGCGTGGCGAAGGGCCTGCTCACCCTGCTGTCCATGATCACCACGGCGGTGGTCGCGGTGCCGATGGTGGTGGCCGCCGCGCTGCTCGGCGACGCCTGGCTCTGGCTGGCCCTCCCGGTCGGCGCGGCGTACGGGCTGGGGGCGGCGCTGCTGGGCGCGTACCTGGCCGGTGACGTGCTGGACCGCCGTCAGCCGGAACTGCTGGCCACGGTCACCCCGCGTCGTTAACCGGCGTTTCGACCGGTGCCGTGGGCCCTCTGGGCGGCCTGGGCGACGAAGTCACGCCAGGCGGCCGGAGCGAAGGTGAGCGCCGGACCGGAGCGATCCTTGCTGTCCCGGACCAGCACGACTCCGGGCAGATTGTCCGCCACCTCGACGCAGTTGCCGCCGGAGTCGGTCGACCGGGTCGACGTGCGCCAGCCTGGCTCGCTCATCGTCATTGCGTCACCTTCAGCTTCCGGATCAAATCCAGCGAGGCGCCGGTGGACAGTGCTTCGCCGAGCAGGCTATCCCACTTGCGATCGATCAAGGCGATCATTTCCGGGTCGTCCATGACGTGTCCCCGGACGGCATTCTCCAGGTAGAGCGCCCTGTCCCGGTCCGGCAGATCGGCGAGCACAAAGCCACCACCGAGCCCGACATGCTCGCCCACCGCCAGTGGAATGACGTGCAGCCGGACGAATGGCAGGTCTGCCACTTCCTGCAGTCGACCGAGCTGGGCGTCGAGCACCGCAGGCCCACCGACGGGGCGACGAAGGCCCGTCTCGTCCACCAGGAAGACGCAGTGCGGCGGCACCTCCCGGACCAGCAGCTTCTGACGTTCCAGCCGGACTGCAACAAGCTCGTCGACCATGTTCGGCGGATGTAGTCCACCCGCCGAGATAACGGCGCGGGCATACGCCTCGGTCTGGAGCAGTCCGGGGACCAGGCACGCCTCGAAGGCGCGCAAGCGCAGGGCTCGCTGCTCGTATTCGCGCCACTGCGCGAACCAGGACGGACCGCGTTCCTGGTCGGCGGCCCTGAGGAGTTCGGCGAGGAGGCCGCCGGTGGCGAGAGCGTCGTCCGCGGCGACCGCGAACTCCATGGTCGGCCGGCGTCGGCCGGTCTCGATGGCGGCCACCGTGGACGGACTCCACCTGATCACGGTCGCCAGTGCTTCCTGGGAAACCTCGGCACCCGCCCGGGCGGCCTTCAACGCCCGTACCCACATCTCGATGTTCATCCTTACCTTCCCGGTAAGTACGTGACCGCGCTGCGTAGTAAGCCCTGGAATCCTCCCCTGCCCGCAGCCGGGAGTCCAGGGTGGAGAACGCGCGGCCCGGCCGGTGGAGGCGACGTCCCGGCGGTCGGTCCTGCGTCGGGCCGCCCCGGTCATCCCCCGATCGGGGCGGCCCTCGTCGACTGGGAGGGGATCGCTCATGATCGGGTCAGTCCTCGGTGGGAACGGGGCGCGGTGGTCGTACTTCAGGAGGAAGGCCGTGGTGTCGACGGCCGTGCCGGATCGGCCACCGGCGGGCGCGCGGCCGACGGGCGGCGCCCGGGGCGGCGCGGGCCGGGGCGCGGCATGTCGCGCCCGGACGCCGGACACCACAGCGAGCCGTCCTCCGCCCAGAGCGCGCGAAGGCCGGCGGGTGCTGCCGGTGCTGGCGAACGGAGGGCCGTGGTGAGTCGGCCGCACGTGCCGATGCGGCCGCTGTGGCGGTGTCGGGGCTGCGGCGCGCCTTGGCCGTGCCAGCCGGCGCGGCTGGCGCTGCTCGCCGACTACCGGCACGACCGCACCGCGCTGCTGGTCTACCTGGGCACTCTGATGGTGGAGGCGGGCGATCAGCTGGCCCGGCTCAACGGGCGACCCGCCGACCTGCACGAGCGCTTCCTGGGTTGGGCGCGGGGCCGGGGCGGCACAATGTTTCACGTGAATCATGAGCCGGGTGCCGAGATCCACCACACCGACCCGTTCGCGGTGCCGACCGGGCAGCGGTCGCCGGTCCGCCGGCTGCGGGGCCGGCTCGCCGCGCCGGTGACCCTCTGGACGGCGCCCGGCCCGGCGGGCCTGACCGTCTCGTCCACCCTGGTCGCCGAGGGGGAGCCGGACCGGCTGCTCGGGTTGATCGACGCCGAGTCCGACCTCTGGGCCGCTGTCGAGGAGGCGGGACGGTTCGCGGTCGCGCCGCTCGGCCCGGCGCACCGCCAGCTCGCCGACCGGTTCGCCGGCCTCTTTCCCGCCCCGGGTGGGCTGTTCGCCACCGGCACGTGGACCGAGACGCCCTACGGGCCGGTGCCGACCGACGCCGGCGGCTGGGTGGGCTGCCGCCTGGACACCGCCCGAGAGTACGGCTGGGGTCTGCTGGTGGAGGCCACCATCGAGGTCGTCGACCTGGCCGAGGAGGCCACGCCGCTGCTGCACTACCGGGGGCGCTACCACGAGCTGCCGGGCTGACCTGAGCGGCTCATCCGGACCGACCGGTCACCGGAGTGACCTGGGTCACTCGGCGCAGCCAGCCAACCGCTCGGCGCACTCGACGACCAGGGTCGATCTCGGCCTTCCCCGTCGGGGAGCGTGCTCTCTACGGTGCGCGAAACTACCCCCGACGCCTGTGAAGGTGGTGATCCACAGATGTCCACGGACACACCCGCGCCGACCGCTTCCCAGCCGGACAAGTACCTGGCCGTGCAACGGTCGGACGAGTTCGCCGGGCTGCGCCGCGCGCTACGCGGCTTCGTCTTCCCGATGACCGTCGCGTTCTTCCTGTGGTATGCGCTCTACGTCATTCTCTCCGCGTACGCCCGGGACTTCATGGGCACGAAGCTGTTCGGCAGCAACATCAATGTCGCGCTGGTCTTCGGCCTGCTCCAGTTCGTCTCCACGTTCGTGATCGCCTGGCTCTACTCCCGGTACGCGGACCGGAAGATCGACCCGGTCGCCGACCGGATCCGTGCCGAGATCGGGGAGGTGACCCATGAAGACGGTCCTCGTGGCTAATCCGCTCCTCGCGGCCGAGGCCGGCAACCACACGGCCCGCAACCTGACGATCACGTTGTTCCTGGTGTTCGTGGCGGTGACCCTGGGCATCACCATCTGGGCCAGCCGGCAGACGAAGACGGCGACCGACTTCTACGCGGGCGGTCGTTCCTTCTCCGGCTTCCAGAACGGCATGGCGATCGGCGGCGACTACATGTCCGCCGCCTCGTTCCTCGGCATCGCCGGCATCATCGCCCTCTACGGCTACGACGGCTTCCTCTACTCGATCGGCTTCCTGGTCGCCTGGCTGGTGGCGCTCCTGCTGGTCGCCGAACTGCTGCGCAACTCCGGCCGGTACACGATGGCCGACGTGCTGGCCTTCCGGATGCGTCAGCGTCCGGTGCGGACGGCGGCGGCGGTCTCCACCATCACGGTGTCGATCTTCTACCTGCTGGCCCAGATGGTGGGCGCCGGCGCGCTGGTCGCGCTGCTGCTCGGCATCAAGCCGGGAACGACCTTCCTCGGCATGGACGCGGCCACCGCCAAGGTGGCGACCATCATCATGGTCGGCGCTCTGATGATCATCTACGTGACCGTGGGTGGCATGAAGGGCACCACCTACGTGCAGATCGTCAAGGCGTTCCTGCTGATGACCGGCGCGCTGCTGATGACCATCCTGGTGCTGGCGAAGTACAAGTTCAACCTGTCGTCGCTGCTCGGCGACGCCGCCGCGTCCTCGGGCAAGGGCAGCGCGTTCCTCGAACCGGGGTTGCGCTACGGCGTCGAGGTGGCGGGTAACGCGACACAGACCTTCTACAACAAGGTCGACCTGCTGTCGCTCGGCATCGCGCTGGTGCTCGGCACGGCCGGCCTGCCGCACATCCTGATCCGCTTCTACACCGTGCCGACCGCCAAGGCGGCCCGCAAGAGCGTGCTCTGGGCCATCGGCATCATCGGCACCTTCTACCTGCTCACCCTGGCCCTCGGCTTCGGTGCGGCGGCGCTGGTGGGCAGCAAGGCGATCACCGCGCAGGACAAGGCCGGCAACACGGCCGCGCCGCAGCTGGCCGAGGCGCTCGGCATCGACTTCTTCGGCGGCGACCTCGGTGGAGCGGCCCTGCTCGCGATCATCGCGGCGGTCGCCTTCGCCACCATCCTGGCGGTGGTCGCCGGGTTGACCCTGGCCTCCTCGTCCAGCCTGGCGCACGACTTCTACGCGAACGTCCTGAAGAAGGGCGAGACGTCGGAGCGCCAGGAGGTACGGGTCGCCCGGATCTCCGCCCTGGTGATCGGCGCGATCTCCATCCTCCTGTCGATCTACGCGCAGAACCTCAACGTGGCGTTCCTCGTGGCGCTGGCCTTCGCGGTCGCCGCCTCGGGCAACCTGCCGGCGATCCTCTACAGCCTGTTCTGGCGGCGGTTCAACACCTCCGGCGCGGTGTGGGCGATCTACGGCGGTCTGCTCTCGGCCGTGCTGCTGGTGTTCTTCTCGCCGGTGGTCTCGGGCGCGGCGACGTCGATGTTCCCGGACCACGACTGGCAGTGGTTCCCGCTGTCCAACCCGGGCATCCTCTCCATCCCGTTCGGCTTCCTGTGCGGGTGGATCGGCACCCTCATCTCGAAGGAGAACGACGAGGCGAAGTACGCGGAGCTGGAGGTGCGCGCCCTCACCGGTTCGGGCGCCCACTGACCCGCGGCACGGGCCCCCTGTTGACGCCACGCGTCAACAGGGGGCCTCTTGCGGTAAACAGGGGTCGGTAGGCTGACCGGCATGAAGGTTGCTGAGCGCTTCGGTTCCGGTCACCGCGTTCTCGTCACCGGCGGCGCCGGTTTCGTCCCGTCGCACCTGGTCGACTCCCTGATCGCCCGGGGCTGCACGGTGGTGGCGCTGGACAACTTCGTCACCGGCTCCAAGGAGAACGTCGCCCACCTGCTCGACCGGCCAACCTTCACCCTGGTCGAGGCGGACCTCTCCGACGGCCTGCCGACGCACCACCCGGCAATGGCCGAGCGGTTCGACGCGATCCTGCACATGGCCTCGCCGGCCAGCCCCACCGACTTCGCGCAACTGCCCGTGGAGATCCTCCGGGTCGGCTCGGTGGGCACCCTGCACCTGCTGGAGCGCGCGGTCGCCGACGGCGCCCGGTTCCTGATGGCCTCCACCTCCGAGGCGTACGGGGACCCGAAGGAGCACCCGCAGCGCGAGACCTACTGGGGCAACGTCAACCCCATCGGCGTCCGCAGCGTCTACGACGAGGCGAAGCGCTTCTCCGAGGCGGCCACGATGGCGTACCACCGCTACCGCGGGCTGGACGCGGCGATCGTCCGGATCTTCAACACGTACGGCCCGCGGATGCGCCCGGACGACGGCCGGGCCATCCCCACCTTCATCTCCCAGGCGCTGCGCGGCGAGCCGATCACCGTGCACGGCACCGGCAACCAGACCCGGTCGATCTGCTTCGTCGAGGACCTGGTGCGGGGCATCCTGCTGCTGCTCGACTCGACCGAGACCGGCCCGGTCAACTGCGGCACCGAGCACGAGATGTCCATGCGTCAACTCGCCGAATTGATCGTGTCACTCTCCGACAGCAGCTCGCAGGTGACGTACATCACCCGCAGCTCGGACGACCCGGAGATGCGCCGCCCCGATCTGACCCTCGCCCGTGAACTGCTCGGATACGAGCCGACCGTAACGCCCGAAGACGGCCTGCGACGCACGATCGAGTATTTCCGGGCGCGGCTAGGGTAACCAGCTCACGGCGGAGCACCGCGAGCTGAGTGTCGCCTGAGGGCGGTAGTGGCTCCCGCTACGTACCCTGAGTTACATGTCAGCGACCTCTGCCGGCGTTCCTCACCCGCACCTGCACCGCAGCGCCGGGCGCGCCTCGGTGCCCAGCCCCGACCGGGGCGCCTCCGGACGCGCGCGTCCCGCCGAGGCGCGCTGGTACCCGCCGTACGACGAGCAGCAGCCCGGTCCGGGCGGCCCGGCGGGGCCGACGGGACCGGGCGGGCCCGGTGGGGCCGGCGGGCCGGGACGGCGTGGCCCCCGGCCGCGCTGGGGCCGGATCGGCCTGGTGGCCGGGATCGCGGTGCTGGTGCTGGCGCTGCTCGGCGGCCTGGGCGCCTGGCTGTACGCGCGCAACCTCAACAACGACCTGGCCCGCACGGACCCGTTCGCGGAGATCACCGGCGGTCGGCCGGCGAAGCCCGTCGACGGCGCGTTGAACATCCTGCTGGTCGGCAGCGACTCCCGGGACCCGGACGCGCCGGTCGACACCAAGAGCCAGTGGCGGGCCGACACGGTCATCGTGATGCACATCCCGGCCGACCACCAGTCGGCGTACCTGGTCTCCATCCCGCGTGACCTGTACGTGCCGATCCCGCAGAGCGCCGGGGCGGACTGCGGCTCCGGCCAGCGCGCGAAGATCAACGCGGCGTTCGCGTTCGGTGGCCTGCCGCTGGCGGTCCGCACCGTGGAGTGCTTCACCGACGTCCGGATCGACCACGTGATGGCGATCGACTTCGGCGGTTTCAAGGAGGTCACCGACGCCCTCGGCGGAGTGGACCTGAAGGTGGAGCGGACGATCACCTCGATCCACAAGCCGTACCGGACGTTCACCAAGGGCACCAACCACATGGACGGCGCCGAGGCGCTGGACTGGATCCGGCAGCGCAAGCAGTTCCCGGACGGCGACTTCGCCCGGATGCGGCACCAGCAGGAGTTCCTCCGGGCGCTGATGGACAAGGCGGCGAGCACCGGCACCCTGGCGAACCCGAAGAAGCTCAACGACTTCCTCAAGTCGGTGACCGCCGCGGTGACCGTCGACCAGGGCTTCTCGGTGACGGACATGGCGGTGCAGTTCCGCAACCTGCGTGGGCAGAACCTCACGTTCCTGACCAGCCCCAACTCGGGCAGCGACACCATCAACGGCGAGTCGGTGGTGGTGTCCGACCGGGAGAAGGCGCTGGCGATGTACCGGGCCATGTCGGCGGACACCATGGCGGACTGGATCAAGGCCAACCCGCCGAAGAGCACCGACGGCGGCTGAGCGCAGGGGTGGACCGCGTCGGCGGCGACGCGGTCCACCCTGAAGCGAGCCGACCTCGCCTTTACGGTCATCGAATGGGGACGATCGCCCGGTTGACGGCACCTGTCGTCCCAATTGAGTCCAGATGAACTCGCAAAGTCGAATTGATGTACGTACAGTGGGGCGGCCCCCCTCCTGATCACGAGCTGGAGCACGCATGCCGGTTCAGGCCAGCCGTCGCCCTTCGTCCGCCGGATCCGCCGCGCCGAGCGGCCGGATCGCCGCGTCCATACCGGTGCAGCCGGGCCCGTCGAACGGTGGTCCGGGCGGTCGCCCGCCGGGTGGCGGCAACGGCCGGACAGGCGGGAAGGGGCCGGCGAAGAAGCGGCCCCGCCGCAAGGATCCGCTCTGGGCCCGACTGACCGTGATCTTCGGCGCGGTGCTGATGCTCAGCAGCGGGGTGGCCATCGTCGGCACCAAGGTGCTGATCGGCCAGGCGACCGGCGACATCGCCCAACGCAACCTGCTCGGTGATGCCGGCAAGACCGACGCGGAGGGCGGCGCGAGCCTCGACGGTCCGATCGACATGCTGCTGCTCGGCGTGGACGCGCGCGAGCGTTGGGCCGCCGACGACGTCCGCTCGGACAGCATCATCATCCTGCACATCCCGGCCTCGCACGACCAGGCGTACCTGATCTCGATCCCCCGCGACACCGAGGCGCAGATCCCGCCCTTCAAGAAGAGCGGCTTCACCGGCGGCACCGACAAGATCAATGCCGCGTTCCAGGCCGGCGCCCGCAACGGTGGCGGCTGGGAGGGCGGCGCCCAGCTGATGGCGCAGACGATCAAGCGGCTCACCGGGATCAGCTTCGACGGCGCGGCGATCATCAACTTCGGTGGTTTCAAGAACGTCATCGACACCCTGGGCACCGTGAAGATCTGCGTCAGCTACGAGGTCAAGTCGAAGCACATGTCGTTCGTCGACGGCAAGCCCATGTGGAACGCGGACGCCAAGAAGACCGGCAAGACGATGACGCCCGTCGTGCACAAGAAGGGCTGCCAGGAGATGGAGGGCTGGGCCGCCCTCGACTACGCCCGGCAGCGCTACGGCCTCCCCGGCGGCGACTACGACCGGCAGCAGAACCAGCAGCAACTGATCAAGGCGATGGCCCGCAAGGCCACCGACGGCGGCATGCTGACCAACCCGGCCAAGCTGAACCAGCTGATCAAGGCGGCCGGCAAGGCGTTCGTCCTGGACACCGGCGGCGTGCCGATCGAGAACTTCATCTTCACCATGCGTGGGGTCACCGCTAACGAGTTGACCATGCTGAAGACCAACAACGGCAGCTTCAACGGCAACGGCAACAACCGTGAGGCGTTGAACGAGGAAACGATGCAGATGTTCCAGGCGGTCAAGCAGGACAAGCTCGCCGAGTTCGTCTTCACCCACCCCGAGGTGATCTCCGGCCGCAAGTGACGGCCGCCGCGTCGCTTCACGCCGCCTCGCCTGAGGCGGCGCCGCCTCGGGCCGCGTCGCCTCAGGCCGCCCGCTCCAAGTCGCGGAAAGCCCGACGACCGGTTCGCTACCGCCCGTAGCCTGACGTGAGCAGGTTTCACGTATCGGCTGCGGGGAGGCGGTCACGTCCAGGTGGGGCCGGAACGCAGCGGACCGGGCACGCCCGGCCGCGCCCCGCCGCGCCCGCTGGTCACGCCTCCTGCTCGGCGTCGGTCTGGCCCTCGTCCTGCTGGCCGGGCTCGCCCAGATCGGGCTCAAGACGCTTACCCACCGGTACGACCGTACGGTGACCAAGGAGCAGCTGCTCGACGCCGACGCCCGCACCGACCGGACCGACCTGGACGGGCCGCTCAACTACCTGCTCATCGGCACCGACCGACGCGCCGGCAGCAGCGAACCGGACCAGCGCTCGGACACCATCCTCATCGTGCACGTGCCCGCCGGGCGGCGGGAGGCGTACCTGGTCTCCATCCCGCGTGACCTGCTGGTCTCCATCCCGCCCGCGAACGGCTTCGGCGGCGGTCCAGACAAGATCAATGCTGCGTACGAGCACGGCGGCGGCGGGCAGGCCGGCACCCGACTGCTCTCCGTCACCCTGAACCGGCTCACCGGCATCCGCTTCGACGGCGCCGCGCTGATCGACTTCTCCGGCTTCCGGAAAGTGATCGACCTCCTCGGCGGGGTGCAGATGTGCGTGGACACCCAGGTCCGCTCGATCCACACCAACCGCGTCTTCCCCACCGGCTGCCAGCGGATGGACGGCGCGCAGGCGTTGGACTACGTACGGCAGCGCTACGACCTGCCCAACGGCGACTTCGACCGGCAGCGCCACCAGCAGCAACTCCTGCGGGCGATGCTGGACAGCGCCGGCAAAGCCGACCTGCGCAACAACCCCGTCAAACTGGACCAGGTGCTCCGCGCGGTAGGCGGCTCGTTGACCGTCGACACCAACGGCGTACCCCTGGAGGATCTGCTCCTCGCGCTCCGCGCGCTGCCGCCCGACGGGATGCGCGGCGTTGAGGTGCCCTCGTCGCCGCAGACAATCGACCAGGTTTCGTACGTGGTGCTCGACAACGGCGGCAACGGGCTCTTCGAGGCCGTCCGGGGGACCCGCGTACCGGCCTGGGCGCAGGCCAATCCCCGCTGGGTGACCCGGTTGTGACCGTACCGACGGCCGGGTCGGTGCCGATCCGGCCCGCGAGGATCTAGTGTTGCTTCCTGTGTTCGGACCCCAGGTTCCCACCGTGCCCGTGACCCAGATCGCCGACGACACCTACCTGCTCGACGTGCGGGAGGCCGACGAATGGGCGGCCGGCCACGCACCCACCGCCCACCACCTGCCGATGATGGAGCTGCCGGCGCGGCTGGCCGAGGTGCCCACCGACCGGGACGTGGCCGTCATCTGCCGCTCCGGTGGACGTTCCGCCCAGGTCGTTGCCTACCTGGTCAACAACGGCTGGGAGCAGGTGCGAAACGCCGACGGCGGGATGCGCCAGTGGGCAGCGGTCGGCCGTCCGGTGGTCGACGCGAATGGGCAGCCCGGCCAGGTCATCTGAGGCGGCCGGGATGGGCGGTCCTCTGGTCTTCGCGCACCGCGGCGCCTCGTACGACCTTCCGGAGCACACCCTCGCCGCGTACCTGCGCGCCCTCGACGAGGGTGCCGACGGGCTGGAGTGCGACGTCCGGCTGACCCGCGACGGGCATCTGGTCTGCGTCCACGACCGGCGACTGGACCGCACCAGCAACGGCCGCGGTCTGGTCAGCGCGCGCACCCTCGCCGAGCTGGACGCCCTGGACTTCGGTTCCTGGCATCCCGGCAGCGCGCCGAGCGGTGACCTGCCGCCGGACGAGTCGCACACCCGGCTGTTGACGCTGGCCCGGCTGCTCGACGCGGTGCTCGCCGCCGGGCGGCCGGTCCGGCTGCTGGTGGAGACGAAGCATCCGTCCCGCTACGGCTCGACCGTGGAACGGCGGTTGGTCGAGCTGCTGCGGCGGTACGGGCTGGCCGACCCGGCACCGGACGACCCCGTCCAGCTCACCGTCATGTCGTTCTCCCCGCTGGCCGTCCGACGGGTCCGGGAGCTGGCCCCGGCGCTGCCCACGGTGCTGCTGTTGGAGGTGCTGCCGCCCTGGCTGCGGCTGGGCCGGCTGCCGTTCGGCGCCCGCATCGCCGGGCCGGGCATCGGCCTGGTCCGGGCCCGCCCGCACCTGCTGCCCGCGCTGCGCGCCGCCGGCAACCAGGTGTACGTCTGGACCGTCAACGAGCCGGCCGACGTGGAGTTGGTGCTGGCCGAGGAGGTGGACGGGATCATCACCGACCGCCCGGCGCACGTCCTGGCCCGGCGGGACCGCTGAACGGGCCCCCACGCCGAGCTGGCCGTCCAGCGTGCCGACCGCCGGCAGCGCCTGCACCTACGCGACAACCGGGGGTGCCGAAAGCCGGGCCGGCGGGGCAGACTCGGCACATGCCGGAGCGTATCGATTTTCCCGCTCTTCTCGCCGGCCACACCGTCGCGATCGAGTCGATCAATGCTGGGGACGCGGGCCTGCCGGTCCTCACCCAACTGCTCCGGGTAACCCAACCGGCGCTGGGCGCGACCGGCATGGCGTTCGTCGAGTTCGGCCCGACCGGTGGCCGGGTGATCGCGGCGACCGGCGCGGCGGAGTGGGCGCTCGGCCGACCGCTCGCGGCGGACGACCCGGACACCGTCTGCCTGCTCTCCGGGCCACGGGTGGCCCAGGTTCGGGTGACCGACCTCAACGGCAAGCTCGCCGCTGAGCTGGCCGGCAGCGGGTTACGCCGGATGGTGGTGGCCCGAGCCGAGATCGGCGGTCACACCGTCGGCAGCCTGCACGCCCTCTATGCGGCAGACGACGAGCCGGACGCCGAGCAGCGGGGGGTGGTCGCCTACCTCGCCTCGTGCGTCGGGCACATGTACGGCGACCAGAGCGGGTTGCCGGTGCACGGCGACGGGCCGGTGGTGGCGGCACTCGCCGACGGGCTGGCGGTGGTCGACCGGGACGGCCACGTCCGGCTCTGGAACCCGGCCGCCGCCCAGGTCACCGGCCGGACAGCGGAGCAGGCGTTGAAAGGCCCGCTGCCGTTCCCGTTGCCGCCCTCCGGGCAGGTCCGCGACCACCGGCTGCCGGACGGGCGCTGGCTGCGCATCACCTCCGGCGACCTGCCCGGCCCGGGCGCGCTGCGGGTGGTCACCTTCCGCGACATCACCGACCAGCAGCGCCGCGATCACGACCGGGAACTGTTCGTCGCGGTCACCAGCCACGAGCTGCGCACGCCGGTCACCGTCATCAAGGGGTACGCGGACACCCTCACCGACCACTGGGAGTCGCTGACCGAGGGAGACCGGCGACAGGCCGCCCGGGTGATCGGGCAGCGCGCCAACGAGCTGGCCCGGCTGGTCGACCGGCTGCTCTCCTCGGCGGCCGAGGCGGGGCCGGGGGACGACCCACCGACCCCGTTCGACCTCGCTGAGGCGTTGCGCGCCGCCATCGTGGACCTGCCGGCGGAGCTGCGGCACCGGCTGACGCTGCGCCTCCCCGCCGACCTGCCCAAGGCGCTCGGCCACCGGCCCAGCCTGGCCACCGTGCTGACCGAGCTGGCGACCAACGCTGGCAAGTACTCGCCGCCGGGCTCCCCCATCGAGATCACCGCCGGGGTGGACGGCCAGTTGGTCGCGTTCCGGGTCAGTGACCGGGGCATCGGCATCCGGCCGGAGCACGTGGAGCGGGCGTTCGACCGGTTCTGGCAGGGCGAGTCCGGCGACCGGCGCGGCTACCCGGGAGCGGGGCTCGGCCTCTATCTCGTCCGCCGGATCGTTGAACAACAGAATGGATGGGTATCCCTACGTCCGAGGACCGACGGCGGTACGGTCGCAGAGGTGCGGCTACCGCGCGGTTGACCGACGGTGGCGCGACGTGGAGGCGACGGTGGCAGCGGCAGTGAGGGATCGGGCGTGGTGCGTGGTGGTTCCCCACCATGCCGCCGGCGCACGACTGGCGCGACACCGGCTCGCCGACGACCTGGCTGACGTCGTGACGCCGGCGCTTCTCGCGGATCTGATCGCGGTGCTCGCCGAGCTGGTGGGCAACTCGGTCCGGCACGCCCGGCCGCTGCCCGGCGGCGTGGTCCGGGTGGCGTGGCGGCTGCGAGCCTCGGCCGAGGGCCCGCGGATCCAGTTGCGGGTGACCGACGGCGGCGCGGGCACCAGCCCGCGGATCCGCACGGCCAGCCCGGACGCCGCGGACGGGCGGGGTCTGCACATCGTGGCCGGCCTGGCGACCCGCTGGGGCGTCGAGCGCGACGGCATGGGCCAGCGCGTGTGGGCGGAGTTCGACCCCACCCCCGCCTCCCACCCCGACCTGGTACCAGCCGCCTGACATCGTTGATCATGAAGTTACTGCCACGACACGCCGTGCGCGGTGACAATAACTTCATGATCAACAAGCGGCGGGGTGGGTGGGTCCGGCCCACGGCGGGACGGGCGGGGCCTTAGGCTGTGACGCCGTGAGCAAGCGTCGAAAGAGCCAGCGAACCCCCGCCGACACCGCGCCCCGGAAGGACAAGGTGCGCGACGTCTTCGTGCCGCGACCGTTCGAGGGGCTGGCCGACGAGTCCGAGTGGATCGCGCTGCGCGAGCTGGTGCCCGCCGCGTCCGCGCCGCTGCGGCTGGCGCCCGCCCTCGTCGAGGAATTCGGAGACCGGTCGGCCACGCTGGCCACGGTGCTGCCGATGGCCGCGCCGGCGGTGAGCAAGCCGGACGGCCGGGTGCTCATCGGTCTGCAACGCCACCAGCAGTCCGGCGACGTCTCCCGGGACCTGGCCGAGGCGCTGCTCTGCGCGCTGCGGACCGAGCCGGGCGGCCAGGTGTCCGTACCACCGCTGCCCGGTCCCGGGCCACGACTGCAGGACATCCTGGTGGACGGCCCGCTGGAGATCGTCATGCACGACGGGTTCGAGTTCTGGCTCGACCCCGGCGCGACCGACGACCCGAGCGTCCAGGCGTCGCTGGAACGGGCGAACGCCGCCATCTACCCGACCGTGCGGATGACCGCCGCGAAGGCCGCGTACTGGTGCCAGGTCCCGGAGAAGGCGCACGTGCGCTGGGTGCTCCCGGACGACGAGGACGCCGCACTGGACGCGCTGGCCCGCCTCGGCGCGGCTGGCACGCTGACGCTCGGCGAGCAGACCAAGTTCGCCGGGATGTTCCGCGCGCACGGCCGGCTGGTGCCGGTGTGGGACCTGCCGGAGGAGACTCCGGCCGACGACTGGGAGGACCCGGTCGCGCAGTTCGCCAAGCGGTACGCGGAGGCGCTCGCCACCACCGAACCGCTGGACGCCGCCGGCCGGCGGGCCCGCCAGGGGCTGCTCGGCCGTCAGCTCACCCTCCGCTGACCCCGACGCGCGGCCCGTTCACCCGTTGACCGGCAGCGGGTCGCGCACGATCGGGCAGGACATGCAGCGCGGGCCTCCCCGGCCGGAGCCCAGCTCCGAGCCGGCGATCGGGATGACCTCGATGCCGGCCCGCTCCAACTGCGCGTTGGTCTCGGTGTTGCGCTCATAGCCGACGCAGAGCCGGGGCGCCAGGGCGAGGGTGTTGTTGCCGTCGTCCCACTGCTCGCGTTCCGCGGTGACCGGGTCCAGGCCGGTGTCGATGACCCGGAGCTGGTCCAGGTCCATCGCGTCGGCGGCGGCCCGCAGGAAGGGCGCCGGGCCGTCCACGCGCGGGTCCTCGCCGTCCGCGCCGGCGATCACGGTGTACGCCGAGAGCGTGCTGGCGATGTTCGGATACATCAGCACGGCGTCGGCGTCGACCATCGTGCACACGGTGTCCAGGTGCATGGTGGCCCGCTTCTGCGCGATCGGCACCACCAGGATGGTGTGGGCCAGCCCGGCGGCGAAGACCTGCCGGCCGAGGCGTTCGGCGCCGGCCGGGGTGGTCCGCTCGCCCACCCCGACCGCCAGGACGCCCGGTGCGAGCAGCAGGACGTCCCCGCCCTCCAGGTGCTCCAGATTGGGGCGGTAGACGAACTCGGTGCCGGCGAAGCGCGGATGGTGGCGGTAGATGGCGTCGGTCAGGGTGGTCTCCCGGCGGCGGGCCGGCATGGCCAGGCTGGTGACGCCGACCCGGTCACCGATCCACAGCGACGAGTCCCGGGTGAAGAGCAGGTTCGGCAGCGGGTCGATGACGAAGTCGTGCCGGTCCATCAGGGTGTAGACCAGCCCGCCCGGCCGCTCCGAGCTGATCCGCAGCTCCTCGTGGGCGAGCCCGGCGGTGAGCACATCGGCCAGCGCGGCCGGGTCCAGATAGGCGAGGTGGTCGGCGACCCGGGCGCGGAGCGTGTCGCCGAGTCGACGGGAGCGCAGCACCTCCTCGGTCAACTCGGCGCGGGCATCCTCGACGGCCAGCGTCTCGGCCAGCAGGGTGGCCAGATAGAGCACCTCGACCCCGCGCTCGCGCAGCGCGGCCGCGAACGCGTCGTGCTCCTCCTGGGCGCGGCCGACCCAGGGGATCGCGTCGAACAGGAGTGAGTCGTTGTTGCGAGGGGTGAGCCGGGCCAGTTCCGGGCCGGGCCGGTGCAGCAACACGGTGCCGAGCCGGCCGACTTCACTGTCGACGTAGTGGGTCACCCCCGCAGCGTAGGGCAGGGTTTGGCGGCATCCGACAAAAGAACTGTGGATGAATATGGCATTCATCCACAGTCACTCCGGCGCTCCGGCTTGCCGAACACCGGGAGTGGCAACGTAGGGTAGTGAGGACATAACTTCGAGGGACCTTTTGCCGGAGGTCGACGACGATGACTGTCTTTCCCGCACGACGAGCCGTACCGACCGCCAGGGCACTGCCGCCCATCGCGGTGCCCCACCCCCGCGTCGAGTCGCCCGGGGCTCTGGAGCCGGTCCGTCCGACACCGCTCGAATGGGCCCGCCGACGCCGTGCCGAGCGGGGAGCCCGTCGACTGGAGGCGGCCGGAGCCCGCGCGCTCGGCCAGCTCGACCATCTCGGGCCGGCCTGGCACGTCATCGAGTGGCCCCGCACCGACGTGGCGGACGTCCTGCTCGACCGCACCCAGGAGGACCGCGCCGGGTTCCTCGCCATCGGGCCGAGCGGCCTGTTCGCGGTGACCATCGCCGACCACGGCCGGGCCCGGGTGCTCGTCGCCGGGGACGTCGTGCAGATCAACGGCAAGCGGCCTCCGTACGTCACCGAGGCCCGGCGGGACGCCAGGCGGGCCAGCAAGGCCCTCTCCGACGCGGTGGGGCTGACCATCCCGGTGACGCCGGTGCTGACCTTCGTGGGCTCCGGCGTGATCAGCGTCTACGGCCTTCCGAAGGACTGTCTGATGGCCACCCACCGGGAACTGGATCGGCTCCTCGTGGCCGGTGGCAGCCGGATCAGCCCGGCCACGGCCGAGAAGCTGTCCCGGGTGGCACAGCACCCGAGCACCTGGCTGAACGGCACCTACCGTCCATCCGCCGACTACCGGTGGTACGACGAGGGCCGAACGGCCGCTGACAAGCCGGCCCACCGCCGGTAACGTCACCGGCGACGCCACGCGGCCCCGGTCCCCCACTACCCACCGGCTCCCGCGCCGTCGCCGGCCGCCCCGGTTCGAGCTGTGCGGTCCGGTGACCTGGTGCGCTCGGTGATTCCGTCGGCGACCGGCTAGCGTGGACAGTCCGTCGGTGGACATAGGAGGCGCGGTGGCCCACGTCGAACTCTCGCTCTCGGAAGTGTTCGTGCCGTCGGCGCGGGCCTCGACAGAGCTGGAGTCCGACAACGTCGGCCAGTGGTCCTCGACGGTCGACCGGGCCGATGAGCCCTGCCTGCTGATCGACGCCGACACCCGGGTCGTGGCCATCTCCGCCGCCGGCTGCGAGCTGCTCTGTCTGGGCGACCCGGCCGGCCTGATCGGGCGACCGCTGCTCGACGGCGGCCTGCGACTGCTGGATTTCACCGCCAACCGGGGCGAGCTGACCGAGGCCGAGATCGACAAGATCCCGCCTCTGCTGGCGCTCTCCTCCGGCCGGCTCGCCCGTGGGCTGCTGCGGGTGCAGGCCGCCTCGCCGGACAGCTCCGACGCGACGGTGGACGCGATCTCCACCCCGGTGCTCACCAACGGCGCCGTGGCCGGCTCGCTCACCTTCTTCTCCGAGGTCTGACCTGCGGCGCAATGTGTCGTTCGCCGCCTGACCTGCGGCGCAATATGTCGTTCGCCGCCTGACCTGCGGCGCAATGTGTCGTTCGCCGCACGCGGCGATGGCGGGATGGGCCCACACCCACGCCGTAAGGTGCCCTCATGCTCGATATCGCTCTGCTGCCGGGGGAGTACGCCGTGTGCCGGTTGCGGGCCGACACCGCCCTGCCGGCCGCGCTGTCGAGTGGGCTGGGCCGCGCCGACGTGGTCACGGTGAGCTGGACCGCCGACGGGATCTCGGTGATCTGCCCGACCGACCGGGTGCCCGCCCAGGCCGTGGTGGAGACCACCTGGCGCTGTCTGCGCGTCGTCGGCCCGACGGGCGTGGACGCCACGGGAACACTGGCGGCGCTCGTCGACCCCCTCGCCGCGGCCCGGGTCAGCGTGGTCACGTTCTCCACCTTCGACACCGACTACGTGCTGGTGCCGACCGTCCGGTTGACCGAGGGCACGGCCGCCCTGGAGCGCGCCGGGCACCGCGTCCTCGGCTGAGCTTCACCCCGCCGTCAGCTCGCCCTACGATGGGCTCGGCCACCCCGGCCGCGATGACGTTTCCCAATGTCCGAGGATCGGCCCGTGCCGTTCGACCCGCCCCGCCACCCGGCTCCCCCGCCCCGGGCGACAACCGCCATCACACCCGTGGCGGTTCGCGCGCTGCCCGTGGCCGGGGCCCTGCTGGCGCTCCTCACCATCGGGGCGCTGACCGGCTGCGGCGCCCCTCCCGAGCTGCGCGACCCGGCCGGGGTGCCCACCGGCGCCGGCACCCCGACGGCGACCGGCCCGACCGGCGTCCCGACCGGCACGCCGTCCACCGTGCCGAGCGCCCCACCGCTCTCCACCCCGTCGGCCACCCGGGACCCGGGTCTGGTCGCGACGGCCTGCCGGAACGGTCCGACCGGGCAGCGGGTGGTGCAGCTGCTGCGCGGCCGGGCCTCGGTGCTCCCGGACAACGTGCGGGTCCGGGTCCGCACCGGGCCGCTGTGCGCCGCCGACTGGCAGTACACCGTGCTGGAGGTGACCGGGCACGAGGAGCTTCAGGTCGTCACCCGGGGTCGGCCCACCGCCCCGGAACTGGTCACCGCCGGCACCGACGTGTGCACCATCGAGGTCCGCGCCACCGGGCCAGCCGGGATCCGTACGCTCGCCTGCGATGCTTCTCCGGCGGTCCAGCCGGGTGCGTAGTCTGGTCGACATGCCCGGAACACCGCCCACGCGCTTCGTCTACCTCGGCCCGGAGGGCACCTTCGCCGAGCAGGCCCTGCGCACCGTCCCCGCCGCCGAGCGTGGCACCCGGACTCCGGCCCGCAGCGTCGGTGAGGCCCTGGACAGCGTCCGGGCCGGGGACGCTGACGCGGCGCTGGTGCCGCTGGAAAACTCGATCGGCGGGGCGGTCGGCGTCACCCTGGACGAGATGGTCGAGGGCGACCCGCTGGTGATCACCCGAGAGGTGATCCTGCCGGTCGAGTTCGTGCTCGCCGCGCGTGCGGGCACGACGCTGTCGGCGGTCCGCACGGTCGCGGCGCACCCGCAGGCGTCCACCCAGTGCCGTGGCTGGCTGCGTGACCACGTACCCGACGCCGTGGTCGTCGACGTGCTCTCCAACGGCGCGGCAGCCGCCGGCGCCGGGTCCGGCGAGTACGACGCGGCGATCTGCGCCCCGATCGGGGCCGCCCGACACCGACTCGCCCTGCTCGCTGACAAGATCGCCGACCATCCCGACGCGGTGACCCGTTTCGTCCTGGTCTCCCGCCCCGGGCCACCCCCACCGCCGACCGGCGACGACCTCACCTCGCTGGCCGTCTACATCGCCCACGACCGGGTCGGCGCGCTGCTGTCGGTGTTGATGGAGCTGGCCGTCCGCGGCGTCAACCTGACCCGGATCGAGTCCCGCCCGACCGGCGAGGCCCTGGGCCGGTACGTCTTCTTCCTCGACTGCACCGGCCACGTGGCCGACGTACGCCTGGGTGAGGCGTTGCAGGGGCTGCGCCGGGTGTGCGCCGATGTCCGTTTCCTGGGGTCGTACCCGCGGCATCGCTGGGTCGACGCGGCGGGCGAGCGGCCCGTGCCCGCGCCGGCCGGCCTCTCCGACGTCGACTACGCCGACGCGGCGGCCTGGCTGGCCCGGCTGCGCACCGGCGAGTTGAGCTGACCGGCCGAGCAGGCGAGCAACACGCGTACGGGCGCTCCGGTGCGACCGGGAGCGCCCGTACCCGCGTCGGTGCTCAGCTCAGCAGACCGCCGAGCAGACCGCCCTCCTGCTGCTGCTGACCGCTGCCCATGACCGGCGGCTCCTCGGACGGCTGCACCACCACGAAGCCCTGACCGGCGAAGCTCATCGTGAACGACTCGCCGGTGCGCCGGCCCAGCAGCGTGCCAAGACCGAGCTGCTCAGCCCGGTGGTAGCCGGTCTGGAGGTTGGCCGACCAGCAGACGGCGGCCTGCGGGTCGACGTACGTCGGGGCGTCCACGTTGAGCACCACAGGGGTGCCCTTGGTCGTGATGGCGATCCTGCCGTACCCGCTGAACACGCAGTTGAACAGGCCGGACGAGGAGGCCATCCCGGCGCCGCCGACCATCCTGATGTCGTACTGCAGGGTCGAGTCGAAGGCCAGCACGCTGGAGCCGTTGATGGACAGGGCGTCGCCCGGCTCCAGGTCGATGATGTGCACGTCCTTGGCCAGCTCGGCGAGGAAGACGTCACCCTGGCCGGTGACCTTCATCAGCGGGACACCCTCGCCGGTGAGCTTCTGCTTGAGGAACTTGCCGAGCCCACCCGAGCCCAGCGCCTGGAACTGCACGTTGCCCTGGTAGGCGACCATCGACCCGACCCGGGCCATCGCCTCGCCGTTGAGCTCGATCTTCAACATCTTGGAGTTCTGCAGCCGCATGCCGGCCTGCGCGGACTCCTTCTCCAGATTTTCCGCCGAGAACAGCTCGCTGCGCATGAAAGGTGCCTCCTGAAACGGTCGCGGTCGCTGCACCGACGGTAGGCGACCACGGCAACCAGGGGCCATCGGCGAAGCGGCGTGCCGCGCTCTGACCTGGCGGTGTGCGGCCGGGTCAGCCCCAGCCCAGCGCGTGCAGTCGCGCGTCGTCGATGCCGAAGTGGTGGGCGATCTCGTGCACCACGGTCACCGCGACCTCGTCGACGACGTCCTCGTCGCTGTCGCAGATCCGCAGGATCGGACGGCGGTAGATGAAGATCCGGTCCGGAAGCACGCCGGCGTAGTCCCAACCCCGATCGGTGAGCGCGTGCCCCTCGTAGAGGCCGAGCAGGTCGGGGTCGGTGTGCGGTGGGTCGTCCTCGACCAGGATCACCACGTTGTTCATCAGGCCGAGCAGTTCCTCGGGCACCTCGTCGAGGGCGTCAGCCACCAGCTCCTCGAAGCGCTCGCGAGTCATGTCCACCGGCACGGCGTCCATTCTGCCCGACGCCGCACCGATCGGCCGGCTCACGCGCGGCCACCCCGGCCGGGGCCGCGCGTTCACGAAAGAGAGCGGCCGCCCGGGACCGGGCGGAGGCTCCTTCCGTGAACGTGCGGCGTGCGTCGCCGGGTCAGGAAGCCAGGCGAGCGGTGAGGGTGATCTCGGCGCCCGGCGAGAGCAGCCGGGAGATCGGGCAGTTGGCCTTGGCGGCCTCGGCGAGCTTCTGGAACTCCGCCTCGTCGACCCCGGGCACCTGGCCGACGGTCTCCAGGTCGATCCGGGTCACGCTCATTCCGGCGTCGGTCTTGTCCAGGTGGACCTTGGCGGTGGTCTCGACCGAGGTGGGCGTCGAGCCGGCGTCGGCGAGGGCCTTCGAGAACGCCATCGAGAAGCAGCCGGCGTGCGCGGCGGCGATCAGCTCCTCGGGGTTGGTGCCCTCACCCTCCTCGAAGCGCGACTTGAAGGAGTAGTTGCCGGACAGGCCGCCCTTACCGGTGCGGACGGTGCCGGAACCCTCGGTGAGATTGCCCTGCCATTGTGCGGAAGCGGTACGGATAGGCATGAGGAGAACGCTAGCGGAAAGGTGCCTCCCGAGCGACCGACCGGCACCGACGCCTGCCGTGCGATTCCCGTCACCCCTGGCGGAGGCGCGACGCGGGCGGTTTCGGCAGCGGCACCAGCACGACCCTCTGTGCCATGATTCGACGCAGGCCCGCGACCGGCGGAAGGATGGCCGATGTCCGAGGAGCTGCCCATCCCACGGCAGGGCGACCCGTCCGACGGGCCGGCCGTGATCGAGTGGGGTGCCGACGAGCCCGCCACTGGACGCCGTCGCCTCGGCGGGTCCCTGGCCGGCATCACCCGGGATCCCCGCCTGCCCGTGCTGCTCGCCGGGCTCGGGGCGGTGGCGGGGGTGGCCTCGCTGCTCGGCGAGTGGCTGGTGATGACTCTGCCGAACGGCGGCCCGGCCGGTGCCACCTCGATCGACGTGCCCGCCGGGGTGTCCGACGTCGGCGGCTTCGGCATCGGCTACCTGGTCGGTCTGCTCGGGCTGGTCTGCACGGTGGCACTGGCGCTGCGGGGCACGGCGGCCGTCCGGCCGAACGCCCGACTGGTCGGGTTCACCCTGAGCGGGGCGCTGCTGGCACTGCTGGTCGCGGCGACGGCGACACTCGACGACCCCGGTCAGCGCAACTACTTCTACGAGCCGGAGGACAACTTCCGGGTCGAGTACGGTCGCGGCCTGGTGATGGCGTTCGTGGCCTGCGTGCTGCTCGCCGCGGCCCTGCGGCTGGCCCCGAACGCGCCGACGGAGGACAACCGTTCCGGGGCCGCGACGGGGCAGGGCTGGCGCCGTCGGCACCTCGACCCGGTCGAGAAGGAGGACGGCCCGCCCGCGCCGGCCGACCTGACCGTGACCGCGGTGGCGCCGTTCGCCCGCCCCGAACACCCCAACACCTGAGCCGGCCAGGCCGACCCCGACCCACCGATCTTGCACTTTCTGCAGCGACAGAAGGCGCATTCCACCGCGTATCGGCGACCGGAAGTACAAGATCGCGGAGGTTGGGAACGGGCCTGGAGTTGGTGCCCGATTCGCCTGGAAGACATGGTTCGGGCCCGTTTCCCGAGGTACGGTTGCTGCCCGCCGTCACGCCGGGCCTCGCTTTCCCTGGCCTCGGCAGGTGCGACGGCGGCGGGCGAAGGAGGAACGATGACCCGCCCGGGACTGCCCAAACTGATCGCGACCGACCTCGACGGAACGCTGGTCCGCAGCGATGACACCGTCTCCGCGTACACCCATGGGGTGCTCGACCGGGTGCGGGCCGCCGGAATTCCGGTGGTCGGCGCGACCGGACGCGGCCCCCGCCTGACCGAGCTGACCCGCAACGACATCCGGGCCGCCGACTTCCTGGTGATGGCCGGCGGTGGACGGGTGGTCGACCAGAGCGACCCGACCGGCCCGGTGGTGCTCCGCGACGAGCGGCTGCCCGCCGAGGTGCTGGCCCGGCTGCTCGCCGACCTGGAGGCCGAGGTCGGCCCGCTGACCGTGATGGTCGAGGCGTCCGACGAGCACGACGCCCCGCTCTGGGGTGACTACCACGAGAGCTGGCCCTACCAGGACCGGTTCGAGGCGCGCAGCCGCGCTGAGTGCCTCTCCTGTGACGTGATCAAGGCCTTCGCCCGGACCGCCGACCACCACGTCGACGAGCTGCTGGCGGTGGCCCGCCGGATCGTCTCGCCGCAGGCTGCCTCGCTCACCCAGGCCGGGCTCGGGTTCATCGAGATCTGCCCGCCCGGCGTGGACAAGGCGACCGGGCTGACCGTGGTGGCGCAGAGCCTGGGGGTCGACCCCGCTGACGTCCTGGTCTTCGGCGACATGCCCAACGACCTGCCGATGTTCGAGTGGGCCGGCTGGTCCCGGGTCGCGGTGGCCAACGCGCACCCCGCGCTGCGTGCCGCCGCCGACGAGGTGACCCTGCGCAACGACGACGACGGGGTGGCGGTGTACCTGGACCGGCTACTGTCCCGGTGATGCGAGACACCCCTGCGCTGGTCGCCACCGACATCGACGGCACGCTGATCCGCGACGACCGCACGCTCAGCCCGCGCACCGCCGACGTGCTCGCGCGGATCACCGCGCGAGGCACGCCGGTCGTCCTGGTCACCGGCCGTCCGGTCCGCTGGCTGGAGATGGTGTACGACCAGCTGGCCGAGCCGCTGCCGGCGGTCTGCGCCAACGGCGCCGTGGTCTACGACCCGGTGCGGGACGAGGTGCTGCGGGCCGACCCGCTCGCGCCACAGCACCTGGCCGAGGTGGCCGAGCGGCTGCGGGCCGAGGTGCCCGGGATCAGCTTCGCCGTGGAGATCATGGACAGCCGCCAGATGCGGCACGAAACGGACTACCCGCTGCGCTGGGACGTCGACCCCGACGGGATCCGGCCGGTCGAGACACCGGAGGAGCTGCTCTCGCTTCCCGCGGTGAAGTTGCTCGCCCGCGCCGGAGAGCAGGACCCGGACGCGTTCGTCGCACTGGTGGCGGCAGCGGTGGCGGGGTTGGCCGAGGCGACGCACTCGTCGTCCTCGGGGCTCGTGGAGATCTCCGCGGCCGGGGTGACGAAGGCGGCCGGGCTCGACTGGTACTGCGACCGGATCGGGGTGCCCGCGGCGGACGTGCTGGCCTTCGGCGACATGCCGAACGACGTGCCGATGCTGAGCTGGGCCGGGCGCGGCGTGGCGGTGGCCAACGCGCACCCCGCCGTCCTCGCGGTCGCCGACGAGGTGACCGGGGCGAACTCCGAGGACGGCGTGGCGGCGTACCTGGAGAAGATCTTCGGGGTGGACTGACCGGCCAGGTCAGAGGTACTGGCCGGTGTTGTGGCCCTCACCGCCGCCGGGCTGGCCGATGCCCGGCATTCCGGGCACCACACCGCCGGGGCCGCTGGGCAGCGCCTGCCGGCCGCCGCGCATCTGCTCCAGCTGGACCCGCGCGGCCATCTGCTGGGCGACCAGGGCCGCCTGGATGCCGTGGAACAGGCCCTCCAGCCAGCCGACGAGCTGGGCGTGCGCGATACGCAGCTCGCCCTCGCTCGGGGCCTTGTCCTCCGTGAAGGGCAGCGAGATCCGCTCCAGCTCGTCGCGCAGCTCGGGGGCGAGACCCTCCTTGAGCTCGACGATCGACCGCTCGTGGATCTCGCGCATGCGGTGCCGGCTGGCGTCGTCCAGCGGGGCCGCCTTGACCTCCTCCAGCAACTGCTTGATCATGCTGCCGATCCGCATCACCTTGGCCGGCTGCTCTACCAGACGGGTCGGGTCCTCGCCCTGCCCCTCCTCGGTCTGCATGGTGCCGATCGGCCGGCCGTCCGGACCGACCACCACCACCGTGCCGGAGTGGCCGGAGTCGTCAGGGCCGGGCTGGTCGTTCTGCTCAGCGGAGCGCGCTTCGGTCATGGGGTCCATCTTTACCCAGTGGGCGCGACCCATGCCGCCCGGGACCGACTCCCAGGGCCGAACCACCCGGGCGGGGCGCGCTACCGTCGCGCCATGCCTGCCGACCCACGCGCCGTGCTGACCCGGCCCGCGCCGGAGCCGGACCTGACGGTGGCCTACGGCGACCACCCGGACCAGATTGCCGACCTGCGCCGGCCGGCCGGTGTCGGTCCGGCCCGGCCGCTGGTCGTCGTGGTGCACGGTGGTTTCTGGCGCTCCGAGTACGACCGCCGGCACACCGGCCCGCTGGCCGCCGCGGTCGCCGCCGAGGGCTACCCGGTGGCGCAGCTGGAATACCGGCGTACGGGGCAGCCGGGCGGCGGCTGGCCGGGCACGTTGACCGACGCGCTGGCCGGGATCGCGGCGCTGCCCGAGCTGGCCACCGAGGCGCTGCCGGGTCGGGTGAGCAGGGCCGCGCCGATCGTCATCGGTCACTCCGCCGGTGGCCATCTGGCGCTGTACGCGGCGGCCACCGCGCCGTCGACGGTGGGCGGGGTGCTGGCCCTGGCCCCGGTGGCCGATCTCGCGGCGGCGTACCGGCTGGATCTGGACGCGGGTGCGGTGGCGGCGCTGCTCGGCGGCGGCCCACTCGACTTCCCGGACCGGTACGCGGCGACCGATCCACGATCATTGGTACCGGTCCCGACACGGACGGTAGTCGTGCACGGTTCGGCGGATCTGCAGGTGCCGGTGGCGATGAGCCGGGACTTCGTCGCGGCGGCTCGTGCCGCAGGATCCGATATTTCCCTTGTTGAGCTGCCCGGATGTGAGCATTTCGGGCTGATCGACCCGGAGTCCTCGGCGTGGCCCCCGGTGCTGGCTGTGTTGCGGTCCCTGCACGATGATCACTAACCATTGACGCAGCGTCGCGGAGCAGGTAGAACGCCGGAGGGGCGGTGTTCTGCCCTGCAACGCTCCTGGAAGGAACTCGGTGTCGCAGATGAATCGCAGGCGGGCGCTCCAACTGTTGGCCGCGCTCGGAACGACCGGGTTCGCCGCCGCGTGCGGCTCCGACACCGAGGGCAAGCCGGCCGCCGCCAAGAGCCCGATCAAGATCGGTCTGATCGCGCCGAAGGCCGGCGGCTTCAAGTCCATCGGTGACGACATCACCAACGGCTTCCAGCTCTTCCTCGACCTGCACGGCCAGCAGCTGGGCGGGCATCCGGTCGAGCTGCTGACCGCCGACGAGGGTGACAACGCCAAGACCGGCAAGGCCGCCGTCGACCAACTGCTCAAGCAGAACGTGCTGGCGCTCACCGGCGTGGTCAACTCGGCGGTGATGGTCGGCATCCGCGACACCGTGGAGGAGGCCCGGGTCCCGCTCATCGGCTCGAACGCCTCGCCGAGCAGCCTGCAGAGCGTCGTCTACATCTGGCGTACGTCGTACGTGCTGGATGAGGCCGGCCGGGCGCTGGGCCGCTACCTGCGCGACCAGCTCCCGGCGAACGGCCGGATCGCGATCATCATGCCGGAGAACGTGGGTAGCCCGGACGTGGTGCGGGGCTTCAGGCAGGAGTTCGGCACCTCCGACCCGCGCATCGCCGACCCGGTGACCAACACCAACCCGACCCCGAACCCGGGCAAGGGCACCTACGTGGCGGACATCGAGAAGGCGCTGCGCAAGAAGCCGACCGCCGTCTTCTGCTTCTTCGCGGGCTCGGCCGCCGTGGAGTTCATCAAGCAACTGCGCGACCAGTTCAGCGGCCCCGTCTACGCGCCCGGCTTCCTCACCGAGGGCACCGTGCTGGAGAGCCTGGGCCGGGACGCGCTCGGCATCCAGACCGCGCTGAACTACTCGGCCGACCTCAACAACACGTCGAACCGGGTCTTCGCCTCCGCCTACCGCAAGAAGCACCAGAGCACGCCGACGACCTACGCGATGGCGTCGTACGACGCGGCGCAGGTGCTCGACCAGGCGATCCAGCTGACCGGTGGGTCACCCACCCCGCAGCAGGTCAACCTGGCGCTGGGCCGGATCGGCCAGATCGACAGCCCGCGCGGCATCTGGCAGTTCAACCAGCCGCGTACCCCCCAGCAGAAGTGGTACCTGCGCGAGGTCCAGCGCGACGGTCAGGTCATGTCGAACGTGCTGATCAACGAGCTGGCCACGCTCGGCTGAAACGCCCACCACAAGCAGCAGCAGGGGCCGGCCTCCGACGGGAGGCCGGCCCCTGCCGTACGCGGCAGTGTTCGGGTCAGTGCCGCAGCTCGGCGATGCAGCACTTCACGCTGCCGCCGCCCTTCTTCAGCTCGGCCAGCTCGACCGGCACCGGGTTGTAGCCGGCGGCCTTGAGCTTGCCCGCCAGCCGGGTGGCCTCGCTGTTGAGCACCACGTTCGCGCCGTCGCTGACCAGGTTCAGCCCGAAGGCCATCGCGTCCTCGTCGTCGGCGATCACCGCGTCCGGGAAGAGCTGGGTCAGCACCCGCTGGCTGGCGGCCGAGAACGCGCCGGGGAAGTAGACGACGTTGGCGTCGTCGATAGCGGCGAGCGCCACGTCCAGGTGGTAGAAGCGGGGGTCGATCAGGCGCAGCGACACCACCGGACGGCCCAGCGCCTCCTGCGCCTCGGCGTGCGCCGGGATCTCGGTGCGGAAGCCGTGCCCGGCCAGGATCAGCCCGCCGTGCGCCTCCGGTAGGTAGGCGAAGTCACCCTCGCCCTCGTTGGTCTCGCTCGGGGCGATGAACCGCCAGCCCTGCGACTCGTAGAAGGCGTGGTGCGCGGCGGCCTCGGCGGCCCGCTGCTCGTGCTTGAACCGGGCGCCGTAGACGCTGCCGTCCACCACGAACGCACCGTTGGCGGCGTAGACCATGTCGGGCAGGCCCGGCTCGGGGGTGAGCAGATGCACGTCGTGCCCCAGGCCGACGAGCGTCTCGCGCAGGCGGTCCCACTGCTTGACGGCCAACTCCCGGTCGACCGGGGTGGTCACGTCCATCCACGGATTGATCGCGTACTCGACCGCGAA
This sequence comes from Micromonospora sp. NPDC005194, assembly GCF_040608335.1. Classification (NCBI taxonomy): domain Bacteria; kingdom Bacillati; phylum Actinomycetota; class Actinomycetes; order Micromonosporales; family Micromonosporaceae; genus Micromonospora; species Micromonospora sp. NPDC005194. Next base: position 213,370 of record NZ_JBEXIA010000002.1, on the reverse strand, counting down.
GTGCTCGGGCGAGCACATGAGATATGTCCGCTTTCGCGAGACTCGCTGCTGGTTCACGGTCACCAAGAGTAGGTACCGTTGAACTTTGGTAACAGCCACAACCATTGCTTCCCAGAGGCGGAACGTTGCAGATAGACGCGGTAGACCAGCGGATCATTGCGTTGCTCGTCGCTGACGCCCGCGCGTCGTACGCCGACATCGGCGTCCGGGTGTCACTCTCCGCCCCGGCGGTCAAGCGCCGGGTGGACCGACTGCGCGCCACGGGCGTGATCAGGGGATTCACCGCCGTCGTGGACCCGGCGGCCGTCGGCTGGACCACCGAGGCGTTCGTCGAGCTGTTCTGCGCCGGTCGGACCACCCCGGCGCAGATCGGCGTGGCCGCCCGCCGGCACCCGGAGGTGGTCGGCGCGTACACCGTCTCCGGCGAGGCGGACGCGCTGGTGCACCTGCGGGCCGCCGACATCGCCCACCTGGAGGCGGCGCTGGAGCGGCTGCGCGCCGAGTCCTTCGTGACCTCCACCCGCAGCACCATCGTGCTGTCCCGGCTGGTCGAGTCCCCCGGCGTCGGGCCGTCCAACCGGGCTTGACCTCAAGCCCGGTTCAGGTGTTGGACTCGTGGCGGCCTGGGCACGACACGAGGGGGACTCCATGCGGGCGATCTGGTTACGTGAGTTCGGCGGTCCCGAGGTGCTGACGCCCGGCCCGGCGCCCGACCCGAGCCCCGGCCCTGGCCAGGTGCTCATCGACGTCGCGCACGCGAACATCACCTTCGTCGAGACGCAGCAGCGCTCGGGACGTCCCGGCCCGTTCCAGGTCACTCCACCGCTGATCCCCGGCAACGGCGTCGGCGGGGTGATCGTCGCCGTCGGGCCGGACGTCGACCCGGCCCTGACCGGGCGGCGGGTGGTCAGCGCCACCGGCGGCTCCGGCGGGTACGCCGAACGGGCGGTGGTGGACGCGTCCGCGCCGATCGAGGTGCCCGCCGGGCTGGCGCTGGACGCGGCCGTGGCCATGATGGCCGACGGGCGTACCGCCACCATGCTCGTCGAGGCGGTCGGCGTCCGCCCCGGCGACCGCGTGCTGGTCGAGGCCGCGGCGGGCGGCGTGGGCAGTCTCCTCGTCCAGCTCGCGGCGCGGGCCGGCGCGCGGGTGATCGGCGTGGCCGGCGGGCCGCGCAAGGTGGACCTGCTGCCCGGCCTGGGCGCCGAGGTGGCGGTCGACTACCGGATGCCGGGCTGGGCCGACCGCATCCGGGACACGGTGGGCGGGGTCGACGTGGTGTTCGACGGCGTCGGCGGCCCGGTCGCCCGGACGGCGTTCGAGCTGCTGGCCCCGGGCGGCCGGATGATCAGCTTCGGGTTGGCCAGCGGCGAGTGGTCCCCGGTGGCACCGGAGGCCGCCGCCGAACGTCAGGTCACGCTGGTCCGGCCGGACGTGCCGCCCGCGCGGCTGCGGGCGTACACCATCGGGGCCCTGGCGGACGCGGCGGCCGGCCAGCTCCGGCCGCTGATCGGCCAGCGCTTTCCGCTGGAACGCGCCGCCGACGCGCACGCCGCCATCGAGGCGCGGGCGACGGTCGGCAAGACCCTGCTGGACGTGGTTTAGAGGTACATGCCGGTGCGGTGCTCCGACTCGTCGCGCCGGACCGGCTTGTCGCCCTCACCGAAGAACCGCTTGCCACCGAACTCGCCGTGCAGGCGGTCGTCCAGCTCGTCGGCGAGGCCGGTCATCACCTGCACCGCCAGCATGAGGTGGGTGGCCTGGAAGTTGCGCCCGAAGACCGGGATGGACGCCCAGACCGTGTCGTCGGCGCAGTAGAGGCGACCGATCGGCATCCGGTTGGTCAGCTCCGACAGCTTGACGTAGAGCCGTTCGGTCGGCTCGACCTCGGTGAGCACCGGGGAGAAGACGTCCACCAGGGATGGATTGTCCCGCACCCGCACGAAGACCATCGCCGAGCCGGCCCGGATGGTGATGTCGCCGTCCGAGTCGATCTGCAACCGCTCGGCGTCGGACTTCAGCATCGTGGACACGACGGTGCGGACGCGGTCCGCCAGGTCGAGCACGTCGTCCCGCTCGGCGGCCGCCTCGGCCAGCGCCTCCTGGAGGTCACCCTCGACGTCGGCGTCCGGGCCGAACTCGCTGCGCGCGGTGCCCAGCGGCTCCACCGTCAACGGCTCACCCTCGGCGTCGTGCACCAGGTAGACGAGGAAGGCGGGATGCGGGGCGCCGTACACGTCGCGCAGCGTGCGGGACAGCAGCGGGGCGATCCGGGCCGCCTCCGCCGTCGTACCGTCCAGCCCGAACGAGCCGCCGGAGCCGGCCACCACCCCGGGCGGGGACCAGCCCAGCGCCACCATGTCCGCCACCGCGGCACGGTCCAGCCGGTAGCCCTGCGGCAGGGCGGCGTTGCCGACGGCCCGAGCCGACAGCCCGCCGTCGCCGGTCACGTCGACGCTGATCGAATAGACGGCATCCCCCGTACCGGAGGCGGTGGGGTCGAGGGTCAGTTCGAGGTGCGCGCCGGCGGGCAGCTCCCGCAGCCGCAGGGCGAGCATCCGGGCGAACTCCCGCCACGCCTCGGTCACCTTGGCACGCAGGTCGGTGGTGCTGGGCTCGTCGAGCAGGATCGACTCTGCCGGCTCGGATATGCCGCCGGGTTCACCGTCCGGCGCCGAGGGGTGGTCAGCCGTCATGATCGCCTCCGTCCGTTCCGATCACCCTACCCACGCCGTCCGGGCGTCGAATCAGCCCGGACCGGGATCGGACACCGCCGTCCTCTCGCCGTGGCGACGGTCTGGTCGCGGGGGCGCGGCGCAGCGGGTCAGGAGGTGGGGTCGTCGGGATCGGCACCGAGCCGGACCGGCCAGTCGGCCGCGAGGGCGCTGAGCCGGGCCGCGGCGTCCGCCGGGTCGGCACCCCTGCCGACGGCAAGCCCGAGCAGGTACGCGGTGACCGGCGCCCCTGGCCGCAGCACCTGGTGGGCGACATCGCGGGCCAGGTCCAGCACCGCCGACACCGGCACCTCGGTCGGGTCCAGACCCACCTCGGCACACGCTGCCGTGACCCAGTCGTCCAGCACCGTCATCGCACCCACTCCTCCGCCCGGCGTACGTCCTCGTCAGTGTCGCAGTCGAACCAGGGCGGCGGACCGTCACCGGCCCACGGCACCTCCCGGACGGCGAGACCGGCCAACAGCGCCCGTACCGGAGCACCGGCCAGGCTGCCGCCCCGCTCGGCGGCCAGCCGGGTCAGCCCGGCCCGCAGCGCGGCGACGCACCACACCCCGCAGAGCGACTGCCGCCGGCCGTCCGCGTCGACGAAGCACACCCCGTCGACTGGTCGCTCCCCGTCGAGGTGGGTCAGCAGGTCGCCGATCGCGGCGCGGGTGAGCAGTGGAAGGTCGGCGGCGAGCAACGCGACGACCGTCGTGTCGGGATCGAGCAGTGCCAGCCCGGCGGCCGTCGCGGCGACCGGCCCGCCGCCGGGCGGATCCTCGCGGGTGATCCGCACCCCGTCCGCGACACCGTCACCCGGACCGACCAGCACACGCGGCGCGGCATCGTCCACGGCGGCCAGCACCCGGTCACGCATCGACCGGCCACCAACCGGAAGCGCGGGCTTGTCCACCCCGCCCATCCGTCGGGCGGCCCCACCCGCGAGCACCACTGCGGCGTACGTCCCCACCCGGTCACGGTAGCCGGGCCGAGTGCCCGGTGGCGGCGTGCGCTGCCGGGTGCCTGATGACCGGCGGCCGTGCGGGTGTGCCGGGCCGGGGTGCAGGATGGCGGGATGGGACGGGCGACTGACCGACGGGGCGTACTACGGATCGACCTGGACGCGGCGGCCGACGGGCGCGCAGCCGTCCGACGGCCGGACACCCTCGCCGTGGAGGAGCCGCTGGAGATCCGGGTCGGCGCGGCGGGCCCGGGCCGGCGCAAGCCGCTCGCCGTCACCATGCGGACTCCCGGCGACGACCTGGACCTGGCGATCGGGTTCCTGCTGACCGAAGGGCTGATCCGGTCGACCGACGACGTGCTGACCGCCCAGCTCTGCGCCGGCGCGGAGACGCCGAACACGTACAACGTGGTGGACGTGGTGCTCGCCCCCGGCGTGCCGGAACCGACCACCGACCCGTCCCGGAACTTCTACACGACCAGTTCCTGCGGGGTGTGCGGCAAGGCGAGCATCGACGCGATCCGGACGCGGTCGCTGTTCGACGTCACGGCGGACCCGCTCACCGTGCCGGCCGCCCTCCTCGCCGAACTGCCCGACCGCTTGCGGGCCGCCCAGCGCGGCTTCGACCGCACCGGCGGGCTGCACGCGGCAGGGCTGTTCAGCCCGGCCGGAGAGCTGGTGGTGCTCCGCGAGGACGTGGGCCGGCACAACGCGGTGGACAAGGTGATCGGCTGGGCGGTGCGCGAACGCCGACTGCCGCTGGCCGGGCACCTGCTGCTGGTGTCCGGCCGGGCCAGCTTCGAGCTGACCCAGAAGGCGTGGATGGCCGGCCTGCCGCTGCTGGCCGCGGTGTCCGCGCCGAGCACCCTCGCCGTCGAGCTGGCCGAGGAGGCGGGCATGACGCTGATCGGCTTCCTGCGCGGCCCGACCATGAACGTCTACGCCGGCCCGCAGCGGATCACGGTCGACCAGCCAGCCTGAACCTCAGCGGCCGGTTTGACCAGGTCCAGCCGTGGTCGCCGGGCCGACCCCCGAGGTGGCCATGGACCCCGCGCCGAGGTGCGGGCTACCGGGCCTGGTACTTACCGAGCAGGCGCAGTTTCGCGGCCGAGCAGGGCCACGCGATCCCGCAGGTGCGACAGCGCCACGTCGGCTTGAGCAATGGGTGTTCGGTCATCTGACAGCCCGCACCGGGTCACGCCGAGTCACCTGGCGACTGGTCGGACCGGACGTCAGCAGGTCGACCCCTTCGCGGAGCACGAACAGCTCCCGCTTGGCCCGTGCCTCGCCGTTGGGTCCCAGCTCGTACGCCTCGATCCAGGTCCAGCCGTGGTAGGTGTGGCGGTCAGTGAGTTCGCGGATGACCCGGACCGTGATCGGCCGGATGAACTGCGGGCTCGCGGCGCGGGTCAGGCGAACAAGGTCACCGGCCTTGAGCGGTGGCGGGTTCGTGGGCTTGGGCGGCATGGTCCCCCTCCTCGTTGGGAGGGGCCCGCCCCGGAGTGCTCGCCCGCGGGGCGGCCCCGATACGAACGCGACCGCCGGGTCTCGGGGGGGTCCCTGCCGGCCGCGCCGTTCGGAAGGAACACTTCCAAGGGTTGCTATCCGAATACACTGCGTAGCAATATCTCCTGTGGACGTCTGGGACGTACGGGAGGGGTCGCGGATGAACCGCGCAGTCGCCGAGGCGATGTCAGCATCCGGCCTGACAGCGGACAGCCTCGCCGCCGAGATCGGGGTGGATCCAAAGACGGCGGCCAAGTGGGCGAACCCGGGACGGATTCCCCAGACGCGCCACCGGTCGAAGGTCGCGGCGGTCCTTGGCCGCGACGAGATGGACCTGTGGCCCGACCTGTTCAAGCGGCGCGAGCCAGCATGGCTCCGGCCCTGGACGGACATCGAGCGCGAGGCCGTCGGCTTGCGGTGGTACGAGTCCACCGTGTTGCCCGGTCTCCTGCAGACCGAGGCGTACGCGCGCGCCGTGCTGAGCAGCGGGCTCTGGGCCGACGACGACCTCGCGGCGCACGTGGAGACCCGGCTGCGCCGGCAGGCCGTCGTCTTCGATCGACCCCGTCCACCGCTGACCGTCTTCGTCATCGACGAGGCGGCGCTGCGCCGGGGAAGACCCGACATCATGGCCGAGCAGCTCGATCATCTGATGGTGCTCGCCGAACGGCCGGCCGTGATGATCCATGTGCTTCCCCTGACTGCTGGGTTCCACCCCGGCCAGGCCGGACCGTTCGTCATCGCCAGCACACCGGACGGCGGCGACGTCGGCTACCTCGACGATCAGGCGGCCGGGCGCCTCAGTAATGACGTTGCTCCACTCTGGGCGGTCTGGGATAGCGTGAGGTCGTTAGCGCTACCGCGAGACCTGACCATCGACCTGATGAGAGCGCGAGCATGGATGACGTGACCGGCGCCCGTTGGCGCAAGAGCACCCGCAGCAGCTCGAACGGTGGGGCGTGCGTGGAGGTGGCCGACAACCTGCCGGGCGTCGTGCTCGTCCGCGACACGAAGGACCGGGCTGGCGGCACGCTGGCGTTCCGGCCGGTTGTCTGGGCGAGCTTCGTCAGGCACGTGAGGCACGTCGACCCGATCAGCCAGGACACCTGATCGACTCGGGTTCGCTGAAATCGGCGTGTCCGCACGGTGGGGATGCCCCGTTCTTCTGAGGCGGGGTCAGTCAGGCGGCTTCGACCTCGACGATGCCGTGAGAGATCTTGAATTCGAACTCCAAGCCGGTCCCCGCGGACAGCTTGGCGAGCGTGGCGATGGACGGCGGCTGATCACCGGACTCCAGTCGCGCGATGACCGATTGAGTCATGCCGACCATGCGGGCGAATGCCGTCTGGGTCAGGCCGTTTTCGGCGCGGTACCGGACGATGCGGAGGGCAACATCACGGGCGAAGGCCGTCCGGTTCCACTCAGCGTGGAATGCCGGGTCCTGATCGCGGCTCTCACCGATGACCTGCTGCGAAGTCTTGAGATCACCAGCCTTCATCACTCCTCCTCCACCTCCTTGATCCTTTCCTCAGCCGCTGCCACAGCCCTGTTGAAGCCGCGCCGGTTGACACCGGCTTCTGGGCCGATGGAGCCGACGACGAACGCCGCGCCGACCCCGGAATAGAAGGCACGCCACCGGCTACGGCCTCCCCGTGGGCGAAGTTCCCCGGGCAGCGCGTTCAGCTCGACGATCGCCTCCGGGTGATAGAGGACTAGCCAGGGCACGCGCACCCACCATAGCAAATTTGCGATACGCGCTGTGGCCGTGCGGTGACACGACCATGGCCTTGTTGGCGGGTACGTGGGCAGGGACCGATCGCGCGCGGGTCAGCGGCGGCCACGTCGGCGGCGCTTGCGGGGGCGGACCACGCCGGGCATCCCGACCGACGGCCAGCCGTCCAGCTCGGAGGGCGGCACACCGCGCCGGAGCAGGTCGTCCAGGAGCAGGGCCAGCGAGTAGTCGGGGTGCAGGCTCAGCGTGCGCTCCAGCGCGACCGCCGCCAGCGCCCCCTGCCCCGCTCGCCAGGCCGCGAACGCCAGCAGCGCACCGGGGGCGGCGGTCAGCTCCGGCTCGGCCCGGCGCAGCACGTCGGTCCAGAGGGCGATGTCCCGGTCGCGGCCGTCGGTGCGTTCCCAGGCGTGGTCACGGATAGGCAGGTGGGTCAGCAGCAGGCTCAGCCAGGCCACCTCGTCGTCGTCGAGGCGCTCACCGCGCCGCTGCCGGCGTTGCGCCTCGCGGACCGCCGCCACCCCGGCGGAACGCAGTGCCCGGCCGCCGAGCAGGTCGCTGGCGGGCGCCTGCTCGACCAGCTCGACCAGTCGCCGTTCCGCCCGGACGGTGGCCGCGTGCAGCGCGTCGCGGGCCGGGCCGTCCACCGGCGACACCTGCGCCACGAGGGCCGCCCGATCGGGGAGGGCGACCTGACCGGCGAACACGGCCGACGCGGTCACCGGGTTGGCCGTCGGGTCGTAGCGCCGACCCTCGGGTGGGCAACAGTCGGCCTCGGTGCACAGGTAGGACCACCACCGGCCGTCGGTCACCCGCAGCGCGTCGAGCACCTCCAGGCCGGCGCCGGTCAGGGCGGCGCGCACCGCGTCCACGCTCGGGGTCACCCGGTCGGGTGGCCCGTAGCCCACCACGGTGGCCGCCTCCGCGCCCTGCCGAGAGATCACCCCGGCCAGGTGTCGGGCACGCTCGACCGGGTCCGTGGACGGTTCGGGCAGGTCGGCGCGGGCGGCGAAGATGATCTGCCGGCCGCGCAGCGCCACCGCGACCACGCTGTCGGCGGGATGGAAGCCGAGCAGGTACGGCACGGCGGCGATCAGGTCGGCGGGCGAGCGGACGGAGAGCTTCGCACGTTCGGTCGAGGTCATGCAGGAAGGCTGCGTCCGACCTGCGAAGCCTTCCAGACCCTGTGGATGACACGCGGCTTATCCACAGTTACTGAACGTATTCATGCAGGTGGACGCGTTTCGATGTACTCACACGACACCCCGGTGTCATGGGCAGCGGCTACCGTGCGCTGATGGACCTGGCGTACCTGCGCGCGCATCCGGCACACCTGCCGACGTTCCGGACCCATCAGCGACTCCGCGAGACGCCGGTCGCCGGAGGGGACATCTGCGCCGCCGCCCGGCTCACCCTGGACGACGGTCACTCGGTCTTCGCCAAGTCCTGGCCGGAGCGGGCCGACCGGCCGGCGCCCGAGGGCTTCTTCGCCGCCGAGGCCGCCGGGCTGCGCTGGCTGCGCGAGGCCGACGCGATCGGCGTACCCGAGGTGATCGTGGCGTTGCCCGACCTGCTGGCGCTCGACTGGGTGGAGCCCGGCGAGCCGACGCCGGACGCGGCCGAACGCCTCGGTCGGGAGCTGGCCGCCCTGCACCGGGCCGGCGCACCGACCTTCGGTGCGGCCTGGGCCGGCTTCATCGGCGCGCTCGGGCAGGACAACACCCCCGACGACGGTCCCTGGTCGACATGGTTCGCCCGCCGCCGGCTCGCCCCCTATCTGCGGCTGTCGGTCGACGGCGGTGCGCTCAGCAGCGCCGACGCCGCGCTGGTCGAGCAGGTGATCGGCCGGGTCGGCGAGTTCGGCGGGGACGAGCCGCCGGCCCGGGTCCACGGCGACCTGTGGCCGGGCAACGTGCTGTGGGGCGTCGACGAGCGGGCCTGGCTGATCGACCCGGCGGCGCACGGTGGGCACCGCGAGACCGACCTCGCCCAACTGGCGCTCTTTGGCGGCGTCGCGCACCTGGATCGGGTGCTGGCCGCCTACCGGGAGAGCTGGCCGCTGTCCGACGGTTGGCGCGACCGGGTGCCGCTGCATCAGCTGCATCTGCTGCTCGTGCACACCGCGCTGTTCGGCGCGGGCTACCGCGATGCGGTCGTCGAACTCGCCCGAGCCGCCCTGGGCAGCGTCGAGCGCGCTACGGTCGACCGGTGAGTGTCGCCCCACGGACCGACGGCGTCCTCGTCGACCGGTACGGCCGCGTCGCGCGGGACCTGCGCGTGTCTCTCACCGACAAGTGCAACCTGCGGTGCACGTACTGCATGCCGGCCGAGGGGCTGCCCTGGTTGGCCGGCCCGGAGCTGCTCACCGACGAGGAGATCGTCCGGCTGGTCCGGGTGGCCGTCGAGCGGCTCGGCGTGACCGAGGTGCGGTTCACCGGCGGGGAGCCGCTGATCCGGCCCGGTCTGCTCGGCATCGTGGCCGCGGTCGCCGCGCTCGACCCCCGTCCGCGGATCTCACTCACCACGAACGGCATCGGTCTGGACCGGTTGGCGCCCGCGCTGCGTACGGCCGGCCTGGACCGGGTGAACGTCTCGCTGGACACGCTGGCCCCGGCCCGGTTCACCCAGCTCACCCGCCGTCCCCGCCTCGACGCGGTGCTGGCGGGGCTCGCCGGGGCGGCAGCCGCCGGGCTCGACCCCGTGAAGATCAACTCCGTGTTGATGCGCGGCGTCAACGAGGACGAGGCGCCGGCCCTGCTCCGCTTCGCGCTCGACCACGGCTACCAGCTACGGATCATCGAGCAGATGCCGCTGGACGCGCAGCACGGCTGGGACCGCAGCACGATGGTCACCGCCGAGGAGATCCTGGCCTCCCTGCGTACCCATTTCGATCTCAGCCCTGACCCGGCCGAGCGCGGCGCGGCACCGGCGGAGACCTGGTTGGTCGACGGTGGCCCGGCCCGGGTCGGCGTGATCGCCAGCGTGACCCGGCCCTTCTGCGGCGACTGCGACCGCACGCGGCTGACCGCTGACGGCCAGGTCCGCGCCTGCCTGTTCGCCACCGAGGAGTCCGACCTGCGGGCGGCGCTGCGCGGCGGCGCGACCGACGACGAGGTGGCCCAGCGGTGGCGCACCGCGATGTGGGGCAAGCGCGCCGGGCACGGCATCGACGACCCCACCTTCCTCCAGCCGACCCGGCCGATGTCCGCGATCGGGGGATGACCGTGCAGCCGAGACCGCTTACCGTCCGCTACTTCGCCGGTGCGCGCGCCGCAGCCGGCCGCGCCGAGGAGGTCACCCCCGCCGGTCGGTCACTCGACGACCTCACCACCGAGCTGGCCCAGCGGCACGGCGACCGGCTCGCCGCCGTGCTGCGGGTGGCCAGTTTCCTCGTGGACGGCGTCGCCTGTCATGATCGTCGGGCACCCCTGCCGGGCGGGGCCACGATCGATGTCCTGCCCCCGTTCGCGGGCGGCTGAGGGGGGCGCACACATGTTGGCGGTTCTGGGGTTCATGGGCGTCCTGGCGCTGGTCACCGGGCTGATCCACCTCTACCTGTGGAAGCGCCTCATCCGGGACACCACCACGCCGGGTCGCTGGCGGCGGATCGGCGGGATCGCCGCCGGAGTGCTGGCGGTGCTCGTGCCGGCCACCCTGGTCGGCACGCAGGCCGGCCTCTACTGGCTCGCCTGGCCCGGCTACCTGTGGCTCGCGGTGATGTTCTACCTGCTGGTCACGCTCGTCGTGCTGGAAGTGCCGATGCTGGTCGTCCGGCTGGTGCTGCCCCGCCGGGTGACCGCCGCCGAGCCGACCACCGCCGCGCCCGAGCCGGTGCTGGTCGGGGCCGCCGGGCCCGCCGATCCGCCGGCCACCGGCGCCGTGACGGCACCGGACCACGACCCGGCCCGCCGTCTGCTGCTGGCCCGCGGAGCCGCCATCTTCGCCGGCCTCACCGCCACCGGCATCACGGGGTACGGCGTCCGCACGGCACTCGGCCCGCCCCAACTCGACCGGGTGCAGATCCCCCTCAGCAAGCTCCCGCGCAGCATGGACGGCCTGCGCATCGCCACCGTCTCGGACATCCACCTCGGCCCCCTGCGCGGGCGGGCGCACACCGAGCGGATCGTCGCCGCGATCAACCGTCTCGACGCGGACCTGGTGGCGGTCGTCGGTGACCTGGTCGACGGCTCGGTCGCCGAGCTGGGCCCGGCCGCCGCGCCGCTGCGTGACCTGCGCTCCCGGTACGGCAACTTCTTCGTCACCGGCAACCACGAGTACTACTCCGGGGTGGAGGAATGGGTCCAGGAGGTGGACCGCCTCGGCCTGCGGGTGCTGCAGAACCGTCGGCAGGAGATCCAGGCCCGGGGCGGTGTGCTCGACCTGGCCGGCGTGAACGACCTGGACGCGGACCCGGCGGGCACTGGCCTCGCCGCCGGTCCGGACTTCGCCGCCGCCCTCGGTGACCGCGATCCGAGCCGCCCGGTCGTCCTGCTCGCGCACCAGCCCCTCGCCGCGAAGCAGGCGGCCCGCTACGGCGTCGACCTGCAGCTCTCCGGGCACACCCACGGCGGGCAGGTGGTGCCGTTCAACCTGGTCGTCGGCCTGGCGCAGCCGGTGGTCAGCGGTCTCGGCGAGGTCGACGGCACGAAGGTCTACGTGACCAACGGCGCCGGTTTCTGGGGTCCGCCGGTGCGGGTGGGCGCCAAGCCGCAGATCAGCCTCGTGGAGCTGCGCTCGGCATAGCGGACGTCACGTCCGCGCGTGGCGGAGGGCGGGCGGCGCGACGGGCGTGACAGGATGCGGCGTGCCCCCGTTCAGCGCCGTACCCCCCGGTGGCCTCCCGCCCTTCGTCGCGGACCTGCACATCCACTCGAAATACTCGCGCGCGTGCAGCCGTGACCTGACGTTGCCGACCCTCGGGTGGTGGGCGCGGCGCAAGGGCATCGCCCTGCTCGGCACCGGCGACTTCACCCATCCCGCCTGGTACGACCATCTGACCGAGACGCTGCGGCCGGCTGAGCCGGGGCTCTACCGGCTCGCCCCGGAGGCGGAGCGCGACATCGCCCGCCGGCTGCCGCCGCGACTCGCCGGCACGACCGACGCGGACGCGGTCCGGTTCATGTTGAGCGTGGAGATCTCCACCATCTACAAGCGGGACGACCGGACCCGCAAGGTGCACCACCTCATCTACCTGCCCGACCTGGAAGCGGTGGCCCGGTTCAACACCGCGCTCGGCCGGATCGGCAACCTCGGCTCCGACGGCCGCCCGATCCTCGGCCTGGACTCGCGGGACCTGCTGGAGATCACCCTGGAGGCGAGCCCGGACGGCTATCTCGTCCCGGCGCACATCTGGACGCCGTGGTTCTCCGCGCTGGGCTCGAAGTCCGGCTTCGACGCGATCGCCGACTGCTACGCCGACCTGGCCGAGCACATCTTCGCCGTGGAGACCGGCCTCTCGTCCGACCCGGCCATGAACTGGCGCGTCGGCAGCCTGGACGGCTATCAACTGGTCTCGAACTCGGACGCGCACTCGCCGCCGGCCCTGGGCCGGGAGGCCACCGTGCTGACCGCCGAGCGGGACTACTTCGCCGTCCGGGAGGCGCTGCGCACCGGCGACGGCCTGGCCGGCACCATCGAGTTCTTTCCGGAGGAGGGCAAGTACCACGCGGACGGGCACCGGCTCTGCGGGGTCAACTGGTCCCCGGAGCGCACCCGGGCCGCCGGGGGGCGCTGCCCCGAGTGCGGCAAGCCGCTCACCGTGGGCGTCCTCAGCAGGATCGAGGAGCTGGCCGATCGACCCGACGGGCACCGTCCTGCACACGCCCGAGAGGTCACCCACCTGGTGCCGCTCGCCGAGATCCTCGGCGAGATCAACAAGGTGGGTGCCCGGTCGAAGAAGGTCGAGGGGCGACTCAACGAGCTGCTCGCCGCGCTCGGTCCCGAGTTGGAGATCCTGACCACGACGCCGTTGTCGGACATCGCGCAGGCTGGCGGCGAACTGCTCGCGGAGGGCATCGGGCGGCTGCGGCGTGGCGACGTACGCCGGGTGCCGGGTTACGACGGCGAGTACGGGGTGATCACGCTGTTCGACCCGGCGGAGCTGGGCTCGCAGGAGACCCTGTTCGACGTACCGGTGCCGGCGCAGCGACGACCCGCGGAGCCGGCGGCCAAGGCCACGGCCAAGCGCCCGGCGGCGGCCAAGGCGGAACCGAAGCGCAAGCCGGCCCCGGCGCCCGCGCCGCCGATCGCGTCGCCGCCGTCACCGCACGAACCGTTCGAGCCGATGCTCTCCGGCATGGAGGAGGTCGGCACCGGCCTGCTAGACCGGCTGGACGCCATGCAGCGGGTGGCGGCGTCCGCGCCCGGTGGGCCACTGCTCATCGTGGCCGGCCCGGGCACCGGCAAGACCCGGACGCTGACCCACCGGATCGCGTACCTGTGCGCGGAGTTGAACGTCTTTCCCGAGCGCTGCCTCGCGATCACGTTCACCCGACGGGCCGCCGAGGAGCTGCGGCACCGCCTCGACGGTCTGCTCGGCCCGGTCGCCGAGGACGTCACCGTGGGCACGTTCCACGCGCTGGGGTTGACCATCCTGCGGGAGAACGCCGACGCGGCGGGCCTGCCGGCCGGGTTCCGGATCGCCGACGACGCCGAGCGGGCGGCGGCGAAGTCGGAGGCCGGCGACGATCTCGCCGGCTACACGGCGCTGCTGCGCAAGCAGGACCTGGTCGACCTGGACGAGCTGGTGAGCCTCCCGGTGGAGCTGCTGCGGGCCGACCGGAAGCTGGTCGAGCGGTACCGGAACCGCTGGCAGTGGATCTTCGTCGACGAGTACCAGGACGTCGACGCGGTGCAGTACGAGCTGCTGCGGCTGCTCAGCCCCGCCGACGGCAACCTCTGCGCGATCGGTGACCCGGATCAGGCGATCTACTCGTTCCGGGGCGCCGACGTCGGCTACTTCCTGCGCTTCTCGCAGGACTTCACGGATGCCCGACTGGTCCGGCTCAACCGCAACTACCGCTCGTCCGCGCCCATCCTGGCCGCCGCCGTGCAGGCCATCGCACCGTCCTCGCTGGTGCGGGGCCGGCGGCTGGACCCGGCCCGACTCGACCCGGAAGCCCCACTCGTGGGGCGGTACCCGGCGGCGTCGGTGGCCGAGGAGGCCGACTTCGTGGTGCGTACCGTCGACGAGCTGGTCGGCGGCCTGTCCCACCGTTCGCTGGACTCGGGCCGGATCGACGGCCGGTCCACCTCGCTGTCGTTCTCCGACATCGCCGTGCTGTACCGCACCGACGCGCAGGCCGCCCCGATCGTGGACGCCCTGACCCGGGCCAACATCCCGGTCCAGAAGCGCTCGCACGACCGGCTGCGGGACCGGCCCGGCGTGGCGGCCATCGCCCGCGAGCTGCGGCACGCCGACGGGCTGGCCGGCTCGCTCGCCGCCCGGGTGCGCCTGGCCGGTCAGGTGGTCGCCGAGCGGTTCGCGGTGCCCACCCTGGACGGCGCCGGCAGCACGGTCCGCCCCGACGACGTCCGCTCGGCGGTGGACCTGCTGACCCCGCTGGCCCGCCGCTGCGGCGACGACCTGGAGACGTTCCTGTCGCAACTGGCCACCGGCGCGGAGGTGGACGCGCTCGACCCGCGCGCCGAGGCGGTCACCCTGCTCACCCTGCACGCCGCGAAGGGCCTGGAGTTCCCGGTGGTCTTCCTGGTCGGCGTCGAGGACGGGCTGCTGCCGTTGCGCTGGCCGGGCTCGACGCCCGACGAGGACGCGGTCGCCGAGGAACGCCGGCTCTTCTTCGTCGGCCTGACCCGGGCCCAGGACCGGCTGTACGTCAGCCACGCCGCCCGCCGGACCCGGCACGGCGTGGAGCGTGACTGCGCACCCTCGCCGTTCCTCACCGCGATCGACCCGGGCCTGTTCGAGCGGTTCGGTGAAACCGAGCCGCGTCGCCCCAGGGATCGCCAACTCCGCCTGATCTGAGCTACCCGGGGGCTGGGTGCCGTCGGCGTGGCGCGCTCGTGCCTAGTCACGCCGACGAGCGGTATACCTGAAAGTCATATTTATGACTTTCAGGTATACCGCTCGTGCGGACGACCGCTACCGGCGATGTCACTAACGGTGATTGCCCGCCGCTGAGCCCGGCAGTCGCGGCAACCGGCGCGTCGGCCACACGTTCAGCCCTGGTCAACCGATGAGCACGGCGAGCCAGGTGCCCGTCAGCAGGGCCGGTCCGAGGGGCAGCAACGTTTCGCGGTGGATTTTTCGAGCTGCTAGCAGGGCAAGAACCAGGACACCGTGCAGCAGGTGCGGCAGGAGCAGCCCGGCCAGCACGGCATCGCGGCCCAGCCAGCCGAGCGGCAGCCCGAGGACCGCTGCGAGTTTCACGTCCCCGAAGCCCAGCCGGGACCTCGGCAGCAGGGCCAGCAGCACGTGTGACGCGCCCGCGACCGCCGCACCCCCCAGCGCGCCAAGCAGCCGGCCAGGAGTGCCGGCCAGCAGCGCCGCCCCGGTCAGGCCCCCGAGGGCCACCGTGCCGGCGACCGCGACCAGCGGATCGGGCAACCGCAGGCACGCCAGGTCGACCACGGCCAACACCAGCCCCACCGCCGCCACCGCGAGCAGGACCGGCAACGCCGGGTCGTCACCCCGCGCGACGGCGAGCCCCACGAATACCACGGCCGCCACCGGTGGGCTCAGCCAGGCGCCGCGCCGCAGCCGGGCCGGGGTGGTGAAGCGCCGGGCCAGTGGGGGTACGACGAGACCGGCCGCCCCACCGAGCAACGCCACCCCCACCAGCCCAGCGGCCGACATGAGCCGGAGGTTACCGCCGGTCCGCCGTCGATGCGGTCCCCGTTCGTGATCCCGTGCCCGCCCGACGCGGGCGTTCCGTGCTCACCACCAGGGCCACCCCGGCGACGATGACCGCCCCGCCGAGCAGCACCCGCCCGGTGATCGGCTCGGCCACCAGCAGCGCCCCGAGCGCCACCGCGACCGCAGGGTTCACGTACGCGTACGTCGAGACCAGCGAGATCGGCGCGTTCTGCAGCAGCCAGACGTACGCGGTGAAGGCCACCAGCGAGCCGGCCACCATGAGGTAGCCCAACGCCAGCCAGGACCGGGTGCTGACCGCCGCCGGGTGGAACTCGCTCAGCTCGCCCCGGCCGGCGGCGACAACGGCCAGCGCCACCGCGCCGGCCACCATCTGGTACACCGTGCCGACGAACGGGTCGGCGGGCACCCGGATCCGTCCCGACAGGAACGACCCGACCGACCACGCGATGGCTCCCACCACCACCGTCAGCGCGCCGACCAGCGGGACCGCGTCCGCGCTGCCGGCGGGCAGCACCAGCAGGACCAGACCGACGAAGCCGAACGTGACCCCGGCGAACGTCCAGACCGGGGGCCGGTCACCGGTGGCGGAGCGCAGCAGCACCACGAGCAGCGGCACTGTCGCCACCAGCAGCGCGGCGATTCCGGACGGCACCGCCACCCCGGGCGGCCCGGATTCGGCGAGCACCACCAGGCCGTTGCCACCGGCGAGCAGGAGCACACCGACCAGCGCGGCGGAGCCGAGCTGCCGACGCTGCACGCGAAGCGCGCCCGGCCCTCGGCGCAACCGCAGCACCACCGCCAGCACCAGGCCGGCGACGGCGAACCGCAGGGCGGCCGACAGCAGCGGCGGCAGCGTCTCCACCGCGACCCGGATGGCCAGATAGGTGGAGCCCCAGAGCAGGTAGACCACGATCAACGCGGTCCAGACCAGGGTTGGCTTGGCGGCGGCGCGGCGGCCGGGCAGGGCGGCGGCGCTCGGTGGAGATGAGCTCATCGGTGGACCACGCTACGGTGACCTCGGAGTCGGCGTCGCGCATTGGTGGCCGGCCTCTCACCAGATGTGCAGGAGGGCGGCATGACGAACTACGGACCACCGGGTGAGGGCTTTCGAGGCCCGTGGCGTGGGCAACGGCCCGACGAGACGCCCGGCCGGCCGCCGCAGCAGCCCTATCCGTCGGGCCCCGAGCCCTACCCGCCGACGGTCCAGGCCTACCCGCCCGCCCCTGCGGAGCGCCCCGGGTCCTACGGGGACGGTCCGTACGGCGGCGTACCGGCGAGGCCCTACGGTGCGGGGCCCTCGTACGGCGGGGAGCGCGGGACACCGTACGGGGCCGAGCCGTCCGGGGCGCCCTACGGCGGCGGGCGGTACGGCGGGGAGACCGGGGCGCCCTACGGTGGCGCGTACCCGCCGGCCGCGGCGAACCCCCCGTACGGCGGAGAGCCGTACCGGCCCGACGACGGCCCGTACGGCGGTGACCCCGCACCCGACCCGTCCGGACGCGGCAGAGGGCCGCTGATCGCTGTGGTGGCCGTCGTGGTGCTGCTGGCGCTGGCCGGTGGCGGCGCGTACTGGTTTCTCGGCCGGTCCGACGACCCGGCCGCCCCGGTGGCCGCGCCGACCGTTTCGGCCGGTGTCGGGGCGCCAAGCGCGGACGTGACCGAGCCGGCCGAGCCGGTGCCGAGCGCCGCCGCACCGGAGTCGTCGGCCGACCCGCGGTTCGTCAAGGTCGGCCAGTGCGTGCGCAACGACGGGGCGGCCGGCGGCAAGCCCAAGCTGCTGATCAGCGGCTGCACAGCGAAGTCGTACGAGGTGCTGCGCCGGATCGACGGCGCGACCAGCGGCGAACGCGACGCCGAGGCCAAGTGCGCCAAGGTCGACGGCTACACCAACTGGTACTTCTTCGACAGCGAGCTGGACACCCTCGACTTCGTCCTCTGCCTGAAGCAGCGCTGACCACCCACCCCCTGGGGATGACATGACGACCTACGGACCATCGGGTTCCGGGCAGCCGGACGACCCGTACCAGCGCCCGCCGACCGGCCCCGATGGCCCGCCCCCGGTCGACCCGACCGTCCCCCAGTGGGGTCCGCCGCCACCGCAGCCACCGCAGTGGGGCCCGCCGCCGCAGCCGGCGCAGTGGGGTCCCCCGCCGCAGCCGGCGCAGTGGGGTCCGCCGCCGCAGCCCTCGGAGTGGGACGCACCGCCGGGCCCGTTCCCACCCGCCGGGCCCGCACCCGGCGAGACGGCGGCGCCGTGGCCTCCGCAGGCGCCCGGCGGGTACGGGATGCCACCCGCCCCGCCGGCGAGAAGGAGCGGCGGGAAGATCGCCCTCATCGTCGCGCTGGTGGTCCTGCTCCTGCTCTGTCCCTGTCTCGGCCTCGTCGGCTGGGCGGCGTGGAAGGTCGCCGACAGCGACAGCGACTCTGCCGCACCAGCCCCGTCGCTGAGCGCACCCGTCGTCCCGCCGGGCCTGCCCAGTGACGCCCCGAGCCCCGTCCTGCCATCCCCGGACGAGGAGGAGTTCGCCAAGGGGGACTGCGTGGTCAACGACGGCAGCGAGGACGACGCGGACCTGCGCAAGGTGCCGTGCGGCCCGAACACCTACCAGGTGCTGCTGCGCATCCCGGCGACCACCGACGGGGACCGGTGCGAGACGCTCGCGCCGCAGGCGACCGCGAACTACGTGCACGACAACGCGATCGACGTGTTCGATTACGTGCTCTGCCTGAAGAAGCGGTGATCCTTGCGCAAACTAGGGCTGTCTAGCGTGGACGCTAGACAGCCCTAGTTTTATCTCGACGGCCGCAACACGCCGGTAGCCTCATCTATCCATATCTAGCTTCGCAGCTAGAGGGCCCGATACTCTGCGATGCGTGGATCCGGTCCGCAACCCGTACGCCCCTGGCGCCGGCCAGCGCCCGCCCGAACTCGCCGGGCGGGGGCGGGAACTGGACGTCTTCGACATCGTGCTGGAGCGCATCGCCCGCGGTCGGCCCGAACGCAGCCTCATGCTCACCGGCCTGCGCGGCGTCGGCAAGACCGTCCTGCTGAACACCCTGCGTTCCCAGGCGATCAACCGGCTCTGGGGCAGCGGCAAGATCGAGGCCCGGCCGGACCAGTCACTGCGCCGCCCGGTCGCCGCCGCGTTGCACATGGCGGTCCGCGAACTCGCCCCCCGGCACCGCGCCCCGGACCGGATCGACGCCTTCCTCGGGGTGCTCAAGGCGTTCGCCCAGCGGTCCACACCGACCGGCCGCGCCGGGACCCCGTCCAAGCTGCGCGACCGGTGGCAACCCGGCATCGACGTGCCCGCCGCCAGTGGCCGGGCCGACTCCGGAGACATCGAGATCGACCTGGTCGAGCTGTTCAGCGACGCCGCAGCCGTGGCCAGTGACGTGGGCACCGGCGTCGCGCTCTTCATCGACGAGATGCAGGACCTCGGGCCGGAGGACGTCTCCGCGCTCTGCGCCGCCTGCCACGAACTGTCCCAGATCGGCGCGCCGCTGATCGTCGTCGGCGCCGGGCTACCGCACCTACCGGCCGTGCTCAGCGCCGCCAAGTCGTACTCGGAGCGGCTCTTCCGCTACCAGCGCATCGACCGGCTCGATCGGATCGCCGCCGACCAGGCGCTCTGCGCGCCGGCCGAGCGCGAGGAGGTGGAGTACGAGCAGAAGGCGCTCGACCTGCTCTACGAGAAGTCCGGCGGCTACCCGTACTTCGTCCAGGCGTACGGGAAGGCGACCTGGGATCATGCGCCACGGTCGCCGATCACCGCCGCCGACGTCCGGGTCGCCGCCCCCGAGGCCGAGGCCGAGCTGGCGGTCGGCTTCTTCGGCTCCCGGTTCGAGCGAGCCACCCCGGCCGAGCGCGAATACATGCGGGCGATGGCCACGCTGTCCCTGGTGGAGGGCGAGTCCGGCGGCGTGGCCCGTGACGACATGGACGCCGCGGTGCCCACCGCCGAGATCGCCCGCGCTCTCGGCCGGAAGCCGGCCAGCCTCTCCCCGGCCCGCGACGCGCTGATCAAGAAGGGGCTCATCTACTCCGGCGAACGGGGCACGGTGGCCTTCACCGTTCCGCACTTCGGCCGGTACCTGCGCACCCAGCCAACCTGACCGCCGCGCCCGCCAGCGCGTTCAGACCCTGGACCAGGGCGCCGGGAAGACCACCTCACCACGCGGCGGTGGACCCTCCTCGCTGGTGGACGGCGGCAGCACCAGCGCCTGCCAGGGCTCCCCGAGCCCGGCCCACGGGCTGGTGAGGCCCAGCTCCGCGGCCGGCCCGAAGCCGAAGCGGCGATAGAACGCCGGGTCACCGAGGACCACGACCAGCCGCTCGCCCAGCTCGGTGGCGGCGTCCAGCGCGGCCTGCACCACCGCGCTGCCGTGCCCGACCCGCTGTCGGTGCGGCGCGACCGCCACCGGCCCGAGCGCCAGGGCCGGCGCGACGGCACCGCGATCGGGCCGCACCCGCACCCGGGTGAGCAGCGAGTATCCGACGACCTCGCCGCCGTACTCGGCAACCATGGCCAGCTCGGGCAGCCAGGCGTCGGTGCCGCGCAGGTCGTCGACCAGCCCCACCTCCGGCGGCGTCTGCACCTCCGGTCGGGCGAACGCCGAGGCCAGCACCCGACGCACCGGGCCGGTATCGGCCGGACCTTCGGGGCGGAGCCGCAGCGTCGTCACCCGCGCGACGTTACCCGTGACGGCCCGTCCATCAGCGATGGTCGCTCGAATCGGCGTGGCGCACGTGCACATCGGCCGATCCGGATCCGGCGGTTGCCGGGGTAGCAAACGCCCCGACGGGGTATGACTGATCCATGACGCCCGTACGCTCCCTTGCCCGCGCCATGCTGAGCGGCATCTTCGTGGTCAGCGGGTACCGCAATTTCCGCAACCCGCACCGGCTCGCGGAGACCGCCAAGCCGGTCACCGACCGGGTCGCGCCGCTCCTGCAGAAGGCGCACCCGAACTTCCCCACCGAGACCGAGACGTTGATCCGACTCAACGCGGCGGTGCAGGTCGGCGCCGGGCTGATGCTGGCCACCGGGCGGTTCAGCCGGCCCGCCGCGCTGGTTCTCGCCGGCACGTTGGTGCCGGTCACCCTCGCCGGGCATCCGTTCTGGAAGAACGACGACCCGATCGCCAAGAACAACAACGAGATCCACACCCTGAAGAATCTCGGGCTCTTCGGCGGCCTCCTGCTCGCCGCCGCCGACACCGGTGGCAAGCCGGGCATCCGCTGGCGTACGGGTCACCGCATCGGCCACTCTCGACGTTCCATGCAGCGCGCCGTCCGCACCGCCCGCCGCGAGGCCCGGATCGCCGTCCGGTCAGCGGCCACCGCGCGTCGACTTCCCGGCTGACCTGCCTCGATCTGCTTCGGTGTCACCCCCACCCCCCGCTAAGGCGACGAATTACCTGAACCACCCGGTAGGCGTTAACGCGGTGGAAATGTCAAAAACATGTGTGGGATCGGACACGGTCGCATAACGCGGGAGGCACTGACGTGAGGCGCCGTTCTAGGCTCCGTGCAGGACCTGGACGGGTAGGACGACCTTGGTACGGGGGTGGCCACGCCATGCCGACGGCTGTCGGTAGACGGGCGGACCGCGTCGCCCCAGTTCAACGCATGACGCGGGGGATCGATCGCAGGAACGTCGTACGGGGCGCCATCGTGGCCGCCGTCGCCTATGCCGCATGGCTCGCCATCGGTGAGTTCGGGCGACCGTACAACTTCTTCGACATGAAGATCTACCACGGTGCGGTGGTGTGGTGGGCGAGCGGTCATGAGCTCTACGAGTTCATCGCGCCCGGCACCACGCTCGGCTTCACCTACCCGCCGTTCGCCGGGCTCGTCATGCTGCCCATGGCGCAGCTGCCGATCGACGCGGCGGGGATGGTCAACGCCCTCGCCAGCATCGCGACGCTGACACTGGTGCTGGCCGGACTGCTGCGCCCCATCGTGGACCGGTTGGCCTGGCCACTGTGGTTCACCGTGGCCCTGGCGGTGCCGCTCGCGCTCGCCATCGAGCCCAGCCGGGAGACGCTGGGCTACGGCCAGGTCAACCTCCTGCTGTTCGCACTGATCATGGCGGATCTGATCGGGCTGCGGTGGCGCTCGCGCCGAGGCACCCACTACGCCGCGACCGACGGCCCGTTGCTGCGCTTCCTCTACGGCGGCGCCTGGGCGGGTGCCGGCATCGGCCTGGCCACGGCGGTGAAGCTCACCCCGGCCTTGTTCATCGCCTACCTGCTGATCACCCGCCAGTGGCGGGTGGCGGCCACCGCGATCGGCACCACGATCGGCGTGACGATCGGGACCTTCGCGATCGTCGGCGACGAGTCGCGGACGTACTTCGGCAGCGTGCTCTGGCAGACCGAGCGGGTCGGCGCGGCCGACATGACGCCGAACCAGTCGCTCGCCGGCCTGCTGGCCCGGCTGTACGACTCGATCGAGACTCCCGGGCTGCTCTGGCTCGCCTTCTCGGTGCTGATCCTGGCGGTGGGTCTGTCCCGGGCGGCCAGCTCGCGCGCCGACGGTGACGAGCTGACCGCGTTCACGCTTGTCGGCCTGACCGCCAACGTGATCAGCCCGATCTCCTGGACGCACCACCTCATCTGGGTGATCCCGGCGATCATCGTGCTGGCCGACGCCGCCGTCCGTCGACGGGAAGCGAGCAGGGGTCTGGGGCAGCGCACCGGCCAGGGCGCCGCATTCGGTGGCCTGAGCGGGCTCAACGGTCTTCGCCCGCCGATCTGGTACCCCACGCTGACCGGGTTCCGGCACGGCGTCGCCGCCCTCGGCCTCTACCTGCTCTTCCTGATCTCGCCCATCTGGCCGTACGAGCACCAACTGCCGGAGGTGTCGCACTACCAGGACGGTCTGTTCGGGGCGCTGATGGAGAACTCGCTGGCCCTCGCGCTGATCGTGCTGGTCGCGGCGCTGCCCTGGCGGCCCGGCGCCGAGCCGGCGTTCTACGGCGAACGGCTCGCTCGGGCCGTACTGGTCAACGGCCGCCGCTGAGCGGTCAGGGACAGTTGACCCATTCCTCGGTGCCGTCGGCGAAGACCTGCCGTTTCCAGATCGGCAACCGGGCCTTGGCCTCGTCGACCAGCCGGGCGCAGGCCGCGAAGGCCGCGGCGCGGTGCGCGGTGCTCACCGCGGCGACCAGCGCCACGTCACCGATGGCCAGCGGCCCGACCCGGTGCGAGACGGCCACCGCGTAGACGTCGGGATCGGCGGCGATCTCGGCGGCCACCTCGCGCAGCACCTGCGCGGCGCTCGGGTGCCCCTCGTACTCCAGGCTCACCACCGGACGCCCGTGGTCGTGGTCGCGTACGACGCCCTGGAAGGAGACGACCGCGCCGGCCCGGCGGTCGGCCACCGCCGCCTCGTGCGCGGCGAGGTCGAGGGGCTGGTCGGTGACCTCGACGACGGTGATCGCCGGCGCGGTCACGACGCCCGCTCCCCGGGCAGCAGCGGCAACGGCACGATCGGCACCCGATCACCCTGCGCACCGTTGGTGCCCGGTCGGATGACGGCGAACCCGTCAGCGCCCGCGAGCCCGCGCAGCATCGCCGACCCGACGTGCCGCACCGGGTACGCCGTGCCGGCGGCCCGGTCCAGGCGGACCAGCGCGAGATGGGTGTGATCGCCGCGCCCGGGCACCGCCTCGGCCAGCGTGGCCTGGGGCAACACCGGCATCGAGCGACCCTGGAGCCCGGCGAGCAGCGGCGCGACCAGTGACACCAGCGCGACGATGGCGGACTGCGGGTTGCCCGGCAGGCCGGCGACGAACCGGACCCGCCCGTCGTGATCGGCCAGCCGGGCCAGCAGCATCGGGAAGCCGGGCCGGACCGCCACCGTGTTGACCACGTAGTCGGCGCCCAGCGCCTCCAGGGTCGGATGCAGGTGGTCGACCGGGCCGTACATCGTGCCACCGGTGGTGCAGACCAGGTCGGCGCTGGTCAGCGCCGCGCGCACCGCCGCCACGTGCGCGGGCAGCGTGTCGGCGACCGGGCCTACCACGTCCGACGGGCGGACGTGGCAGCCGTACCGACGTAGCCACGCGGGCACCGCCGGGCCCAGCGCGTCGCGCACCCGGCCCGCCCCCGGCGGACCGGACGTGAGCAACTCGTCACCGAAGACCAGCAGCGCGGCGCGCGGCGCCCGCCGGACCCGCAGCGTGTCGTGCCCGCAGGAGGCGGCCAGGCCGATCACCGCCGGGTCGACCGGCGTGCCGACCGGCAGAAGCTCCTCATCGGCGTACGCCTCCTCGCCCGGCTGACGCCACTCCGGCGTCGGCCGGGGCGTGCCGCTGACCAGGCCGCCCGTGACGGTGGACTCCTCGATGCGCAGCACGGCGGTGGCGCCCTCGGGCACCATGGCCCCGGTCGCGATCTCGACGGTCGTGCCGTCCTCGGCGAGTGGCGTGGGGGTGTTGCCGGCCAGCACCCGCCCGACGACGCGCCACGGCCCGGTGCCGCGCACCGCCCAGCCGTCCACGCTGGAGGTGGGGAACGCGGGCAGGTCGGTGCGGGTGGTCAGCGGCTCAGCCAGGGTCAGCCCGTCGGTGTCGACCAACGGCCGGGCGACGGCAGGCAGCGCGGCGGCCAGACCCACCGCGTACACCCGGGACCGTGCCTCCTCCCACCCTGCCGGCGGGGGCGCGGCGACCCGGCCCGCGGTTGGTGCGGTTTCCGTGCTCACCGACCGAGCCTATCGGGGCGGACCGACGCCCGCCGGGCCTGGGCGCGGACCGGCCGGTGGTCGCCGGCGCGGACCGATCAGTGGTCGCCGCCGCGAAGCTGGTCGACGGCGTGGCCGAGGATCGGCCCGAGCACGGCCAACCCGTCCCGGGCGCCGCCGGTCGAGCCGGGCAGGTTGACCACCAGCATCCGGCCGGCCACCCCGGCCAGGCCCCGGGACAGGACCGAGGTGGGCACCCGCTCGCGACTGTGCGACCGGATCGCCTCGGCGATGCCGGGGATCTCGTAGTCCAACAGAGCCCGGGTCACGTCCGGCGTCCGGTCGGACGGGGTGATCCCGGTGCCGCCGCTGGTCAGCACCACGTCGACACCGTCGCCGAGGGCGTCCCGCAGGGCGGCGCCGACCGGCTCGCCGTCGGGCACCACCACCGGCTCGTCGACCTGACAGCCCAACTCGCGTAGGCCGGCGACGAGCAGCGGGCCGCTGGTGTCGGCGTAGACGCCGGCCGCGGCCCGGTTGGACGCCACGATCACCCGGGCCTGGATCACGGCCGATCCTCCGGCCGGACCCACTCGCCGGTCTTGCCGCCCTCCTTGCGCAGCACCCGGACCGCCTCCACCGAGGCCGCCGGATCGACCGCCTTGACCATGTCGATCAGCGCCAGGCCGGCGACCGCGACCGCGGTGAGCGCCTCCATCTCGACTCCCGTCCGGTCCGCCGTGCGAGCGGTGGCGGTGATCTCCACGGTGTCCGCGGTCAGCCGCAGGTCGACGGTGACACCGTGCAGGGCGATCGGGTGGCAGAGCGGGATCAGCTCCGGAGTGCGCTTGGCCCCCATGATGCCGGCGAGCCGGCCGACCGCCAGCGCGTCACCCTTGGGCAACCCGTCGCGGTGCAGCAGGTCGACGACCTCGGGCGTGGTGCGCAAACGGCCCGCCGCGACGGCCACCCGGCCGGTCACCGGCTTGGCGGAGACATCGACCATGCGGGCCGCGCCGGCACGGTCGACGTGGCTGAGCTGCGCGGGTTCGGTCACGGCCGTGAGCCTATCGTCGCGGTACGACGCACCGGGGCTCGGAAGGGGCGGCGGCCCGGCATTCGCCGGGTGCGACAGCGCTCACCGGGCCGCGCCCCTTCCCTCGCTGGACCCGCCGCCGAGGTCGCTGGGGGGACCTGGCGGCGGGCGCGTGTCGACGACCCGGTTCTGCCCACGGGCAGAACCTCCCCCGTTCGCCGATACGCTCCAGAAGCTACCGGGCCCGGCGATAAGAAATCGATAAGCGACGTTCGCGCAGGTCAGCACCCCGCATCGACGACACTGGCAGCCAGTTCGGCGAGGCGGCGCTCGACATCGAGGCGTTCCGGTACGCCCATCCGACGGAAGATCGCCAACGCCCGCTCCCAGTGCCGCCGGGCCTCGGCCGGGTCGACAGCCTTGAAATGCTCCGCGAGGCCCGCCAGTGCACGCCCCTGCTCGTGCGGGTGTGCGATCCGCGTCGCCAACCGCAGGGCCTCGCGGTGCATCTCGGCTGCCGCACGGTCCCGCCCGCGTGCCCGCAGCGTGCGGCCCAGTTCGTTCAACGCCGCGGCCTCGACATGCCGCTCGCCCGAACCGACCGCGAGGGTCCGAGCCAACTCATGCTCCTGCTTGGCCTCCGCCAAGCGACCAAGACCGCGGTAGGCGATGCCGAGGTCGAGGCGTACCTCTGCCTCGCCGTAGCGGTGGCCGGTGCGGTCGCGAAGCGCCAGCGAGGCCCTGAGGATCCTGATCGCCTGATGGAAATCTCCCATTCGGGTGCGTACCGATCCGATATGGCTGAGAGCGTTGAGCACGTGGAACTCGTTCGAGTTGGTTCGGGCCCAGGCCAGGTGACGCCGGTGAATCCATAACGCCTCTTCGTAACGGCCCAGTGACGTGAGGGCGATACCAACGTTCGGTAACGCGTTCGGCGCTCCTGCGTTGCCGTAGCCCCGGTAGTCACGCAGATGTTCCATACCGAGTGCCACCGCCTCGGTCAGATTGCCGCTCCAGTAGTGGACCGGGGCAAGATTGGCCTGGTAGCGAGCCGTGTTCAGCACGTCCCGGGATTCCTTGGAAAGCTCGACCGCGCGGGTCAGATGTTTCAGGGCTTCTCGGTTGTCGCCGGTCCGGACGTAAGCGGAGGCCAGGTAGTTCTGCATCAGCGCCGTCGACTCGGCGTTGCCCGTCGCCTCTGCCGCTGCCAGCCCCTGCTGGTGGGTCACGATGATGTCCTCGAAGTATCCGCGGATGTAGCAGAATCGCCACAGGGCACGAGCCAGCCGCCAGGCGTGCTCGTGGAAGCCCGCCTCATGTGCCGACGCCACCATCGTCACCAGGTCCGCCCGCTCGGCTTCCAACCACTCGGCGCTCGGCTCGCCAAGAGCCTCCAGCAATTCAGGCCGACCGAACGGGAGATGACTGACCTGGCTTTCGATGACAACGGGCTCGATAATCTCAGCAATCCGCAGTGCCGCTGCCAGGGTGAAGTCGAGCAGTTGGGCCAGGGCTGACCAGCGGTCCTGCGCCGAATCGACGTACAGGCATAGCTCGACGGAGTACTGGCGCATGAGGTCGTGCAATCCGTATTGCCTGGAGTTCAGATCCTCCACCAGGTGCCTGTCGGTGAGGTCGTCGAGAGCCGCGTGAGCTTCCGCCACCGTCAGCCCGGTCAGTGCCGCGACCGCCGTTGGGCTGAACCGGCTACCGGGGTACAGACCCAGAAAGCGAAAGACCCGCTTGGTCGACTCGGGGAGAGGTTCGTAGGAGGCGGCGAACGCACCGGTGACTGTGCTGTTCTCCCCGGCCAGATGAGGGAGAACCGACGCCGCGCCGGCCATCTGTGCCGCGAGATCCGCCAAGCGCCAACCACGTCGGTGCGCCAGCCGGGCGCCGGCCAGCCGAATCGCCAGAGGAAGATGGCCGCACCGCCGGACCACCTCGACCGCTGCTTCCGGCTCGGCGTCGACCCGTTCCCGCCCCACACTCGCAGCCAACAGGTCGACGCCCTCTCCAGACGACATGACCGGCAGGGACTGCGACGCGCCGAGGTCCGGGTGGGTGAGTCGGCGTCGAGACGTCACCAGCACGACGGCGGTGGGCTCGATCGGCAGAAGCGGCAGGATCTGGTCGCTGCTGGCGGCGTTGTCCAGAATGATCACCGACCTCCAGCGGGCCAGTTCGCGTCGCCAGAGTTCCGTCCTGTCGTCGAGGTCAACCGGCACCCGCTCAGGCGGCACCCCAAGCTGGCGAAGCAGGACGACAAGAGCCGACGCCGGTCCAATCAGGTCCTTCTCGCCATGCCCCCGCAGGTCGACGTACAAACGGGCATCCGGGTACCGATCGCTCAGCCGGCGGGCCAGGTGCACGGCAAGTGTTGTCTTGCCGCTGCCGGCCATTCCGTCGATGACGTGCACGGCCGGTACGCGATCCTCGACACGCCGCGTCTCCGCCAACAGCCTGGCCACGACGGCCTCCCGACCAACGAAGTCGGTGACCGAACGAGGCAGATGATCCACCGCTGCGACTGTGGGCATCTGCTTCGTCGTCGGGTCACCCGCCGGTCCTGGTGGGGACCCAGCAAGGCGCCCAGCCGTGCCTTTGCTCAGGCCGGTGACGACGGGTTCCCGGCTCGGCGCCTCGGTGAGGATCCTGCGCCGCAACTTTTCGAGGTTGGCCCCCGGGCGCACCCCCAGCTCCGTCATCAGATGCCTGCGAATCTCGTCATACGCGACAAGCGCCTCCGCGTTGTCACCGCGCTCGTGCAGGGCCCGCATGAGAAGGAGGTATGTCGGCTCTCGGAGCGGATGAAGGGCAGTCACCGCGCGCAGTGACGGAATTGCGAGATCATCCCGCCCGGATCGCAGATGAACCTCGGCGAGGAGTTCCACGGCCAGAAGACGCTCCTCCTCCGCAGCGACGGTTCGAGCCGTCAGGACGGGCCCAAGCGGGATGCCGGCGAGCATGGGACCCTGCCACCGCACCAAAGCGCGGCCCAGCAGTTCCGACGCACGCGACAGGTCGCCGGCGCCCAGAGCATCCCGGCCAGCGTAAAGCTCGTCCTGGAAGCGGAAGACGTCGATCACATCCGGCCGCAAGGCGAGGCGATAGCCGTTCCCCTGCCGCACGAGAGTCGCGTCCGCGAGCGCTAACGTCTCGAACTCCCGGCGAAGATTGGCCGCATAGGTCCGCACATTCGCCACAGCGGAACGCGGAGGACGGTCGGCCCACAGCTCGTCTATGAGGCCGGACAACGTCACCAACTGGCCTGGCTGGACCGCGAGCATCGCGAAGATTACCCGTTGTTTGGGCGTACCCAGGTGCAACTTGTGGTCGGCAAGCAGCACCTCCAGGCCACCCAGCAGGTTGATCTCCACCGGCCCTCCGAATTCGCGTCTATCGGTGTCTAGCTGATCACACTGGGGAAGGTTAACGGTGGTCAGAATGCACGCCAACCCCCCAACGAGACACCCCAAATCCACACCGACCAGGCGACGGAGAGCAGATTCCGTCCGACCGGATTGACCCTGAGCCCAAACTGACGGATGAGGCCAGGCGCACATCCTGGCCACACTAGGGAGGAGGCGACAACGCCGATAGCCTCTCAGCAGCGCGCAAGCTGCGGATCGCGAGTGCAGCACGACCGCGCTCCGCTCAGGTGGCATGGACAGACCGTCACAAAGGCCGCTGGCTTGGCTAATGTTGCGTATACCGACATTTATCGCTACTAAAACTGCCTAACTCCTCTTAGGCTCCCATCACGAGAACGGATCCGGAATACGGAAACGGCCGGACGAGTGGAGGGAGCATGCAATGCGCGGCAGCGACTGGTTCTGACATCGAAGTAGCACTGAGCGGTAAGCTCCTGTCGTCAACAGGTAACTGTGGGCGACGACAGGAGCTTCATGAGCCAGGTGTCACCGCAGAGTCCCCGGGCAGATCGGTCGCTTCTGCTGCTCGTCGGTCTCATCGTGGTCATGGCAATCGTTCCCACAGTCATCGCTGGGGCCAACGTGTTGACCCGTCGCCCCGTCTCGGTAGGCGACGGTGCGACATTCGTAGCGCTGACCTTCATGACTGCGCTTGGCACGATCGTCATGGCACCTATCCGAATTCGCTCGACCACACACGGCATCACCTGGGTCGAGACGGCGATCGTGATAGGGCTTGCCGTGGCACCACCCGCCTGGGTGGTACTGGCGACCGGGGCTGGCGTCGGTATCGCATCAGCCATCATGAAGCTGCCGATGATCAAGGCGGCCTTCGGAGTCAGCAAGAACATTTTGGTGGCTGGTGGAGCAGGCATCACCACTTTGGCCATCCCCTGGCAGTGGCCGCCGGCCGGCGTGGTCGAGCTGGCCACCTTGCTCGGGGCGATCTACCTGGTGGCGGCACTCCTCGACGACCTGCTGGCCATCCCGGTGATCGCGCTGGCCACCGGGACACCGGTCTCCCGTCAGTTCTTGAACAACCTTGACCTGCGGATCGCCGGCTTCGGCGTGCGATTCATCGTGGCTGTCTGCACGCTACTCATCCTCCGCGAGGACCCCCGACTGCTGCTTGCCGTCCCCCCACTGATGTTGAGCCTGCACCTGGCCTACTCCGCGCGCATCCGAGGTCGCACCGAGCAGCAGGCGTGGCAGCGGCTCGCCCGCACCACCGACGCGCTCAACGTGGTCGACCTGGACAACGTGCTCACCACCGCCGTCACCCAGGCCGCCGAGTTGTTCTCCGCCGACGAGGTCGAGATCGAGCTGCGCGACGGTGGCCGCACCGTTCGAGGCGGCACCGGCGGCATCACCTTCGACGGACCGACCGGCACGCCCACCGACGTGGACGGCACCGTCGTGCCCACCCCGCTGGAAGGCCACGACCGCTCCGTCGACGTCGGCGTCCTGCGCCTGCGCTTCCGTGGGCCGGTCCAGCTCTCCGAGCGGGAGCAGTACACCCTGCGCACCTTCGCCTCGGCGCTCTGCACGGCGGTCCGCAACGCCCAGGCGTACGCCGAGCTGGCCCGCGTCGCCGACGAGCACGCGTACGCCGCCACCCACGACGCGCTCACCGACCTCGCGAACCGGCGGCACCTCCTCGACCGGGGCACCGAGCATCTCAGTGCCCGGCACGCCGACGGGGTGACCGCACTGGTGTTGATCGACCTCAACCACTTCAAGGAGGTCAACGACACCCTCGGCCACGCCGCCGGTGACCAGGTGCTGGTCCAGGTCGCCGATCGGCTGCGCGGGGCCGCCCAGTCCAGCGATCTGGTGGCCCGCCTCGGCGGTGACGAGTTCGCCGTACTCCTGCGCGGGCTGCCGGCCCCCGCGGTGGCCGCGCACCGGGCCGAGACGCTGCTCGCCGCCCTGCACGAGCCGTTCGAGCTGGACGGCATGCGGATCAGCGTCGAGGCCAGCGGCGGGATCTCCGTCGCCCCGGCCAGCGGCGGCATGGCCGAGCTGCTGCGCCGCGCGGACGTCGCGATGTACCAGGCGAAACGGGCCGGGCAGCGGATCTCCACGTACGCCCCGACCCGGGACACCGCCGACCTGAGCCGCCTCACCCTCGGCGGCGACCTGCCCCGTGCCGTGGCCGACCACGAGTTCATCGTCAACTTCCAGCCGATCGTCGACCTGGGCACCGGCGAGGTGACCAGCGCGGAGGCCCTGGCCCGCTGGCACCACCCCACGCACGGGCTGATCGATCCGCTGCGTTTCCTGGAGGCGGTGGAGCGTTCGGGAATGCTGCCGGCCTTCGCCGAGGCGATCCTCGACCAGGCCCTGATCGCCGCGGCCAACTGGCGCGACGCCGGCTTCGACGTACCGGTCGCGGTCAACGTGTCGCCGCGCAGCCTGCTCGACGCACGCTTCCCGGGCTCGGTGCTGGCCCGGCTGCGTGCCCACGACCTTCCGCCCGACCGGCTGGTGCTGGAGCTGACCGAGACGTTGACCCTCAGCCAGCTCGACGTGGTCGACCGGGTGCTCAGCCGGCTACGCGACGAGGGCGTGCGGTTGGCGCTGGACGACTTCGGCACCGGCTACTCCTCGCTCTCCCTGCTCTCCCGGATCCCGGTGCACGAGCTGAAGATCGACCGCAGCTTCGTGACGACCATGGAGAGCTCGGCCGAGGCCGCCGCCGTCATCCGCTCCACCCTCGACCTGGGCCGCAGCCTCGACCTGGCGGTGGTCGCCGAGGGCGTGGAGAGCGAGCCGCAACGACGCGCCCTCTGGGAGTTGGGCTGCGTGGCCGGCCAGGGCCACCTCTTCGCCCGGCCGATGCCCGCCGGCACCCTGCTCGCCGCGTTGCAGCGCGGGTCGGGTGGCCAACCCGGCACTCTGGCGCCACCGCTGCACGACACCGGCGCGGTGATCCGGCTGAGCCAGACCCGCCGCCAGGCCGGGCGCTCCCGCCCCGACCGCCTTCCCCACCTCCCCGCCTGAGCGGGGCACGAGCACGACACGGCGAGCAGAGGCGCCGCCGCCGGTGTGACCGAGGCCGGCCGGAGCCCCGCGGACAATCGGGTGAGCAGCGAGGTCTGCCAGACTGGCGCTCGTGATCGCCGACGCCCCGACCGCCCGCCGCCACCGCTGGCGGACGCTCGACACCGCCGCCGGTGGGCTCGCCCTCGACCTGGGCCTCTACGCCGTGTCGGCCGTCTTCGCGGCGATCACCGCGGTCACGTCGACCCTGCTGCCGCACCGGGCCTGGGGTGCGGTCGCCGCCGTCGGCTACCTGGTCGCGACGGTGGCGGTGATCGTTCAACTCCTCCTGCGCCGGCGCAACCCGGCGACCCGACCGGCCGGCCTTCCGGCCCGCTGGGCGGTGACCGGTTTCGCGTGGGCGAGCACCGCGCTGCTACCCGTGCTCTGGCAGAGCGTCGAGCGGGCCACCGGACGCACCGACCGCGCGCAGGAGGAGGTGCTGGTCGTCGAGCAGGCCGGCATCCGCCTGCTGGAGCACGGCACGCCGTACCTCGGCCGAGACGCCATCGCCGCCCTGCCGGCCGGTGAA
This sequence comes from Micromonospora sp. NPDC005194, assembly GCF_040608335.1. Classification (NCBI taxonomy): domain Bacteria; kingdom Bacillati; phylum Actinomycetota; class Actinomycetes; order Micromonosporales; family Micromonosporaceae; genus Micromonospora; species Micromonospora sp. NPDC005194. The sequence continues at coordinate 180,885 of NZ_JBEXIA010000002.1, read as the reverse complement.
CAACTGCTCGGATACACGCCGTACCAACCGGGCATGGCGTTGTTCGGCCTGCCCCGGGCACTCGCCGACACCTGGTGGACCGATGCCCGGGTGTGGTTCGCGGTGGGCACCGCGCTGGCGCTCGCCCTGGCCGTGGCCACCCTGCGCGCCGCGCGCGGCACCGTCGGCGGCCCTCTCGTCGGGGCGCACCGGTCCGATGCCGCGCTACTGCGGGGCGTGCAGGCCGCCACCGTCCTGCCGATCTGCGCGCTCACCCTCGCCACCGGCGGTGACGACATGCCCGTACTCGCGCTCTGCCTGCTGGCCCTCGCACTCGCCGCCGCCGGTCGGCCCGGCCGGGCCGGCCTCGCGGTCGGGTTGGCGGGCGCGCTGAAGCTGTTCGCCTGGCCGATCGCCCTGGTCCTGATCGTCTGGGGTCTGACCCGGCGAGCCGGCGCCCGGGTCGCGGCCGGCGCGATCGGGTTACCCGTCGCCGCCCTGCTCCCGGCCCTGCTGGTCGACCGCGACGCGCTGACCGAGAACGTGCTGCGCTTCCCGCTCGGGCACGGCCTGGTCACCAGCCCGGCGCAGTCTCCGTTCCCCGGTCAGCTGATCGCCGCCACGCTGCCCGGGGGCCGGCTGATCGCCGCCGCCCTGCTGGTGGCGGCCGGCGTGGCCATCGCCGTCCGACTCGCGCGCCGCCCGCCGGGCACGGCCGCCGCCACCGCGCTGATCTGCGGGTACGGACTCCTCGCCGCGATCGCGCTGATGCCCTCCACCCGATTCGGGTACCTGCTGTACCCGCTGGCCCTGCTCGCCTGGGCACCCGCCCTGCACAGCCCGGACGCCGCACCGACCACCCCGACGCCCGACCGCCTGCCCGGTCGGACCACATCGGTCTAACCGGCGGGCGAAACGCCGCCGCACGGCGTACACCTGGAGGCATGACCACGTACCGCGACCGCGCCGAGGCGGGCCGGGTGCTCGCCGAGCGGCTCACCGCCCTCGTCGGCGAACCGGACACGGTCGTCCTCGGCCTCGTCCGCGGCGGCGTACCGGTGGCCCGGGTCGTCGCCGAACGGCTCGGCGCCCCCCTCGACGTGCTGGTCGTCCGCAAGCTCGGTATGCCCTGGGCCCGGGAGGTCGCCTTCGGCGCGCTCGGCCCGGGCGGGGTGCAGGTGCTCAACGACGCGATCGCCAGCCGCCTCAGCAGCGACGACATCGCCGAGGTCAGCCAGCGCGAACAGGTCGAGTTGGAGCGCCGCGAGCGGCTCTACCGGGGTGGTCGCCCACCGCTGGACCTCACCGGGCGCGTCGCCGTGATCGTCGACGACGGTCTGGCCACCGGCGCCACCGCCCGCGCCGCCGTCGAGGTCGTCCGCCGACTCGGCGCGCGCCGGGTGGTGGTGGCCGTGCCGGTCGGCGCGCAGGAGGCGTACGAACTCCTGGCGGCCGAGGCCGACCAGGTCGTCTGCGCGCAGCGCCCGTCGGATTTCGGCGCGGTGAGCGTCTACTACGACGACTTCCACGAGGTCTCCGACGACGAGGTCACCGACGCGCTCACAGCAACCGCTTAGCTCGACCAGGTACCGTCGGGTGATGAATAGCCTCACCTGTCCCAAGTGTCACGGCGAGATGCGTCAATACGAGCGCAGCGGTGTCGTCATCGACCAGTGCGGGGAGTGCCGGGGCATCTTCCTCGACCGCGGCGAGTTGGAGAAGCTGTTCGAGGCAGAGGCCAACTGGAGCCGCCAGCAGGCCGGCGGCCCGCCGCCGCAGCCCGTCCAGCAGCCGGGGGGCTACCCGCCGCCGCCCGCCCCGGCGCAGCACCAGCCCGGCTACGGCGCGGTCCCCCCGCCGCCGCCCCCGCCGCCCGTGCACGGCTATCCGCCGGCGCCTGCCTACGGTCAGCAGCACCAGGGCTACCACGGGCACTACCGGCACAAGAAGCGCAAGGGCTTCCTCGACGAGATGTTCGGCTGAGCCCGACCGCGGAGTCATCCCAGGTGACATGCCTCTGAGTCGCGGCTGTGACTCAGAGGCACGTCACTCGTGGCCCAGCACCCACGCCGTCGATGGTTGGCGGCCGAGGTGCGTCATGCGAGGCTGCATCGCATGACCGAGATCCGGCCGGACGAGGCTCTCGCCCAGGCGTACGACGGCATCACGGCGTTGGTCGACGGCCTGGACGACGCGCGCCTGCAACGAGCGACCCGCTGCCAGGGCTGGCTCGTCGCGGACCTGCTGCTGCACGTGCTCGGCGACGCCCAGCGGGCACTCGTGGCCCTGGCCAGCCCCGTCGATGGTCCCGCCGACGTGGACGACGTGTCCTACTGGCGCGGCTTCCCGTCCGGCGATGACCAGGCCGCCCGGCACGCTTGGTGGGTCCGCCGGTCGGCGTCCGCCTTCGACCGACCGGCATCGTCCGGCTCTGGGAAGAGACCGCCCCGGCGGCGGTCCGCGCCGCCGCGTCGGCAGACCCCGAGGGGTACGTGACCACGCAGGGGCACGTGCTGCGCGTACCGGATTTCCTCGCCACCCTGACCACCGAGGCCGTCGTGCACCACCTCGACCTGACGCCGGAGCTGTCGGACGCGCCGCCACCCGGCCCAACGGCGGTACGCATCGCCGTTTCCACGATGGACGGCCTGCTGAGCGACGACGCGGTCCGCCCCGCTGGATGGGACGACCAGGAGTTCCTGCTGAAGGCCACCGGGCGAATCCCGCTCACCGACCGGGACCGGGTGGAGCTTGGTGAGGCGGCGGGCTGGTTCCCCCTGCTCGGTTGAAGCCCTCGCCGCCGACGGCTCAGGACATCAAGCGGATCAGAAATCAGCGACCCAACATTATTTTCGCCGCCTCCGCCTTGCGAGCCAACGCAACTGTTGCTTCCGCATACAGCAGAGCTACGATCCTCTCGGCGGGTCCGCATGTCGTTCCGATCGTGTAGATCGTCTTGTGCGGACGAACAGAAAGGCCGTTGATGTCATGCCTTCGCAAAAATGTCACAAACGGCTCAAGCAGACGCTTGCTGCCTACCAGCCTGAATTGCGAGAACGTCGATTCGCTCGGCTTCGGTCGGCGGTAACTGCCGATTGATCCATCGCCGTCGACGACGCCACGCCAAAAGTCGCGTGATTCGTCGAGCTGTTCGCCGAGGGGACCATCGTATCTCCCCAGAGAGATCAGGCGCTCCGCCAAGCGAGCAGAGCGCACCGAAAACTGGCACGACCCATGAGTAGGGCTTGGCGCGGAGATGCTGCTGGTCGAACCCAGGAAGGTGCGCAGCGAGACAAGGTGGTCGCGGTCTCGCTGAGCGAGGCCCACCGAGATCTGCGGGAGGTGGCCCTCCCGGTACGTTACGCATCCGTCCGCGAAAAGAAACCCGAGCCAGTAGCACGCTTCCGGTGTCAGTACATCAAATGCGTCGTGTCGAAGAGTGTGCACGGTCCTGCGAAGCTCGACGCCACGGCGGACCAACAGGCCGCGCATCCCGGGCTCCGTAATGGCGAAGTATTTCGCCACCTCGGCTATAGATAGACCCTCGGTGTACTGCCTGACCGCCTCCGAGCGCTCTGGCTCGGTCAACTTTGCCCTCGACCGGGCTGGCACGCCCCGTCGTCTGAGCAGACCACGAATGGCCTGCCTGCTGACTCCGTACGAATGCGCAATTCGGGTTAGAGTCTCACCGCTCCCGCACGTTCAACAACAGCCTGGATTTGCGCCGCCGACAGACGAGAAGCCGTAGTGCTCATCCGATAGCCATGTCCACGAAACGTGAGAGATGCAGCTGGGCCGCGACCGTCACCGTGTCGGTTGGCCCATTCCGATGCTTAGCAATTATGAAATCCGCCTCCCCCGCCCGCGGCGACTCCTTGTCGTAGTAGTCGTCGCGGTGCAGAAGGATGACAACGTCGGCATCCTGCTCAATTGAGCCAGATTCACGCAAATCAGACAATTGGGGGCGCTTGTCGGTGCGCTGCTCGGGGCCACGGTTCAGCTGACTCACCGCGATGACCGGGCACTCGACCTCCTTGGCCAGCAGCTTCAGACCACGGGAGAGGTCGGCGACCTCCTGCTGCCGGCTCTCGGTGCGCTTCGGCGAGGTCATCAGCTGGAGATAGTCCACGACGATCATCTTGAGGTCGTGTCGCTGCTTGAGCCGGCGGGCCTTCGCCCGGATCTCCATCAGGTTCATGCTCGGCGTGTCGTCGACGAAGAGCGGCGCCTCGCTGATCTCGCCCATGCAGCGGGCCAGCTTGGTCCAGTCGTCGTCGGAGAGCTGCCCGCTGCGTAGCACGTGCAGCGGCACCCGCGCCTCGGCCGAGAGCAGTCGCATGACGATCTCGACCTTGCTCATTTCGAGCGAGAAGATCGCGGCCGCCTGGTTGGCCCGAATCGCAGCATTTCGGGCAAAGTCCATGCTGGCCGTGCTGTTGTGGGTGGGAATCATCGCCCGGCTGGCCAGGTAGAGATGCTCGGGGTTGTCGACCGTGACGCACCGGACCGGCACACTCGGCACCGGACGAACGTCGACGATGTACCGCGAGGTCGTCCGGACGTCGGAGGTGATACGGCGGCGTTCGACGTGCGCATCCTGCTTGCGCTTGAGCCGGAAGACGACGTCGGGGGTGGAGAAGTTCAACGTGTACGCGATCGACGACTCGCTTGTGCGGCCGCGAACCTGCTTCACGTTGACCGTGCAGCGGTAGCCGAGGCTGACGATGAGTTCGCGTACGTCCTCTGCCAGTCGCTTCGAGGTCGACGTGTACTGAAGGTTACCGGTGGGGGCGACGGTGCCGTCGGTGTCCATCAGGCCAGCCAGCAGCGCCCGGCGCTGCGCCTCGGAGGCGCGTAGGTACACATCAGGGATGTGTTTGTCCGCCGCTACCCCGATCTGACGCAGCAACCCGAGGAAGGAACCGTTGCGGTGCCGGCAGTCTGCACACCTCCTGGTCGCCGGCCTCTCAACCAACGCCCTGGTGGAAACGCCGCAGTCCGCGCAGACGCCGTGCGCCTGAGCAACCGGCGTGGGCTGCAGCAGAATGGTGTAGACCATCGGCCCGCTGGGCCGCACGGCGAAGCCGTCCGCCTCGACGTGCGTGAGCATGTCCGGATCTGCGGTGGTGAAGCGGCTGGCGCCGGTGTGCCCGTCCCCTAGCCAGGCCCCTAAGGTGTAGGACGGAACCACCAGATCGCGGTCCGGGAGTTGGAGCGGGGCGCAGTTCCGTACGGCATGGTTGAGCCGTCGGTCTGCGGTGTCAGTACGCAGCGTGGCCGCGATCTCGGCAGTGGTGACGACGCCATCATGGTCGACCCGGCTGCCTGCGTTGACCTCCCGCTCAGCCCGTTCAAGAAGCGCGTTCACCAGCGGACCGGCCGGGTAGCCGGGCGCCGTCCAGTTCCTTGTCTTGCCGTTGCGGACGATGGGGCGGGTGATCCGGCCGGTCGACCCGACCTGACGACGCGCGACCGTGTGCAGGACATGCCGGAACTCCGGCCCGACCTGCTCGAGCGTGTCGAAGAGGGTGATCGGCTGGTTTCCCGCGGCGCCGAGCGTCTCGTGGGCCGCCCGTAGGTTGGTCAGCGACGATTCGGACCAGTGCCGCGTCCGCCGCGCCGGGCTCTGGCGCCGGCTCGCTCGGGTGGTCGTCTTCCACAGGTGCTCCGCGTCCGCCACGATGACGGTGCCGTCGGAGAACTCCACCTCGTAGCAGGGACGGTCGTGCATCACGTCGAAGGCGTGTGTGACAGTGGTCGGGGAGCCGTCCGCCGCCAGTAGTTGATCGCCCGCCTTGACCTCACCCATCGTGGTCCAGCCGTCAGGGGTCGGCAGAGGGGTGTCGAGCGCGAGCGCCTTACCCAAACCAGGCCGGCCGGCCACGATGATCAACTGGCCGGCGTGCAGGCCGTTGAGCAGCCGGTCCAGGTCGGTGAAGCCGGTCGGCACACCGGTCATCATCCCGCCCTGCGCACCCACCGCCTCGATCTCATCGAGCGTCGGCTGGAGCATGTCGGCCAGGACCGCGAAGTCCTCGCTGACCCGCCGTTCGGTGACGTCGTAGACGGCCTGCTGCGCGAGGTCCACGACGTCGTCGACGTCGCGGCTGCCGCCGCTGGCGGTGCCGTAGCCCAGTTGCACGATCTTGGTGCCGGCCTCGACCAGCCGGCGCAGCACCGCCCGCTCGCTGACGATCCGCGCGTAGTAGGCGGCGTTGGCCGCGGTGGGCACGCTGGCGATGAGGGTGTGCAGGTAGGGCGCCCCGCCAACGCGGACGAGGTCGCCGGAGTCGGCGAGTGCCGCCGCGACGGTGATCGAGTCGGCCGGCTCACCCCGGCCGTAGATGTCCAGGATGATGTCGAAGATGGTGGCGTGCACCGGCCGGTAGAAGTCGTTGGTCTTGAGGATCTCGACGACGTCGGCGATGGCGTCCTTGGAGAGCAGCATGCCGCCGAGGACGCACTGCTCGGCCGCGACGTCCTGGGGCGGGGTCTTGTCGAACTGGCCGTCCCGCTGCACGGGCGGCTGGCCGCCGCCGGGCCGTGACTCCGCCCGCCTGTCGTCGGTGACCGACACGGGTCCCCCCTCCACTGCGTCGGATCCGGTCCCAGCTCTACCGCCGGGGTACGACAGTTCTCCTCCGACCAGGCCGGTCGATCGGGGGCCATCGCGCCGGCGGTCGAGGGCCAACCATACGGACCCCGAGGTCAGCGACTCAACAAGCCCGGTGGACGAGCCTCGGGACAACCTGTGGACACCGGTGCACAAGCATGTGCGCAGGGTGTGCACAGGCTGTGGACAACGGTTGGGGAATTCTCGGCCACAAGCCGCTGAGCTGCTGAAACGCGGTCCCCAGCCTGTGGAGGAGAATATTTCGGTCGGTTCTGTGACACGATCTTCCCGTACTATCTCCAGCGAACGGCTACACCTGGACAGCGGATTACGCTTTCGGTTCAGAAGGGTCACACTCCGGCCGTGAGTTACCGGGACTGGGGACGCGGGGAGGGCAGCCCGCGCGAGCGCCCGCCGACCGCCTCGTGGGGTGGCCCCATGCTGCCCGCTCCGGTCGAGCCGTACGACGAGGACGCGCGCTATCGCACCTCCAGTCGGCGACGCGCGCTCGACCGTGGGCAGGACGAACCGGTCGACGCCTACCTGCCGCGATGGGCGCTGGAGTCGGGGGTTCGGCACGCCGACGGCGGCGGCCGGCACGCCGCGCCCGACGAGGACGAGGACGCGCCCGAGCCCGAGTTCGAGGTCGAGCGTCCGAGTTCCGGGGGCGGCTGGCGAAGCACCGAGACGACGGGTGCCCGACGGCGTGCCGTCGAGACGGGTTGGCGTGAGCGGCCGGCGATCGGCGCGGGCCCCGATTCGGACCACACCCGGGAGTGGACGCTCGACCGACCGCAGGATGGGGGGTACGCCGGCCGTCGGCGTGCCAACGCGGCAGAGGAGGAGCCGGTCTCCGGCGCGGTCCCGGACCGTCGTCCCCGCCGTGCGCCCGTCGGCCGGCCCCAGGTGATCTGGTCCGGTGGGGACCTGGAGTCCGACCCGGCCGACGGGACGTCTCGTCCGGAGCCGAGCCGGCCGACGCGGCGCAGCCGACGGGCGGCGGAGGATTCCTGGACGCGTCCGGCGGTGGATCCGTGGGAACGCGGATCGGAGCGGGCGGCGGAGCCGGACCCGTCGTACGCGCCCGCGGTGGACCCGTGGGACGCCTCGGGTGTGCACGCCTGGCCGCCGGCCGGCCCGGACGGCGCCGACCTGAGCGAGCAGTGGTCGCAGGCGGAGAACATCGGTGGCTGGGAGCGGTCGGACCGCACCGGCCAGTGGGAACGCTCGGCGGTCGAGGACGACCAGTGGGACCGGACGCTCCCACCCCGTTCCGACCGGTTCACGGCGGCCGAGGGGTGGTCAAGCCGGGACAACGGTTTCTGGTCCGGCACGCGGTTGTCCGGCGACGATCCGCGCTGGATGGATGCGACGACGTCGGCACCCCGGTCGCCGGTGGTGGGTTACACGGCTCCGCGACCGCGCAGTGCTCCCGTACCCCCTGATGGCGCCCGGCGTCGGTCGGACCGGCCGCCGGTCGGCGCGGCGTCGGTCCGACGGCGGGTGGAGTCGGTGGCGACGGGCGGTTGGGCGCGTCGTCTGGAGGACGACCTGCTCGACCCGGATCCCGGTGGGTCCGTCCGGCCGCTGCTCTACACCGCCGCCTGCTACCTGGTGCCGGCAGTGCTGATCTTCCTGTGGTTGCTCACGCTGGACGGGCAGGCGCCGGCCGGGTGTGTCACCGACATCAGCGGGGGTGGCTGCGACTCCGCCCGGTCACGCGCGTTGGAGTCGCTGCTGGCCGGCTCGCCGCGTTTCGGGTTGGCGCTGGTGAGCAGTCTGGTGGTGGCGGCCCTGCTGCGGCGGGTCGGCACGACGTGGCGGTCGGCCACCATCGCGCTGGCCGCCGCGGTGGTCGGCGGTGGCCTCTCCACGGTGCTGATCAGCGCGGTGACCGGTCAACCGATCGGCTGACGGCGAGCCGGTCACGCCAGGGCATTGACGGCGAGCCGGGCACGCCAGGGCATGCGCGAGGGCCCGCACCGATCGCTCGGTGCGGGCCCTCGTCGTGGTGCAGCTGGTCGTCAGCCCTGAACGACGTTCAGGTTGAACGACGCGGTGACCTCGGGGTGCAGCTTGATCTTCACCGGGTAGGTGCCGGTCGACTTGATGTGACCGGGCACCTCCAGCCGGCGGCGGTCGAGGACCGGGCCGCCGGCGCCCTTGACGGCGTCGACGATCTCGGCCGAGGTGACCGAGCCGAAGAGCCGACCGCCGTCGCCGGCGCGGGCCTTCAGGTTGACCTTGAGACCCTCGAGCTGACCCTTGACCTCGTTCGCGTGGTCGAGGTCGCGGATCTCGCGGGCCGAACGGGCCCGCTTGATGACCGTGACCTGCTTTTCCGCGCCCTTGGTCCAGGCGATCGCGAAGCCCTGCGGCAGCAGGTAGTTACGGCCGAAGCCGTCCTTGACCTCGACGATGTCGCCCGGGGCACCGAGGCCGGACACTTCCTCAGTCAGGATGATCTTCATATCGGTGCCTCCTCTCAGCGGGCCGTTGCGGTGTACGGCAGGAGCGCCATCTCGCGGGCGTTCTTGACCGCGCGGGCGATCTGCCGCTGCTGCTGCGAGGTCACGCCGGTGACCCGCCGAGCGCGGATCTTGCCGCGGTCGGAGATGAACTTGCGCAGCAGCGCCGTGTCCTTGTAATCGATATAGGTGATCCCGTCCTTGTCGAGCGGGTTCACCTTCTTCTTCGGCTTGCGAAGTGCCGCAGCCTTGGCCATTGACCTTGCTCCTGGTTTGCGATCGCGGGCGCTCGGCGCCATTAGAACGGAGGCTCCTCGTCGAAGTTGCCGCCCGAACCGGCACGCGCGGGAGAGGGTGCGGCCGAAGCCCAGGGGTCGTCGAAGTTGCCTCCGCCGCCACCCTGGCCACCACCGCCGCCACCACCGAAGCCGCCGCCACCGCCACCGGAGCGGGACATCTTCTGCACCTTCGCCGTGGCGTAGCGCAGCGACGGGCCGATCTCGTCGACCTCAAGCTCGATGACGGTGCGCTTCTCGCCCTCGCGGGTCTCATAGGACCGCTGACGCAGCCGGCCCGAGACGATCACGCGGGCGCCCCGCTGCAGCGACTCGGCGACGTGCTCCGCCGCCTGACGCCACACGGTGCAAGCCAGGAAGAGCGGCTCGCCGTCCTTCCACTCATTGGTGGTCTTGTCCATGAAACGGGGCGTCGAAGCGACCCGGAACTTGGCGACCGCCGCACCGGACGGGGTGAACCGCAACTCGGGGTCATCGGTCAGGTTGCCGATGACCGTGATGGTGGTGTCTCCTGCCATGACCATCTCCTCGCGCACTCAGCGTCTCGTCGTACAGGCTCTCAGAGCCGTACGACAGAGTCGCGGAGGCTGATCCGGGCGAACCGGGTTGAATGCCGGACTGAATGCTTAGCGCATCTCCGGCCGGATGACCTTGGTGCGCAGCACGGACTCGTTCAGCCGGAGCTGACGGTCCAGCTCGGCCACGGCAGCAGGCGTAGCCTGCAGGTCGACGACGGCGTAGATGCCCTCGGCCTTTTTGTTGATCTCGAACGCGAGGCGCCTGCGGCCCCACACGTCCGTCTTCTCAACCGAGCCACCCGCGGTCCGAATCACGTTCAGGTACGTGTCGAGCGACGGGGCGACGGTGCGTTCCTCGAGGCTGGGGTCGAGGATCACCATGATCTCGTAATGACGCAAGACGTGCTCACCTCCTGTGGGCTAAGCGGCCACGGTCCTTCCGTGGCAGGAGGTCGTGCGTCGCTGCCCGCACGTGCCGGGGGAACCCGGCCGGACGCGGACAACCTGACCAGGATACCCGGTCCGGACGATCATGCCCGGGGCGGTCGGGCCAGTGCCCCGGGCGTGCCGACGGGGACCCACCACCCGACCGTCACTGGTCGGTGGCGAGCCCCCGTCAACGAGGCCGCGGAGCGTCCCGTCCGCATTCCTTGGGTGGGACCTGGGGAGGAACGACCACACCGATGAGGTTGGACCGAAGACGCCCCGCGGAGCTTTATCGTGTTGTTATCTGACGATACAACGGCTCTCGTCCCTTGTCGGGGCAAAAGGCAGAATTTTCCGAGATTCTGCAACGGCGGAGATCTGGTACGTCGAGGGGTCGCCCCCGCGGTGCCGGGCCGCGCCGCGGGGATGACCTCGCTCTCGGGCCGACGAGCGCCGACTGCCATGCGCGGCGGACCCGCCACGCGCAGCCCCGGGCCGTGCTCGCCGGGTTCCATCCCATCAACGATCGTCGAGCAGCCGGGGTGACGCGACGAGCGACGACACCGCGCCAGCCGTCGCCGCAGCCGTCGGGGTCGCGACGTAGGCTCGCTGCCATGCGTATCGGAGCCCACGTCGATTCGACCGACCCGCTGGCGGAGGCGGCCGCCCGGTCCGCCGACACCGTGCAGTTCTTCCTCTCCGACCCGCAGGGATGGAAGGCCCCCAAGCCGCGGGAGGACGCCGAGCGGCTGCGCGCGGCCGAGGTCGACCTCTACGTGCACGCGCCCTACGTCATCAACGTGGCGACCCTCAACAACCGCATCCGGATCCCCAGCCGCAAGCTGCTGCTCGGGCACGCGACCGCGGCGGCCGCGATCGGCGCCAAGGGCCTGATCGTCCACGGCGGGCACGTCAACGCCGGGGACGACCTGTCGGTCGGCTTCGACAACTGGCGCAAGACCTTCGCGTACGCGGCGGACTCCGGCGGCTTCGGCGTCCCGGTCCTCATCGAGAACACCGCCGGCGGCGACAACGCCTGCGCCCGCCGGCTGGACGCGCTGGCCCGGCTCTGGGACGCCATCGGCGACCACGAGGTCGGCTTCTGCCTCGACACGTGCCACGCGTACGCCGGTGGCGAGGAGTTGCTCGGCCTGGTCGACCGGGTGAAGGCGATCACCGGTCGGATCGATCTGGTGCACGCCAACAACTCCAAGGGCGCGTTCAACTCCGGCCAGGACCGGCACGACAACCTGGACGGCGGGACGATCGACCCGGAGCTGGTGGTGGCCGTGATCCGGGCCGCCGGGGCGCCGGTGGTCGTCGAGACCCCGGGCGGCGTGTCCGGTCAGGTGGCCGACATCGACTTCCTCCGCCAGCAGCTCGGGACGGAGCGCCCGGCCGCATGACCACCGGACAGCCCGGGAGCCCCCGGCCCACTCCGACCGACGACGCCCCGAGCCGACCGGCGCCGACGCGCGCCGGGGACCCGCCCGTCCCGCCGGCTTCCGCCACCGCCACGTCTTCCACCGACGCGACCGCCAACACCGACGCGGACCGCCCGACCCGCGCCGATGACACGCCATCCGGCGCCGCTGGGGCCGAGGGCGCCACCGCCCCGAACGGCCGACCAGAGCGCGACGCCACGAAGAACGACATCGCCAAGGTCGGCGGCAGGAAATCCGCCGCGAAGCGCGGCAGCACGAAGGGCGCCGCAGTCAAGGGCGCCGGGGTCAAGGGCGCCGCGGTCAAGGACGTCGCGGTCAAGGACGTCGCGGTCAAGGACGTCGCGGTCAAGGACGCCGACGAGGCCGAGGGTACGAAGGCGGATGACGCCGACGGTCCGCAGAAGGCCGACGGTGACGCGAAGCCGGGCGACGCGAAGCCGGTCGAGGCCGAACGCTGGGAGGCGTTCGCCTCGGCGCCGGAGCCGCGGCCCAGCCGACTCAGCCGAGCCGCCCGCGCCGTCGGACGGTTCCTGGTCCACGAGTGGACCCTGGCCACCCTCGGCGCGCTGGCGCTGGCCGTGCTGATGACCTGGCCGACGCTGCGCTACCCGCGCTACACGCTTCCGCAGGACACCTGGGACCCGAGCCTGCAGGCGTGGCAGATGGCGTGGTCCGGGCACATCCTGCTGGCCGACCCGGCGCGACTGTGGCAGTCCAACACGTTCTTCCCGGAGCTGTGGAGCTTCGCGTTCTCCGACACGCTGCTCGGCTACGCCCCGGCCGGGATGCTCGGCAGCGGCCCCGAGGACGCGGTGCTGCGCTACAACATCGTGTTCGTGCTGGCGCACGCGCTCGCCACGCTCGGGGCGTACGCCCTGGCCCGGCAGCTCGGTGCCGGTCGGATCGGCGCCGCCGTGGCCGGGGTCGGCTACACCTACGCGCCGTGGCTGCTGGCCCAGGCCGGGCACCTGCACGTGCTCTCCAACGGTGGCATCCCGCTGGCGCTCGCGATGCTCGCGCGGGGGCACGGCTGGTCGCTACGGCACGGCTACCGGCCGGAGCGGCGGCATGACGGCTGGGTGTACGCCGGCTGGCTGGTGGCGGCCTGGCAGGTCAGCCTCGGCTTCGGCATCGGCCTGCCGTTCGCGTACTTCCTGGCCGGCGCGGTGCTCGTCGTCGCGGTGCTGTTCGGAGTTCGCCGGCTGAAGTCCGGCCGGGCGCTGCCGTTCGGCCGCCGCCTCCTCGTGGCCGATGTGGTCGGTGGGGTGTTCTTCGCCGGGGTGGGCCTGCTGATGGCGTTCCCGTACTTCAAGGTGACCGAACTGCACCCGTACGCCGAGCGGACGATCCGCGACATCAGCATCTTCTCGCCGCCGGCGTCCGGCTTCGTGACCGCGCCGGCCGAATCACGAGTCTGGGGTGGGTTGCACGAGGGCGCCCGCGCGGCGCTGCCGTGGCATCCGGAGATGACGCTGCTGCCGGGCTTCGTGCTCTACGCGCTGGCCGCCGGTGGGCTGTTCTTCTCGGTCTGGCGGCTACGGCACCGGCTGCTGTTGCTCGTCGGGGTGCTGGTGACGATGGCCTTCGCGATGGGCACCCGCTTCTTCGACGGCACGTTCACCTACGTGCCGCTCTTCGAGCACGCGCCGGGCTGGAACGCGCTGCGTACCCCGGGCCGGTTGATGCTGTGGACCACGTTGCTGCTCGCGTTGCTCGCGGCGGGCGCGGTCACCGCCCTCACCGACCGGGTCCGTGAGCTGGCCGCGCAGCGGATCCCGTCCTGGCCGGGGCCGTGGCTGCGGATGGCCACCCTGCTGCCGCTGCTGCTGGTCACACTCGAGGGCCTGAACGCCACCCCGCATCCGGTGGTGCCGGCCCAGCCGGCGGCGATGCGCGCGGCAGAGGGACCGCTGCTGGTGCTGCCCAGCAACCAGAGCATCGACCAGCACGTGATGCTCTGGTCGACCGACGGGTTCCCGGACGTCGTGAACGGCGGCAGCGGTTTCACGCCTCGGCAGCTCGACGACGTCCGTCGGGTGAGCCAGTCGTTCCCCGACCAGACGAGCGTCGACTACCTGCGGACGTTCGGCGTCCGCACGGTGGTGCTGCTCCGCAGCCAGGTGCCCGGCACGCCGTGGGAGATCACCATCGACGCGCCGGTCGAGTCGCTCGGCATCACCCGCCAGGACGTCGGCGACGCCGTCGTCTACCGACTCTGACGCCTCTCGCTACCTGAGGTTTGCCTGGCAACACGTCCGCCCGCCGGACCAGTGCCATGGCGTGGTCACCCAGCGGCCTGCCGATGGCGTCGGTATCACGGCGGAGATCCATCGTTGGCAGCCAATGGGGTCGACGCACCCCGGGCCGCGCACCCGGATCGGCCGCAGCCACGCTCAGCGACGGCGCGTGACGGTCGGCCGATGTGACGGCGATGAGATAGCAATGACCACTCACCCCACCCTGAGGGCTCCCTGATCCCCCGGTGCCATCCGCGCGTTCTTCAGCCACCACGGCCCTTACGTTCCGGCCTTTCGCACGGCATCTGAAGACGAATGCGGCCGCATCGAGTCCGAGAGGAGTCCGATGGCTCGTCGACGTTCCCGATCTCCGGCACTACTCATCGCCGCGGTGGCCTGTGCGGTGCTGCTTCCTCAGTCGGTGCACGGCGTGGCATTCGCAGCAGCCGCGCCGGTTGCTCCGCCACCCCCGGCGGACAGCCCGTCGTTCACTGTCGATCCGCAGCGTCGGGCTGATCTCCTGACCGAAGGCTATAAGGAGTCGCAGGACGTCGCGTGGACGACGTCGGGAGACGGCGACGGCTTCCACGTGCTCGCCGCGACCGCCAGCAGCGGTTACACGTGGCGGACCGTGGCCAGTCTTTCCGAGCCGGGCTTCGATGCGGACCAGTGGATCGGCAACGCCTGCCTGACCGGTTCCGGTCGTCGGCTCGTTGTCGTCTACGCGCCGCGCGCCTTCACCAACAAAGCTGATCTTTTCGATCGCGGCGGCTTCACGGCAACTGTCGACCTGGTGACCGGCTCGGTGCGCAAGCTGCCGGTGCAGTCATCGCTGGCCTACTTCAACCCGGGCTGCGGCGCGGACGAGACGGCGGTCCTCACCCAACTGGGCGGCCAGCTACCGAACGACCAGGTCGACGGGCCCACCCGTACTCGACTGTTCCGCCTCGATGCCGGCAAAGGCGAGCTCTCACGACCGATCGTGGTCAATGCCGAGGTCACCTCTGCCCTGCCGGTGGGGCGCACCATCGTGGCCGCCGGGAGTTCGCGCCTGGTGCAGGTGCGGGGCGACGGCACGCTGACGCCCGTCGCCTCCACCTCGGGAACACCGTTCCAGCTCAAGGCGGACGGCGGCGGCGGTGTCGTGTTCATGGACCGCACGGGTGACCGGGTACGGGTCCGGCTTGCCGTTCCTCAGTCGAAGAACGAACCGCGAACGCTCGCGGAAGGGCAACTGTCCAAGCTGAGCGTCACGCCTGGCGCTGGTGGCCGGGCCTTCATCACCGGTCGAGCGGACCGGACGCACGCACTACCGAAGAACGTGTCGAAGGTCGAGGTGGCAGCCGGATCCCAGCTGTCTTCGCACGGGCAGTTGGCGTTGACCGAGGTCCGCTGGGCCGGTCAGGCCGACCCACGGGTTGCGGTCCCGGACCCGACGTCGCCGCGGCAGGTGAAGATTCAGGCCACCGTGTTGACCAACGGCAAGAAGGTCGATTTCCAGGTGCGACCCGGTGACGCTTCGGACGCCCAAGCCGCCGAGGGCAGGCGCATTCATCCAAAACTCTCGTCGGCCGGCGGGGGTAGCCGGGCCTCGGCAGCCGCCGCAGGCTCACCGACCAACCCCGTGGAGGCGGAAGCCTACTGCTCGGTCCCGCGCAACGATCCGCGCAACCAGGCATTGCAGCCCAAGCCGCGCCAGGTCGAGTGGGCAATCGACCAGGCAATCACCAATTCGCTCTACGTGCAGCGGGAGGCCAACTGGAAGAACCTCGGCATGTCTGCCTACCGACCTCAGGATCTGTTCCCGCCGATCCAGTTGGTAGGCGGCGGCCGCGTTCCGGCCCAGGTCATGCTGGGCATCGCAGCGCAGGAGTCGAATCTCTGGCAGGCGTCCTTCCACGCTGTCCCGGGCGTCACCTCCAGTCCTCTGATCGGCAACTACTACGGCCGCGACATCTACAACAACACCGACGTGGACGACTGGGACATCAGCTGGAAAGACGCAGACTGCGGGTACGGGGTCACGCAGGTCACTGATGGTATGCGGCTGGCGGGCCGGGAGAAGGATGGCGAGGTAGCCCTGCCCGCGTACAAGCAACGCGCCATCGCTCTGGATTTCGCCGCGAACATCGCTGCCGGGCTGCAGATTTTGCAGTCGAAGTGGAACCAGACCCGAAATGCCGGGTTGATCGTCAACAGCGGGGATGCCGGCGGGCTTGAGCACTGGTTCTTCGCTCTCTGGGCGTACAACAGTGGCTTCCACCCGGACCTGGGCGACGGATCCCCGTGGGGCGTCGGTTGGGGCAACAACCCGATCAACCCGAGGTTCCGGGCGGACCGCGAGCCCTTCCTGGAGTACACGTACGCCGACGCGGCGAACCCGCAGTTCTGGCCGTACCAGGAGAAGGTGCTCGGTTTTGCCGGCCACCCGCCGGAGTTGCTGGAGGGCCCAGATCAGTTGGTCTCGGGCTTCCGTGCCGCTTGGTGGAACGACACTCGGCAACGGATCACCGTCAAGCCGCCGATCGATCAGTTCTGCGACGACTCGAACGACTGCCACCCAGGGGAGTTGCACCTTCCGAATGATCCGGACGTGGTGGGCGAAGCCGCAGGCCCCTGCGCCCACAAGAACTCCGCAGGCCTGTATGACCTGAGATGTTGGTACAACCGGCCGGTGAAGTGGAAGGAGGGCTTCGAGGCCGGCAATGAGGTGCTCCGATTCGATCCCGGGTACGCCTACCAGGAGGATGCCACCAGCTACGCACCAAACTGCAGCCTGTCGGGCTTGCCGAGCGGCGCTCTTGTCATCGACAACGTCGTCGACGGCACCCCGTCGGTCCGGCCGGGCTGCGGACGGCCCTGGACGAACGCCGGAACCTTCAATCTGGACTTCGCCGCAGACAGCACCGGCCACTACCCATCCAAGGTCGATTTTCACCAGATCGGTGGCGGATTCGGGGGGCACTTCTGGTTCGCGCACACCCGCCGGCCCGATGACCTGGGGGGCAAGTTGCGGGTGTCCGGGACGTGGTCGCTGAGCCAGCAACTCCAGGGCTGGGCCCGGGTGATGGTGCACATGCCCGACCAGGGCGCGCACACCCGGCAGGCCGAGTACGAGGTAGACCTCGGACAGGGCTTCGACAAGGGCAAGAAGCGGGTCCTGCTGCAACGCACCCAGGAGCACCGCTGGGTGTCCCTGGGTGTCTTCAAATTCGCCGGCACTCCCCGCGTCCGGCTGTCGACCGACACCCAGGACGGCACCGGGGTGGAGGACGTGGCGTGGGACGCGATCGCGGTGCAGAAGCTGAACGCGAAGCCGCGTCACCAGGTGGTGGCACTCGGGGACTCGTACTCCTCCGGCGAGGGAGCCTCGGAGAACCGTGGTGCCGACTACTACCGCGAGACCGATTTCAAGCAAGTCAACGGCGATGTCGCGCTGTTCCAAAACGACTGCCACCGCTCCAAGTACTCCTGGTCACGGCAGGCGGTGCTGTCGGACAACTCGGCATCGATCGGCAGCCGGGCCGATTCCTGGGATCCGCAGATGGATTACCAGTTCCACGCCTGCTCGGGCGCCCGGACTCACAACCTGCTGCCCTTCCGTACCGTCCCCGCCGGGCAGTCACCGCCGGCGAACGCGTTCAACAAGACGGGCAGCGGCTCGTACGGCGAGGTGTCCCAACTGGACAAGGGTTTCCTCGATGAGAACACCACCCTGGTCACCCTGTCTATCGGGGGTAATGACTCCGAGTTCAGCAAGGTGATCCAGGAATGCATCTACGGGTCCGGCCTCCAACTCTGCCAGGACAGCACGTTGAAGGGCGACACCGAGCCGGTGAGCACGGCCACCAGAAAGCGCATCGAAGGGCCGGTCAAGGAATCACTCAAGATCGTGCTCAGAGAGATCCACAAGAAGGCGCCATCGGCCAAGATCCTGCTGATGGGCTATCCCAAGCTGGTCGAAGGGTATTGCGTCCTCGGTATCGGCGCCGCCGAACTGCCCTGGCTCAACTCCACAGCCGAACTCCTCGCGACGAAGATGGAGGAGGCGGTCAACGAGGTCAGGGCCGAGGGGGTCCAGGTGTGGTTTGGCAACCCGATCCAGCGCTTCTCAGGCAAGGGCATCTGCGGTTCACCGGAAACGGTGAACGGTGTCATCAAGGACCTCACCGCCGGTGAGGAAGGACCGCTCAAGAGCCCGATACCGGACTCGTGGAACGTCTACGGGGTGTCACAGCAGTCGTTCCACCCGAAGATCAGTGGCGCCGGTATCTACGCTCAGGTGATGAACGACGTCACGCAGGAAAAGATGGGGCTTTGACCAGACCTTCATCATCCGTGCCCGCGAGAAGGCTGCTCGGCCTTCTCGCGGGCACGGCCCTGGCCGCGTCGAGCCTCGGCTGCGGTGCCCCTGACCAGGAGCAGGAGGCCACGGATAAGGCCACGGCTGTGGTCCGCGACAAGGCGGAACGGTCCCGGCAGGCGATGGCGAACGCGCTGGCCGACCCGTCGGCCCCGCGCCAGGAGGCGCTGCTCGGTGCGATCGCCGAGTTGGTGGAAAGCGGGGAGCGCAACGGGTTCGTCTTCGATCGCCGGTCTGAGCCGGGTGATCGGATCTGGCTGGACGTAGCCTTTGACGGCACCGGCAACGCCGGAGGGCTCGCGCCCGCCGAGGTGACGGTGCGGCTCTGTGTACGGTTCAGCGGCGCCCGGAGTGCAGAGCCCGAGGTGACGATGTCAGACACCGATTGTGACACCGGCCTCGACCGGACACTCGGCCAGGCGGACACGACGGTCGGCCTACGGAAGTGATCGCTCCTCCGGTACGGCTCCGGTCAGGCGAGCAGGTGCTCACCGTCGGAACCGACGCCGTGCCATTCGCTCCCGGCGGCGGCACGTAACGGAGGTGCCGCATCCCAGCGCGGTACGGCACGCACAAGCCACAGCGTCAGACCCGCACGTCCCCCTCGGTGACAGTCGTCGGGGTGCTGGAGCGTAGGCGGAAGCGGTCGATCCAGCCGGCGTCGGGTGCGCCGTCGAGCACGCCGCCGTCCGGGTCGTCGGCATAGGTGGTCCGTACCGCGTCCTGCTCGGGGTGCAGGATCTCCCGGATGACCAGCACGCACAGGGTCACCACGGTCGCCAGCCGCAGCGTCGAGGCCAGCACGAACACGCCCTCCGGGAAGACCGGACGGCTGGTCGCCGCGCCGAGCAGCTCACCGTAGAAGGCCACGAAGTAGCAGACCTCGGCGAGCTGCCAGGCCAGGAAGGCACCCCACTTCGGGCGGGCCAGCACCACCAGCGGCAGCATCCAGAGCACGAACTGCTGGGACCAGACCTTGCTGAAGATGAGGAACGCGGCGACCACCAGGAAGGCGAGCTGGGCGAGCCGCGGCCGGCGCGGCGCCCGCAGCGCCAGCACGGCCACGCCGAGGCAGGCCAGCCCGAACAGGGCGTACGAGATGGTGTTGAGGACGGGGATGTTGGTGTTCAACCATTCGAACGGGCCCTGCTGGCCGGGGTCGTTGCCGACCTTGCCGTCGAGGTAGCGCCCGATGTACCAGAGCGTCCCCCAGTCGATCGGCCGGGTGGTGTTCAGCTCGAAGAACCGACCCCAGTTGTCGGGGTTGGCCCGGTAGGCGGGCAGGTTCACCAGCACCACGGCCACCACCGCCGCGCCGAGCGCGGTGAGCGCGGCGCGGAGCCGGTTGGCCCGCAGCGCCAGGATGAGGATCGGCCCCAGCAGGAACAGCGGCCAGAGTTTCGCCGCGCCGGCCAGGCCCAGCAGTACGCCGGCCACCGCTGGTCGTCGTCGGGCCCAGGCCAGCAGACCGAACGCCGCCAGTCCGATGGCGAGCAGGTCCCAGTTGACGGTGGCGGTGAGCACCAGCGCCGGGGCGAGCGCGAACAACGCGGCGTCCCAGGGTCGTCGGCGGCGCAACGCCAGGATCACCGCCACGGTGGCCACGGCGAGCGCACCGAGCACGAGCGCGTTGAGGTTGTAGAACCACTGACCCTGGTTGATGCTCGGGTCGCCGTCGCCGATGGCGTGCACCGGCAGACCCAGCGCCCCCATGAAGTAGCCGGTCAGCACCGGGTACTCCACCGGGTGGTCCCGGTAGGGCACCTTGCCCTCGTTGAGACCCTCGGCGTAGTAGAGGGCGAGCACGTCCGTGTAGCAGAACCGGGTGTACTGGACGTTCTTCTGCCAGGCGCCGTCCTGGCACGGGGATTTCTGCACCCAGTGCAGCGCGAGCGTGAGGCAGGCAAGCGCCAGGACGATCCGGACGGCGGTCCAGAACCGGCGTTCCTGCCCGGCCGGCCGATCCAGGGCCGTCGCGTGGTCGCCCAGCGGACCGCCGATCGCGCCGGAGAGGCCGCGGACGAACCCATCGGAGCGGGACGGGTGGTCGGTGGTTCCGGCGTCGTCGATGCCGGGCGTCGACTGGGTGCTCATAGAGAGGCATCCTGCCGTACTCGCAGTAGTACGTCATGTGTCCCGAGCCGTCCATTCAGGTGGCAACCCAGCGCGATCAGGGCCTGAGACCCGCCGGCCGCCGCCCGCACCCTGACCTGCTCCCCGCGCTCGGACTGTCCGAGCTGTGATCGATTGATGAGACAGCCGGACAGACTTCGCGCCAATCGGGCCACAGCATCGACTCGTTTGAGCCCTGCGAGCCCGTCATCACGGTGAGGGGATCGGATTGAAGGGTTCGGTAAGAACCATGGGGTGGCTGGTCACCGCCGGCGTGGCCAGTGCAGCACTCGCCGTACTGCCAGTGTCAGCGGAGGCAGCGGGAAGTACCGACAAGCCGGGCAGGGCGTCACGGACGCCTGCGGCCGCGGACAAGCTGTTCTCGGCTGACACCCAGGGCGCGACGCCGGCACAACGCGCGCGGATGGCCGCCGAGGCACCGCTGGCCGCAGCGGCGGTACGTATCCGCACTGCCGGCGAGGCGAGGCAGTCAGGCTTCGCGGGAGTGGCGCTTCGGCAAGGAACAGTGACTGTCTATTGGAGGGGCAAAGTCCCGGCGGACGTGCGCCGCGTGCTTGATCAGGAGGGTGCGCGCGTTCCGGTGAAGGTGGAGCCCGCCCGCTACGCGGCCCACGAACTCGCTCGAGCTGCCGAGAAGATCAGGGCCAGCGGCAACCGGTCGATACGGTCTGTCGCCTACACCGTGCGGGGCGACGGAATTACGGCCACCCTGTCGAGCGGTGCCAAATCTTCTCTCCAGCTGCCGGACGTCGGCGTGCCGGTCACGGTGCGGCGCGAGCCGGATCTGCCCGCGCTCGGCGGGAGGACCGGAACGTCAGATGGCCGCAGCACCTCTGCTGGAGTTGCTGCCGCCGCAGTCACCTGGCCCAGTCCGAGCCGCCAGGATGACACGACGCCGGCATGGGGAGGCGCACACATCATCAACTCGAGCACTAACCGCGGCAATGGCGGTTGGAGTGTTCGACTTGATTCCGGCGAGGTTGTCGATGCCGACACGAAATGGCACTGCACCTCAGGCGTCCCGATTCTGGACGACGCCACGAACACCGAACTGATGGTCGGCCCGGCGAGTTGTGGTACTCCCGGTCAGACCTACGTCGACCCCAGCGGGGACGTGGTGAACGAGACGGCGGGCGTCAACGCAGCCTGGCATAAGCCAATCCGCGGCGTCACCTTGACCAAGCCGAAGGGTGGTGCCGATCCGGCTGTTTATGACGGCACCGGCTGGACGCAGGACGGTTGGCAGATCGATGCCTGGGAGTCGCCGATCGCCGGCCAACAGGTTTGTGTTTCGGGCGCCGAAACCGGCACCTTCTGCGGGGTGGAGATGACCGAGTTCGTCGGCAGCAACACCGTATGGATTGAGAGTTACCAGGGAGAACTGGAGGAGACCAGGGGTGTATCGGTGATCAAGGCCGACATCAACGAGCCCGGCACCCTGTGGCCTGATCGCCGCACGTACATCCTGAAAGATGGAAGCCCATGTAATGGTTTCCCGTTCTACAAGGATTTCGATTCGATCGGGTGCAGCTCCATCGCGTTCGGCGATGGAGACATGGGTGGAGCCGTCTACACCATACCCAGGGAAGGACCCGAGTCCGGAATTCTGATCAAGGGGATCATCGTGCGGATTCACAGTGGGCGTGACGAGAACCCATTCAACTACGACATGGTGGGTGTCGACAAGATTGCGGCTGCGTACCCCAACATGACCGAACTGACCGTCCGCAACGACCGACGATGAAGGAGACTGGCATGACAGTTGACCCCATCAGGAGGGGGACCTTCCTGCGGTTGGCGCTGATGACTGCGGGTGCGGTGGGCCTCACTCTGGTGCAGGTTCCGGCGGCACAGGCCCGACCGGAGACAGAACCGAAGGCCGGAGCCGGTGTGCCGGCCGAAGCGGTTCCCAGCGCCGATCGGGACAAGTTGCTGGGCGCGTCGTGGCGCACTTCAACGGACCGGGCATGGACCACGGCGGGCGACGCCGAGGGCCTTCATGTGCTGGTGGCGGATGCCGCCGACGGCTATGCGTGGCGTACCGTTGCGACGCTGCGTGAGGGTGGCTTCGACACCGACCGGTGGATCGGCAATGCCTGCGTCACGTCGTCCGGGCGCCGCGCGGTCGTCGTCTACGCCCCACGCAGCTTCACCAACAAGACCGAGTTGAGCGGGCGGGGCGGTTTCACAGCTGTCGTCGATCTGCAGACCGGAAAGGTCACCAAACTTCCGGTCACGACGAGCCTCGCGTATTTCAATCCGGGCTGCGGTGCGGGTGAGTCGGCTGCACTGACGCAAGAGGGCGACGAAGGGTTGCCCGGCACCCAACTGCTGCGGCTTGACGCCGAACGCGGCACGCTGGGGTCCAAGGTCAAGATCAACGGCCAGTTCACCTCGGCGGTGTCGACGCGGGACGGCTTCGTCGGCGGACTGAGCGACAGGCTCGCCGCAGTCGACACTGCGGGCCGGGTGCGGATGGTGACGAAGAGCCGAGGCGTGCCGTTCGCGATCCGAGCAGACAAAGACGGCGGGCTCAACTTCCTGGAGGCGGATGGAACCGCCATGCGAGCACGTCGGCAGATCGACAGCAGGGTCACCACTCTCGCCGAGGGTCCGATCGGCACATTCGGCCTGGAGCGCGGCGACAGCGGTCGGGTATTCCTGACGGGCACTCCGAAGACGGTGAAACCGCTACCAGCGGCGGTGCGCCGACTGAGCGTGCCAGTTCAGGCAGAGATCTCCACAAACGGTGACCTGGCCTTCGAGCGGACGATGACGGCAAAGGAGAGCCTGCCCGGGTCCACAGTGTCAGTCGGCACCCGGGCATCTCTCCGGCTGGGTGCCCGCGTCATGAAGTCCGGCCGTGAGGTCGCCTTTCAGGTGAACCCTGTGGAGACGGCCCCCACGTCGGACAGTCCGGCCATCGGCGCGTCCCGACCGTCGTCGAGTGGCAGATCGATGGGGCCCAGCGCGGCCGATGACGTGCTGGAGCCGTACACGCCACAGGACCCGGACCCGTGGTGTTCGGTGCCGCGCAACGACATCGCCACACTCGCCTACCATCCGCGCCCTCGTCAGATCGAGTGGGCCGTCGACTACGGCATCTTCGGGGCGTTGACCCAGAGCCGTCCCGCCAACTACCGGGGCTTCGGCCTGCCGGCCTACTCGCCCCAGGGGATGTTCCCGCCCCGCGCGCTTGCCGGCGGCGGCCATGTTGCTGCCCAGGTCATGCTCGGCATCCTGGCTCAGGAATCCAACCTGTGGCAGGCGTCCCAGACGGAGTCCGGCGAGTATGGCAACCCGCTGATCGGCAACTACTACGGCCGCCGCTACTACGACTCCGACACCAGCGATGACTGGCGGATCCACTGGGACGAGGCCGACTGCGGCTACGGCGTCAGCCAGGTGACCGACGGTATGCGCAAGGCCGGAAAGGAGAAGCCGGGCGAGACCGCCAGACCGGCCACCCACCAGCGGGCAATTGCACTCGACTACGCGGCGAACATTTCCGCGGGCTTGCAGATCCTGCAGGACAAGTGGAACCAGACGTACAACGCAGGACTGAGGATCAACAACGCCGACCCGACCCGGATCGAGAACTGGTTCTTCGCTGCCTGGGCGTACAACAGTGGTTTCTACCCGGACAAGGGTGATGGCTCACCCTGGGGAGTGGGTTGGGGGAACAACCCCATCAACCCGCGGTACGACCCGACGCGACACCCGTTCCTGGACGTGCGGAACCCGCTCGACCCAGACGACAACGTGCCGGTGTTCAGCGACGCGGCACATCCACAGGACTGGCCCTACCAGGAGAAGGTCATCGGGTGGGCTGCTCAGTCGATCGATACCGGCGACGACGGGGTTGGTTTTCGCACGGCGTACTGGAACGGCGAACCGATCGAGGCGCGGCTGCGGCGCTCTGAGGCCAAGCCCCAGATCTGGACGTTCTGCGATTCCACCAACAATTGTGACCAGCTCCAGCGGGTGCAACCGAACGAGCCGGGTTTGGAGGGCGAGAAGCCGGGGCCCTGCCTACACAAGAACAGCGCTGGCCAGTATGACCTGAAGTGCTGGTACCACAAACCCGTGACCTGGAAGAGCGATTGCGAGGAGACCTGCGGTTACGAGGGCATTCGCTACGACGTACCGGACAACTACTCCGAGCCGGCAGATGGCACGCACAATCCGCCACGGTGCACGGCCAGTCAGCTGCCGTCTGGCGCGATCGTGGTCGACTACGTTCTATCCGGAACCAGCATGCCGCGTTGCGGCGGCGTCGGACCACGCAATGACGGGTCGGTGAAATTCGAGTTCGGGAGTGGATGGCCGAACGAGTACACGGCGAAGATCGACCTTCACCAGGTGGACAACGGCTTTGGGGGTCATCACTGGTTCACCAGGGCACGCGGGTCGGTCAAGTTCCAGGTGATCGGAACGTGGCGACCGCCGGCGTCGTACTCCGGTTGGACCGGAATCTATGCCTACATCCCCATGACCGGGGCTCGCGTGAATGACGCGATCTACGAAGTCCAGACGGGCGACGGCCGGACCCGTCAGGTACGGGTGGACCAGGACTACCACAAGGGCGGCTGGGTGTGGCTCGGCAACTTCAGCCTCCGCTCCGGTGCCAGCGTGAGGCTCGACTCCTTCAAGTCAGCACCCACCGAGA
Source organism: Micromonospora sp. NPDC005194 (assembly GCF_040608335.1). NCBI lineage: Bacteria > Bacillati > Actinomycetota > Actinomycetes > Micromonosporales > Micromonosporaceae > Micromonospora > Micromonospora sp. NPDC005194. Next base: position 155,738 of record NZ_JBEXIA010000002.1, on the reverse strand, counting down.
AGACCATCGGGTTCGACGCCGTGGCGTTCGTTCCCGGCGGCGGCTCATAAGGTAAGTGCCGCATCGGGCTGCTGCGAAAGTGCAGCCCGATGCGGCACCCCGCACGGCGATGGAACGGCAGAATCAGTACTTGGACGTCCACCAGGTGGTGGGGCCCGCAGAGGCTTCCGCTCTCGCGAGAAGCCCGGCGTCGTTCACCATCTGGGTGTAGTAGGCGTCAGCGAAACCGCTGTACGACGTACGGACGCGACCGTCGGAGTAGTAGCTGCGGACGGTCGGGTAGTAGAAGTCCGACCCGACCCGAGCCCAGGCGGTGCGGCAGCGGGGACTGTAGCGCAGCTCGAGGTTGATGCCGCTGGTGTTCGACGCGACAGTCGTCGCATCGTCCGCGCAGTAGTGGTAGCACGACGTACATCCACTGTAGTAGATCTTGTAGGTGGCCGGGTTCTTCCCGTCGCACGTCGATCCGCAGCCGGCACTGGCCAGCTCCGCGGCCGGGATCATCGTGGCGGTGCTGGGGTCCAGATCCTGCGCCCTGATCGTGGTGGACGAGCTGTCACTCGCCGACGGTGCCGACATCGCGGCTTGCGGGGCGACGACGGCACCCCCCAGGCAGATCAGCAGCGTGGCGCCCAGTCGGACGAGATTCCTCTTCAGCACGGTTGTACCTCCAACGTCGATGGAATGAGTGGAGGATCCAACCGTCGGCCATCAAGCCGTCACCAGCTCTCCACAGTTCGGCCAATCGACCTGATGGCGTCACCCGACGCAGCGCCGGACGACCAGCGCGTGCCGCGCCGCCGAGCGGCCGTTAGCCGCAGCGTCGACGCCAGCACGAAAGCGCCCTGCGGGAAGACCGGACGGATGGCTGTACCCAGGCAATCCATCCCCTCGGTACGGGGTTGTGGACCGCGCCGAGCCATTCGGGCATGAGGCCCATATCAGGCGTCCAGCTTCCACTCAGATGATCTTGAGGGACGCTTGACGGACATCCAGGACCGACTATGCTGAGTCACAACTTGCTACGGCAAAAGCACCGAACGCAACACGGGGGCTCAATTGGAAATCTCGTTTTTGGGGCCATTAACCGTTAAATCGGGCTTAATGGTTCTACCTCTAGGTGGGGACCGGAATCGCAGACTTCTCGCCGCTCTTCTGATCGATGCCAACCAACCGGTACCGATCGACCGGCTCATCGATGTCTTATGGGGCGAGCAGCCACCTAGCACCGCACGCCAGCAGGTTCAAAATCGGCTCGGCAAGCTTCGGCGCCTCTTCGGGCAGACGCACGACCCACAAATCAACCGGGTCGGGCGGGGCTATTCCCTTGAAGTGAGCGAGCATCAGGTCGACGGCCTCACGTTCCGCAAGCTCTGCGCCGAAGCCGAGTACGCTCAGCGACTCGGGCAATTCGATCGCGCGGCCAGCCACCTCAACGCGGCCCTCGGCCTCTGGCGGGGCTCCGCCTTGGAGGGCATCGATTCGCCCGCCTTGAGCGCAGACGCTCTCCGTTGGGAGGAATCCAGACTCAGGGCCATCGAGACGTTGGTGGAGCTGGAGTTCAGCTGCGGCCGACACAGCGCCGTCACCGCCGATCTCCGCACCTGGGTCCAGCGCTACCCCTACCACGAGGGTCTGCACTGCCGGCTCGCCGAGGCTCTGCATCTAAGGTCTCGCACGGGTGAAGCGCTGATGCTGCTACACCAGTTGAAGATGCGGCTCGCCACCGAGCTGGGCATCAATCCGGGCGCCTCGGTGCAGGAGATGCACCTTCGCCTGGTCGGCGCATCGCCGGATCCCGAGACGCCTCAGTCCGACCGAGCAGTTGAAGCGCTCCGCCGGGCACTGACTGAAACGACACAGTCTCTGAAGGTGCTCACCAACGCCTTGGAGTTCCTCAACAACTGAGTTGTACGCACATCCGCACTTGGAGGGGAGCGCACCGGTCGGCGCGTTCCCCTCCAAGTGGACATCTGCTCGACTCACCACCAACTGGTGCAGGTCCAGCCTTCACCCGGGCCGGTCGGGTCGAAACAGGCCTGCGCCTCCAGCCCTGCGTCATTGACCATGTTCGTGTATTCGGACGGGTAGAAGGCGCTCATCGACGTCCGCTGCGTGCCATTGGTGTAGCGGCTGACCACCTTGAAGATCACGTCGCTCGCGGCGGTCTTCGCCCAAGCCGTACGACAACGAGGGCTGTAGCGCAGGCTGACGCTGCCGGAGGAGTTCGAGACGCTGTACTGGGTGATCGCGTCGTCAGCGCACTTGTAGTAGCTCGAGCCGTTGTAGTAGATCTTGAAGTAGGGATCCTTCCCGTCGCACGACGATCCGCAGCCGCTCGTGGCGAGCGTCGCCGCGTCGATCCGGGTGCCCTGCCCCGCCGCGATCACCGCCTCGACGTCGGATACGGACGCGGGCTGGGCCGGCGCGGCCTGGGCCGGGGTGGGACCGGCGAGGAAGCTCAGGGCGAGAGCCGAGGCGAGGCCAGGGAGGAACAACAGTCGCTTCATGATTCTCCTGATCAGGTGAAGGGGACAACGGCAGCCTGGCATCCGCCGTCATCGCGGCCCCATCGACCACTCATCAGTTCTGGATAGTCATCATCAACGTCCTACTCAGGACGGTGAGCAAAGCAAAACGCCGCCGCCGGCCGGACGAGTCGTCCGGCCGGCGGCGGCGTCATGCGTGGTGCGGGTCAGTCCCGTGTGGTCGGTGGCAGGCCGGGCAGCAGACCACCGCCGTTTCCGCCGTTCCCGGGGCCGCCAGGGCCGCCGGGGCCGTTGCCGCCGGGGTTGCCCTCGGTACGTGGGCAGAACGGGTTGGTCAGCGGGTCACAGGGTGCCCCCGGCCCACCGGGCTGGCCGCCGGGCTGACCCGGAACGGTCGGCGGCGGTGGCGGCGCCTCCTTGCCGTTGCCCTTCGTGACGTCGCCCTCGCCGGTGACGGTGGGCAGGGGAATCTCCTCCTGGCCCTTGAGCGCCGTGTTCATGTACTTCTCCCAGATAGGACCGGGCAGCGTCGAGCCACCGATGTCCTTGCCATTGGCGAGACGGATCTGCGGCTTCTTCGGGTCCCGACTGCCCACCCAGACCGCGGTGGCGATCTGTGGGGTGTAGCCGACCGTCCACGCGTGGGCGTTGTCCTTGTCGTCGTACTCCCAGGTGCCCGTCTTGGCGGCGGCCTGACGGCCGTCTTCGAGCGAGAGATGGTTGGGGGCGGGAATCTGCTTGAGGACGCCGGTCACCTCATCGGTGATTTTCTTGTCGATCCGCTGCTCCGGCTTGATGCGCTCGCTGCCGACGACCTTCCACTTACCGGTGTCCTTGTCCTGCTGCTCCACCTTGATGACGAAGTGCGCCTTGATGTACTTGCCGTCGTTGGCGAACGTCGCCATCGCGTTCGCGTGGTCGAACACGGTGAGCGGGTACTTGCCGAAACCGGTGTAGTTGTCGAACGGGTTCTTCTCCTTCTTCGACAGGTCGTAGGCCCGCGGTGGGTTGACGTCCCACATGGTGGTCACGCCGGCCTTCCGGGCCATGTCGACGACCTTGTCGGCGCCGATGGTGTCGGCGACCCAGTAGAAGGGCACGTTGTACGACTGGACCGTCGACTCTTCGAGGGTGCAGTACTTGCCGCACTTGAGGTTGGTCCGGCCGGCGTTACCGATCGGGTCCTTGGAACCCTCGGGCTTGTACGGCGTGGGGTCCCAGTGCGACTTGACGGAGATGCCGGCCTCGATCGCGGCGGCGAGGGTGTAGACCTTCATCGAGGAGCCCGGCGGGTGACCACCAGTCAGGTCGCCATTCTTGTCGGTGTTCATGCCGGCGTAGTCGAAGTCGGCACCGCTGTCACCGCCGTAGTAGGCGAGCACGCGGCCCTTCTTCGGGTCGATCGATACCACCGCCGCCATCAGGTTCTTGGGCTGGTCGTTGAGCTCCGAGCCCTTCTTCGACTGCATGGCGACGTTCTCGGCGGCCGTCTGGAGCTTCGGGTCGATGGTCGTGGTGATCCGGTAGCCGTCGTCCCGCAGCGCGTCGACACAGCTCGTCTTGCCCTCCGCGCCGCTGTCGGAGCAGAGGCCCATCGCGTCCATCTCCTGACGGACGTAGTTGATCACGTTGCCTCGGGGGGTGTCGACGCCGAAGCCGTTGCCGCCCTTCTTCGGTGGCAGCACCTTCGGGTATTCGATCGGGGTGGCGGGGTCTAGCCAGCCCTCCTTCTTCATCCCGTCGATCACGTAGTCCCACCGCGTCTTGGCGTCGGTCGGATTGACCGCCGGGTCGTAACCCCTGTGGGTGTCGGTCGCGACCGGCTGCTTGATCAGCGCGGCCAGGACCGCGCCCTCGGCGGGGCTCAGCTTGATCGCCGACTTGCCGAAGTACGTCTGTGCCGCCGCCTCGATGCCGTACGCGCCGCGTCCGAAGTAGATGACGTTCAGGTAGTGCTGCATGATCGTCGGCTTGTCGTACTTGTCGTTCAGCTTGGAGGCGAGGATGGCCTCCTTCACCTTCCGGCCGTACGTGTCGTCCTTGAGGTTCTCGAACGCGTTGCGGGCGTACTGCTGCGTGATCGTCGAGGCGCCCTGCTTGTCACCGTTGGAGACGTTGTTCCACGCGGCCCGGACGATGCCCTTGTAGTCGACGCCCGAGTGCCGGTAGAAGTTCCGGTCCTCGGCTGCCGCCACCGCGTGCTGCACGTGCTCCGGGATCTGGTCGATGGTGACGAAGGTGCGGTTCTCGCTGCCCAGCTTGGCGAGCGTGGTCCTGCCGTCCTTGGCGTAGACGGTGGTGGACAGTGGCAGCGGCATCTCGTTGGGCATGACGACGTTCGTCGAGTAGTAGGTGAACCCGACCACGCCGACACCGGCGAGCATGATGAAGACGGCGAACCCGGCGATCAGCAGGTTCATCCGCTTGCGCTTCTTGGCCCGAGCCGCCCCCGCCGGGTCACCCGCGCCGCGACCGCCCCGGCCACCGCGACCCGGACCGTTCGGTCCGCCGGGGCCTCCGGGGCCGCCCGGTCCGCCGGAGACCGGCGAGACGCTCGCCCGGGCCACCGCGGCACGGCCACCCACCGACGCGGAACCGACGCTGGCCCGGCCCGCCGAGGCGGCGCCGACGGCGGCGGTGCCGACCCGCGCCCGACCTGCGGGCGCGCCCGGCGCCGGGGACACCGGAACAGAGGCCCGGCCCGCGCCGGCACGGCCCGCGGCCACACCCGGCGCCGGCGACACGGGCACCGAGGCACGGCCGCTCCGGCCCGGCGTGGCCGAGCCCACCGATGCGGACCCGGCCGCGGCACCGCCGCGCGGCGGCACGGCAGCCGAACCGCCCACCGACGCGCGACCGCCCGCTGCCGGCGGTGTCACCGAGGCACGGCCGGGGGGCGCCGCAGGCTCCGAGGCGGACCAGCCGCCCGCGCGGGAGTCACCGCCGGGTCGGCGGTACGCGTCGTCCGCGCCCGGTCCGGGGTCGCCGTTCGGGCCCGGGTACTGGGCCCGCCCACGCGCAGAACTGGGATCGCCGTACGAGTTCATTCTTCACACCCTGCCGGTCGCGGTGGAGCGCGACTGCGCCGCCACCGGGTTGCCGTGAGTTGCTTCACCCGGGACGCCGGCACGGGGGTGCCGGCTCGCCAAGGTCATTGCTGTATCAATCGGGCCAATCGGACCAACGATTGGTCGGCCGTCCCGGGTCATGTCCACAGCCTCGGGGCCGGTCGAACCAACTGAGATCACCGTTGCGCCTCTCGCCTCCGCCGACCCGCGCCTTCGGCGCCCGCCGCGTTCTGTTCGCCAGCGCCAGCACCGTCGCCGTCACCCGTGAGACCGTCCCGGCCGAGCAGGTACTGCTCGACGAGATGGTTCCAGTCACAGCCGAGGCACACCTCCACCACGAAGACCTGGAACTCACGTAGCGTCATCGCCAGCACGGGCAGCTCGGCCAGTGTCCGGGCCTGTCCGGCGGACTGCTTGAGTTCGTCCCCGTAAATGTAGTGGACGAGGGTCAGGTTCTCGCTGCGACAGATGGGGCAGCGGCGGTCGGTCGGTTCACCGTGGAACCGGGCAGCGTTCTTCAGGTACGGCGACGCGTCGCAGACGTCGTACGTGCCGACCCGGCCGGTTAGGAGCTCACGCAGCACCGCTCGCTTCTGTAGCGAGTAGTCGACGACCTGGCGCTGCGTACGCATGCGGAGAAGGGTACGCGGTCCGGCCCGACGAGGCGACCACGGTCACGATCCGTGACGGCGGGACCCCGGAACGGGGGTTTGCCCTGGCCCACGCGACCCGCTAACGTGCGATGTATCGGTCCGATACATCGCGGCGGTTACCGCTCCGCGCCGGAGGGTAAAGGGAGGGTGGCTCGTGCTCGAATTCGCCATCCTCGGCCTCCTGCAGGAGTCTCCGATGCACGGCTATGAGCTGCGCAAGGAGCTGACCGCCAAACTCGGCGCGATCCGGGCGGCGATCAGCTACGGCTCGCTCTACCCGACCCTGCGCAGGTTGCAGGCGGCGGGATGGATCACCGAAGCTGCCGAGACGCCCGCCACCGCCGAGGAGGTTCCCGCGCTGACCAGCCGACGTGGTCGGGTGGTCTACAAAATCACCGCGGAGGGCAAGGAACGCTTCGCCCAGCTGATCGCACAGGCTGGGCCCGAGACCTACGACGACACGGGTTTCGGTGTGCACTTCGCGTTCTTCGCCCGGACCGACCAGGCGACCCGCCTGCGCATTCTGGAGGGTCGCCGCCGCAAGATCGAGGAACGTCGCGAAGGGCTTCGCGACGTGCTGGGCCGGGCGGCCGAGCGCCTCGACGCTTACACCCTGGAACTGCAGCGCCACGGCCTGGACGCCTGTGAGCGTGAGGTCCGCTGGCTGGAGGAGCTCATAGCCAACGAGCGCTCCGGCCGAGCCCCGACGGTCCCGCACGGGACGGCCGGTGGCCGACGAGAAGACAACAGCCCGCCTCCACCTGGAGAGACCAGGAAAGAGCGGCCGTGACAGAAAAGAAGGAGGCAGACGCTATGGGCTCCGTCCGCGTCGCCATCGTCGGTGTGGGTAACTGCGCCTCGTCCCTGGTTCAGGGCGTCGAGTACTACCGGAACGCCGACCCGAACGACCGCGTCCCGGGTCTCATGCATGTCGCCTTCGGCGACTACCACGTCAACGCCGTGGAGTTCGTCGCGGCATTCGACGTGGACGCCAAGAAGGTGGGCATGGACCTCGCGGAGGCGATCGTCGCCAGCGAGAACAACACCATCAAGCTCTGCGACGTGCCGCCGACCGGCGTGTCCGTGCAGCGCGGTCCGACCTTCGACGGTCTGGGCCAGTACTACCGCGAGATCATCGAGGAGTCCGACGCCGCCCCCGTCGACGTGACGCAGGCGCTGCGCGACGCGCAGGTCGACGTCGTCGTCTGCTACCTCCCGGTCGGCTCCGAGCAGGCCGCCAAGTTCTACGCCCAGGCCGCGATCGACGCCGGCTGCGCGTTCGTCAACGCCCTGCCGGTCTTCATCGCCTCCGACCCGGAGTGGGCCCAGAAGTTCACCGACGCGGGCCTGCCGATCGTCGGTGACGACATCAAGAGCCAGGTCGGCGCCACCATCGTGCACCGCGCCCTCGCGAAGCTCTTCGAGGACCGCGGCGTCGAGCTGCTGCGCACGTACCAGCTCAACTTCGGCGGCAACATGGACTTCATGAACATGCTGGAGCGCACCCGCCTGGTCTCGAAGAAGATCTCGAAGACGCAGTCGGTCACCTCGCAGATCCCGCACGAGATGAGCAAGAGCGACGTGCACATCGGCCCGTCGGACCACGTGCCGTGGCTGGACGACCGCAAGTGGGCGTACATCCGCCTGGAGGGTCGCTCGTTCGGCGACACCCCGCTCAACGCCGAGCTCAAGCTCGAGGTGTGGGATTCTCCGAACTCGGCCGGCGTCATCATCGACGCGGTCCGCGCCGCGAAGATCGCCCTGGACCGCAAGATCGGCGGCCCGATCCTGTCGGCCTCGTCGTACTTCATGAAGTCCCCGCCGGTGCAGTACGCCGACCACGACGCCCACCAGGCCGTGGAGGAGTTCATCGCTGGCGAGGCCGAGCGCTGACCCGCTGAGCATCAGCACGGCCGAGGGCCGGGTCCGTCAGGGACCCGGCCCTCGCCGCGTTCCGCCCACCGTCACATACGGGCTCAGGACCAGGCGTGCCGCAGCGCGACGCTCGCCTCCAGCTCCAACAGCTTGACCTTGCGCGGCAGGCCCCCGCCGAAGCCGACCAGCTTGCCGCCCGCGCCGACGATCCGGTGACAGGGCACGATCACCGGGATCGGGTTGCGGTTGCAGGCCACCCCCACCGCCCGCGCCGCCCCGGGATCCCCGACCAGCCGCGCCACCTCGCCGTAGGTCAACGTCTCGCCGTACGGGATGCGCGTCATCTCCCGCCACACCGCCCGCTCGAACTCGGAGCCGCGCGGAGGCGACACGGGCACGGTGAACGCGCTCAGCTCGCCGGCGAAGTACGCCCTCAGTTCGGCGACGGTCTGCCGGGACAGCGCGTCGTCGGGCTCGTCGGCCGCCCCCTCGACGCGGCCGAAGTGGGCTCCGCGGACACCCGTGCCGTCGGTGGCCACGGAGAACTCGCCGATCGGTGAGTCGAGCACGGTCCAGCGCATCGACCCATTGTCCCTGTCGCGGACCCCTTCGCCGGCCCGGCTACCAGCGTCGAGCCGAAAGCCACTCCTCAGCCGCCGGACCGCGGCGGCAGCGACCCGCATCGGTAGCTCATCATCGCGCCTTGGTGACTGTTGAACCTTGCATCACGTCGATACCGTGCGGGTCGTGGCCACGGGGACGCTCATCTTTCTGATCATCGGTGGGGCGGGTGTCGGGGTGCTGGCACTCGCCCTGCTCGGCAGCGAGCTGCTGCACTTCGGGCACGCCGACGTGGACGGGCCGATCTCCACCGAGACGGTCGCCGGCTTCGCCGGAGCGTTCGGCTTCGGCGGGGCGATCGTCAACGAGCTGCTCGGCGCGCGTACCCCCGCGCTGATCGCGGGTGCGGCGGCCGGCGGCCTGCTCGCGGCCGTGCCCACGGCGTGGTTGGCGTCGCGGCTCAGTCGGGCGGCGCGCAACATGCGCACCGACCCCACCCCCACCCGGGACGACCTGGTCGGCGCGCTCGGCCTGGTGGTGACCCCGGTGCCGGTGAACGGGTACGGCGAGGTGCGGGTACGCGTGGCCGGCCAGCCGGTCAAGCTCAACGCCCGCGCCGACCAGCCGATCCCGGTCGGCGCTCAGATCTTCGTCGTACAGGCGCTCAGCGAGACCAGCGTGCACGTCGAAACCTACTGATTTCCTCCTCGCAGACGGGACTTCCCCTCCATGCCCCTGTTGATAGCTGTCGGCGGCGCGGTTCTCCTCGCGCTCGTCCTGGTGTTCTTCGTTCTGTCCCGGATCAAGGTGGCCGGGCCGAACGAGGCGTTCATCGTCACCGGCCGCAAGGGCCGCACCACGCAGACCGCCGACGGTGCCCGGTCGACCGACAATTCCGGGCAGAAGGTGGTGCTGGGCGCCTCGGTCTTCGTGCTCCCGGTGGTGCAGAAGCTCCAGTCGCTCGACCTGTCCAGCCGGCGGATCGACGTCGGCATCCGGGGCGCGGTCAGCAAGCAGGGCATCCGCGCCGACCTGCACGGCGTGGCGATCGTCAAGGTCGGCGGCACCGAGGACGCGATCCGCGCGGCCGCCCAGCGGTTCCTGCACCAGCAGGACGAGATCGACAACTTCACCCGGGAGGTGCTGGCCGGCGCGCTGCGTTCGATCGTCGGCCGGCTCACCGTCGAGGAGGTCATCCGGGACCGGGCGGCCTTCGCCAGCGCCGTGGCCGAGGAGGCCGAGCACTCGATGACCAACCAGGGTCTGGTGCTCGACACCTTCCAACTCCAGGACATCCTCGCCGAGGGCTCGTACCTGCAGGATCTGGGGCGACCCGAGGCGGCCCGGGTGCTCAAGGACGCGGCGATCGCCGAGGCGCGGGCCCGGCAGCAGGCCGAGCAGGAGCGACTGCTCGCCGAGGAGGCCATCGCCGAGGCGAACCGGAACCTGGCCCTCAAGCAGGCCGGCATCCAGGCGGAGATCGACGCGGCGAAGGCCAAGTCGGCCGCGGCCGGGCCGCTCGCCCAGGCGGAGCGGGACCAGGCGATCCTCTCCGAGCAGCAGAAGGTGGCGGAGCGCAACGCCGAACTCAAGCAGCGTCAGCTGGACACCGAGGTGCGCAAGCCGGCCGACGCCGCCCGGTACAAGGTGGAGCAGGAGGCCGAGGCGGCCCGCAACGCTGCGGTGCTGAGCGCCGACGCGCAGCGACAGGCGGTCATCGCCGCCGCGCAGGCATCCGCCGAGCAGGCACGGCTCACCGGTGAGGGCGAGCGGGCCCGGCGGGCCGCGCTGGCCGAGGCGAACGCGATCGAGGGCGCCAAGGAGGGTGAGGCCGAGCAGCGGCGGCGCTCCGCGATCGCCGAGGCGGTCGAGCGGGAGGGCACGGCCGAGGCGGCGGCCATCCTGGCCCGAGGACAGGCCGAGGCCGACGCGATGGCCCGCAAGGCCGAGGCGTTCGCGGCGTACGGCGAGGCCGCGGTGCTGGACCTCCTGGTCAAGGTGCTGCCGCAGGTGGTCGAGGCGGCGAGCGCTCCGATCGGGGCGATCGACAAGATGACCGTCATCTCCACCGACGGCGCGTCGTCGCTGACGAAGTCGGTGGCCGGCAACGTCGCCCAGGGACTGCAGCTCGGCAGCGACCTGACCGGCATCGACCTGGCCGGCCTGCTGGCGCGGCTGGGCTCGGCGTCCACGCCCAGCGGCAACGGCACCCCCGCGGGCAAGAGCCCGTCCGTGGACGGAACGGCCGTCGAGACGCGCTAGTAGGTAACGCCGATCGGGGCGTCGCTCTCACTCCGGGAGCGACGCCCCGGCCGCGCCAGCCAACGTCAGGGGATCAGGCCTTCGGCGCGGGCCCAGCGCAGCAGCTCGGCCTCGGCGGCGTCGCGGTCCAGCGGGCCGTGCTCCAGGCGCTGTTCCTTGAGGTGCTTCCAGGCCCGCCCCACGACCGGCCCCGGCGGTACGCCGAGCAGCTCCATGATCGCGTTGCCGTCCAGGTCGGGGCGGACCCGGGCCAGGTCCTCCTCGGCGGCGATCCGGGCGATCCGGTCTTCCAACGCGTCGTAGTCGGCGGCGAGCTGGGCGGCCTTGCGCCGGTTGCGGGTGGTGCAGTCGGAGCGGGTCAGCTTGTGCAGCCGGGGCAGCAGGTCACCGGCGTCGGCGACGTAGCGGCGCACCGCCGAGTCGGTCCACTCGCCCCGCCCGTACCCGTAGAAACGCAGGTGCAGCGCCACCAGCGCGGTCACCTTCGCGGTGATCTCCTTGGGGTAGCGCAGGGCCTTCATCCGGGCCTTGGTCAGCCGCGCGCCCACCACCTCGTGGTGGTGGAAGCTGACCCGGCCGTCGGGCCCGACGGACTTGGTCGCCGGCTTGCCCACGTCGTGCATGAGGGCGGCCATCCGCAGGATGAAGTCGCAGCCGTCCTCCTCGAAGGAGACCGCGTTCTCGACGACCGTCAGCGTGTGCTCGTAGACGTCCTTGTGCTGGGCGTGCTCGTCGATCTCCAGCTTCAGGCCGGTCAGCTCCGGCAGGAACCGCTCGGCCAGCCCGGTGTCGACCAGCAGCCGCAGCCCGGTGATCGGGTCGGCGCCGCAGAGCAGCTTGGTGAACTCGTCCCGCACCCGCTCGGCCGTGATCCGGTCCAGGTCGGCGGCCATCTCGGTCATCGCCGCGTGCACGTCCGGGTGCACGGCGAAGCGCAGTTGGGCGGCGAACCGGGCCGCCCGCAGCATCCGCAGGGGGTCGTCGCCGAACGACTCACGCGGGGTGCTCGGCGTACGGATGACCTTGGCTGAGAGATCGTCCAGCCCACCGTGCGGGTCGGTGAAGCGGTGCTCCGGGAGGCTGACGGCCATCGCGTTGATGGTGAAGTCACGCCGCTTCAGGTCCTCGTCGAGGCTGGTGCCGTACACCACCACCGGGTTGCGGCTGACCTGGTCGTACGACTCGGCGCGGAAGGTGGTGATCTCCAGCCGGAGGCCGTCGCGCTGAGCGCCGATGGTGCCGAACTCCCGGCCGGTCTCCCAGATCGACTCGGCCCAGCCCTTGATGATCCGCAGCGTCTCGTCGGGGTGGGCGTCGGTGCAGAAATCCAGGTCGTCACCGAGCCGGCCGAGCAGGGCGTCCCGCACCGAACCGCCCACCAGGTGCAGCTCGTGACCAGCGCGGACGAAGCGGCGGCCCAACTCGTCGGCGACCGGAGAGACCCGGAGTAGTTCGGCGACGGCGTTGCGCTGCGCGGCGGTGAGTTCGCGGCGGTCGGCGGCGTGAGGAGCGGAGGCTTCGGACATGGGATCGCCAGCTTATCGGGCCGGGGTGTGATCCGATCCGCCGGGCGCGGGTATCGGGCAGGGGTTGACTATGGTCTGTGACGTGCGGGTCGGCGCCCGGCTCGACGTACCCCTGGGAGGCTGGAGATGAGCGGCGGGCTCTACCGCAGCGCGAACGCCGCGCAGGACGGCGGTGCGGGAGCCAACGTCCGCCCCTCCGACGGCGCCACGTTCATTTCGGCCGAGCCACTGAACCAGCCGGCCATGGAGTCGACCGCCCCACCGCAGGAGCAGGTGGGCGAGGCGAGCGCCGCGACCAACAGCGCGGTGATGGCGGTCGGCAGCCTGGTCAGCCGGGGTACGGGCTTCCTGCGCAACCTGGTCATCGCGGCGGCGCTCGGCGGCGCGCTGGTCGGTGACGCGTACACCACCGCGCAGATCCTGCCCGGGATGGTCTACGAGTTCCTGCTCGGCGGCGTGCTCACCAGCGTGTTGATTCCGGTGCTGGTGCGTCGCCGCAAGGTCGACGTCGACGGCGGCCAGGCGTACGCCCAACGGCTGCTCACCCTGGCGGTGCTCGCCCTCGGCGTCGCGGCGCTGCTCGCGGTCGCCTTCGCCTCGACGCTGACGTGGCTCTACGGCAGCGGCCCGGCGAGTGGCGATTATTCGCAGCTGGTCACTGGGCTGGCCCGTCTCATGCTGCCGATGATCTTCTTCTCCGGACTGAGCGCGCTGATCAGCGCGGTGCTCAACACCCGGGGGCACTTCGCCGCGCCGATGTGGGCGCCGATCCTGAACAACCTCGTGGTGATCGGGACGGCGGGTCTCTACATCGCCGTGTTCGGCGCGGAGATCGTCCGCCCGGAGGAGATGACCACCGGGCGGATCCTGCTGATCGGCGGCGGCACCCTTCTCGGCGTCGCGGTCCAGGCGGCGGGTCTGCTGCCGGCGCTGCGCAAGGTCGGCTTCCGCTGGAAGCTGCGCTTCGACTTCCGCGCGCTCGGCCTACGCGAGCTGGGCCGACTCGGGGCGTGGATGATCTGCTACGTCGCCGTGAGCCAGGTCGGCCTCATCGTGCTGTTCAACCTGCTGAACCGGGCCGGCAAGGAGAACGCCGCCGGCCCGCTGATCTACAACAACGTCTTCCTGCTGCTGATGACCGCACACGGGATCATCGCCGTCTCGATCATCACCGCGCTGATGCCCCGGATGAGCGCCGCCGCCGCCGACGGCCGGTACGCCGACGTCGCCGCCGACCTGTCGCGCGGCACCCGCACGGTCACGGCGGTGCTCGCCCCGATCGCGGTCTGCTACGCCGTCCTCGCCACTCCGATCGCGTTCACGCTGTTCCGGTTCGGCGCGTTCAACGAAAACAACGCCACCGCCACCTCCGTCGTGCTGCTCGCCGCCGCGCTGGCGCTGGTTCCGTTCGCGGTGAGCCAGCTCTTCACCTTCGCCTTCTACGCCCTGCCGGACACCCGCACCCCCGCGCTGATCAACATTCCGGTGGTGGCGCTGCGGATCGGCGTGCAGATCGTGCTCTTCGTGGCGTTCTCCGCCAGCTTCGCCGGCGCCGGGATGATGATCGGCAACGCGGTCTCCTACCTGGCGGCGGCGGTCGGCTCCGCCTGGCTGCTGCGCCCCCGGGTCGGGCGCATCGGCCTCGGGGAGATCATGCGTACCGGCGGTCGGGTCCTGGTCGCGTCACTCGGCGCGGGGCTGGTCGGCCTGCTCGTGGTCAAGCTGTTGCCTGGCGACGACACGCCGACCCGTCTGGAGGCCATCGTCCAGCTCGTGATCGGTGGCGCGGTGATCGGTGGGACGTACCTCGGTCTCGCCATGGTGCTGCGGATCGGGGAGATCACCGAGGTGGTCGGCATGGTCCGCCGCCGCCTCGGTCGCTGACCGCAAGGATCCGGGCACCGAAAGTCGTAGCCACACGGAACGTGACCACGGATCACCAGGCTGGGGATGCACCTGTGGATAACTCCGCGATTCGCCGGTCAACAACCGGATCGACCTGTGGATAACCAACCGTACGGCTGAGCGTGGTCGCCCGATCGGCGGGAACAGGCGGTTGGCGAGGTCACCACGCCAGGCCCGGCCCCGGCGTCGGTCACTTGCGGTGAAGCCGTAGATTGGCTAGTACATGTGCCAGCAACGTGGCTGACAACGGTCGTAACCGGACGACTTCCCCGACTCCCGGCACCCCGCCGGGTACGGCAAGAAGATGACATGTCGGGGAGACGGGCAACCCGGGTAAGGTCGCTCTCGACGGGTACGGCAGGCGCCGACGCTGCGCGTCGACACCGGTTGGCCGGTTCCTTCGACGGCAGAGCGGGAAGCCACATGCCCAGCAGTGCGGGTCCATCGATCGACACGATCACCGAGGGAGGACGGGTGACCCAGGTCGGCGAGGGTCAGGAGGCGGACGAGAGCGCTCCTCCGGTCATGACCTTCGGTGCTCCCACGGCCGGTGAAATCCTCGCCGAGCGTTACGAGCTGGTCGAGCACATCAACAACGACAGCGCGGGTCGGCTGGTATGGCGGGGAGTCGACGTCATCCTGCGCCGCCCCGTCGCGGTGGTGCTGCGCTACCCGGGTGGCGACTCCGCCACCGAGATGCTCCAGGCCGCTGTCGCGGCCAGCCGCGTCATCCACCCCAACCTGGTCGGCGTCTACGACGCGATCGACGAGGCCGAGCGGGCGTACGTGGTCCGTGAGTGGGTGGACGGGCAGTCGTTGCGCGACCTGGCCGCCGATGGTCCGCTGGACCCGGCGCGGGCCACCGCGATCGGCAACGCCGTCGCCAGCGCGCTCGCCGCGGTGCACGCCACCGGGATGGTGCACGGCAACGTCCACCCCGGCACCGTGATGATCAGCGACGAGGGTCGCGTGGTCCTGGCCGACGCACGCACCGACGGTGACGACAGCCAGGAGAGTGACATCCGGGCGGTCGGCGGCGTCCTCTACTTCGCACTGACCGGTCACTGGCCGCACGCCGAGGCGCCGCTGCGCGGCGCCACCGCCGGCCATGGTCGGGCCGCCATCCCGGACGCGGTCCGGGACGCCGGGGGCGCCCTCGCGGCGCCCCGCCAGGTTCGGGCCGGGGTGCCCGCGTACCTGGACGACCTGACCATGGATCTGCTCGACGCCGAGATCGCTCCGCCGTCGTCCGACGTGCTGGCGGCCGAGTTGGCCCGGCTGGACGTGCCCGCCGAGGAGGAGCACTACCTCGACAACGGCGGGCCGCTGCGGTTCGCCGCCGACACCGAGGACGAGCCGTCGCCGCTGGCCGCGGCCGGTGGTCGCAAGGTCGCCATCGGCATCGCCGGCCTGCTGGCGGTCGCCCTGGTCGGTCTGCTCATCGGCATCAGCGCGCTGGGCGGCGACGACAAGGACCCGCAGAACAGCGCCGGGGCCACGCCCACCGCCAGCGCTCCGGCCGGCGAGGCCACCCCGGCCGCCGCCACGGTCCGCAACCTCGGCGTGCAGGGCATCCGGATCATCGACCCGGACAGCAGCAAGCGCGACGAACTCGGCGGCGCCGACAAGATCATCGACGGCGACAACGACAAGGGTTGGGAGACCGACCGCTATCCGAACGCCACGTACGGGAACCTCAAGGCCGGCATGGGTGTCTGGCTGGACCTGGGCTCGCCGCACACGGTGAAGTCGGTGCAGGCCGTGCTCTCCGGTCGAGGCGCCACCGCGAAGCTGCTCGCCGGCACGTCCGGCTACCCGTCGACCTCCAACGGCGACAAGCAGATGGTGGCGAACTACAAGACCGAGATCGGTGTCCTGAAGGAGCACGACGGCACCACGATGACCTTCAACGGCTTCAACGCCGACGAGAAGTACCGCTACCTGCTGCTCTGGTTCACCGAGCTGCCGGCCATCGGCGACGAGGACGGCTTCCGGCTCGGCGTGCAGGAGATTACGGTCCAGGGTTCGTGATCCGGCCAGCACGACCCGGGCACCGCATCCGCTGGACGTGGTGATGGACGGGCGCGACGCGGCAACGGACCTCGAGCTGCTGCGCGCCCACGTCGCCGGTGACCGGGACGCCTTCGCGGTGCTTTTCCACCGGCACCGCGACCGGCTCTGGGCGGTGGCCCTGCGGACGCTCGGTGATCGCGAGGAGGCCGCCGACGCCCTCCAGGACGCCCTGCTGTCGGCACACCGGGCGGCCGGCCGATTCCGTGGCGACTCCGCCGTCACCACGTGGCTGCACCGCATCGTGGTGAACGCGTGCCTGGACCGGATCCGACGCCGGCAGGCACACCCCACCGTTCCACTGCCCGACGGCAACCGGTCCGGCGACGGATCGGGCACCGGCGGGGTCGAGCCGGCCGCGCCGGCGCAGGACCATGACACGGCGCTGGTCGTCCGCGCCGCGCTCGCCGCGCTGCCGATCGAGCAGCGGGCCGCCCTGGTGCTGGTGGACGTGCAGGGCTACCCGGTGGCCGAGGTGGCCCGCATCCTCGGTGTCGCCGAGGGGACGGTGAAGAGCCGCTGTGCCCGGGGTCGGGCACGGTTGGCGGTGCTGCTCGGGCATCTGCGGCCGGCGACGCCATCGCAGCCGGTCCCGGCCGGCCGGAACGCGGACGTGCCCGGCGTCACGCCGGGGAACCCGCGCCCGGCCGAGGGCGTCGGATCGGGGTCGGTTCGGTACCGGCAGGACACCAGCCAGGAGGACGCGTGACGAACGAGGGGTTCAGGGAGGTCGACACCGACCTGCTCGCTGACTACCTCGGCGGCGCGTTGGACGGCACACCACAGCAAGCCCAGATCGCCCGGCTGGTCGACGCGGACCCGGCCTGGGCCGAGGCGTACGCGCTGCTGGCTCCCGCGGTGACGCAGGTCCGCGCCGAGCTGGCCCGCTGGGCCGAGCCCTCCCCGGAGCTGCCCCCGGCCGTCGCCGAACGGATCGCCGCCGCGCTGGCCGCGGCCGACACCCCGACGGACGACGCCTCGGCCACCCTCACCGGCGCCACCGGGTCGCCCGAGCCGGGTGCTCCCGCGACGCCGGTCAGTGTCCCGGCACAGGGCGGGCGTCGCCCCGGCGGCCCGTCGCCGACCGAGTCGGGTCGCGGCAGAGCCACCGGCCCGGGTCGCCGGCAGCGCCGCTGGGCTCGGACCGCCGCTCCGGTGGCCGCCGCGGCGGTCGCCGTCGTCGCGGTCGGTCTGGGCCTGCACCAACTCTCGACGAACACCACGGACAGCGGTGCCATGGACCGTCCGGCCAGCGCGCCCGATGGTGCGGCAGCGGCCGGGGCAGCCCGCACCTCCGGGCCGGCGTTGCACAGCGGAACCGACTACACCCCGCAGACCCTCGGCCAGACGGCGACCACACGGCCGTCGCCGCTGCTGGGGGACAGCAGCGGCGGCCCCCGCGAGCAGCACGGGGTGGACGCCGAAGGGGGTCGACGGCCCGCCCCCGACGGGTCGGACCAGCTGGCTCGGCTGAGCGGCGAGGCGGCGTTGACCGACTGCCTGTCGGCAGTGGCGGCGGAGCACGGCTCGGCCCCGCTGGTCGTCGAAGTGATCGACTACGCGCGGTTCCAGGGCGAGCAGGCGCTGGTGATCCGGTTCACCGACGCGACCGGGGCCCGCTGGGCCTGGGTGAGCGGCCCCGAGTGTGGCGTACCCGGGTCCGGCTCGGACAGCCGGTATTCGGCGCGGGTAGGGTGAATCCGCGGTCGTCGGTGCGATGAGCGTCCACGTGACCTGACCCACGCCGATACCCGGCTCGGGAATCCCCGCTTCGTACGATGACGTTCTGGAAGTCAGCTGCCGGCACCCCCCAGGCGTCGGCACTCGGATCAGCATCGGTGCGCGCGCCGACGCCGAACACACACAACTCGGGAGACGGCAGTGGACGAGGTCCGCAACCTGATCATCATCGGCTCCGGCCCGGCCGGTTACACGGCTGCGGTCTATGCGGCGCGCGCCAACCTGAAGCCGCTGATCATTGAGGGCGTGCAGTCCGGTGGCGCGCTGATGACCACGACCGAGGTGGAAAACTTCCCCGGCTTCGCCGACGGCATCCTCGGCCCCGAGCTGATGGACAACATGCGCAAGCAGGCCGAGCGGTTCGGCGCCGAGTTCCTCACCGACGACGTGACCCGGGTCGAGCTGGTCGACACCGGCGACTCCGGCGCCGGCGCGGTGAGCACCGTGTGGGTCGGCGAGACGGCCTACCGGGCCCGCTCGGTCATCCTCTCCACCGGTTCGGCCTGGCGTCCGCTGGGTGTGCCGGGTGAGCAGGAATACCTCGGTCACGGTGTCTCCTCGTGTGCCACCTGTGACGGCTTCTTCTTCCGCAACCAGCACATCGTCGTCGTCGGCGGTGGTGACTCGGCGATGGAGGAGGCCAGCTTCCTCACCCGCTTCGCCGACTCGGTGACCATCATCCACCGGCGCGACTCGTTCCGGGCCAGCAAGATCATGGCCGACCGGGCGCTGAGCAACGAGAAGATCAAGGTCGAGTGGAACAGCACCGTCGAAGAGGTCCTGGGCGCCGACGGCAAGGTCACCGGCGTACGGGTCCGCAACGTGCACACCGGCGAGACCAAGGTGCTGGACGTGACCGGTGTGTTCGTGGCCATCGGTCACGACCCGCGCAGTGAGCTCTTCCAGGGCCAGGTCGAGCTGGACGACGAGGGTTACGTGAAGGTCCAGGCCCCCAGCACCCGGACGAGCGTGCCCGGCGTCTTCGCCGCCGGTGACGTGGTCGACCACACCTACCGCCAGGCGATCACCGCGGCCGGCACCGGCTGCGCCGCCGCGCTCGACGCCGAGCGGTTCATCGCGACGCTCAGCTGAAACAGGAAACACATCCCGGAGGAGGGCAATAGTGGGAAATACCAAGGCGGTCACGGACGCGAGCTTCGTCGCTGACGTGCTGCAGGCCGACAAGCCGGTGCTGGTGGACTTCTGGGCCGAGTGGTGCGGGCCGTGCCGCAAGGTGTCGCCGCTGCTCGAGGAGATCGCGGGCGAGATGGGCGACCAGGTCACCATCGTCAAGCTCAACATCGACGAGAACCCGGAGACCGCCCGCGCCTACCGGGTCATGTCGGTACCGACCCTCACCGTCTTCAAGAACGGCCAGCCCGTGCAGTCGATCGCCGGCGCCAAGCCGAAGGGCGAGCTGGTCCGGCTCATCGAGTCGGCCCTCTGATCCGCAGAGACACCACCGAACCCCGTACCCGCCCGTCGGGTGCGGGGTTCGCTGTCTCCCGGCCGGCACGAACGGCGTTTTTCCAGGCCGAGCCACCTGGTCGCCCCGGAACGCATAACCTCAAGCCGGGGCCGCCCGGCCAGCCAGATTCGTGCAGAGGGGGTCGTGCGTGCGTCCGATCCGAGCCGGAGACCGGGGACCCGCGGTCACGGAGATCCGTACCATCCTCACCGGCCTCGACCTGCTCGCCGCCGCCGGTCCGCACACCGACGAGTTCGACCTGGACACGGAACGCGCGGTCCGGGCGTTCCAGCAGTCCCGTGGGCTCAGCGTGGACGGCCGGGTCGGCTCGGAGACCTGGGGGGCGTTGGACGCCGCCCGCTGGCGGCTCGGCGCCCGCACCCTCTATCACGCGATCCCCGAGCCGCTCACCGGCGAGGACGTCCGGTCGCTGCAGGAACGACTGCTGGAGATGGGGTACGACGTCGGCCGCGCCGACGCCATCTACGGCATCCGGACCTCCCGTGCGGTGGCGCAGTTCCAGCGCGAGGTCGGGCTCACCCCCGACGGCTCCTGCGGGCCGCACACCATGGACGCGCTGCGCCGGATCGGTCGCAAGGTCGTCGGCGGCCGCCCCCAGTGGCTTCGCGAGTCCGACGCGATCCGCCAGTCCGGGCCGGCGCTGGTCGGCAAGACGGTGGTCATCGACCCCGGCCACGGTGGCACCGACCCGGGCATGGTGGTGCCGGACGGGCCGCTGCGCTGGACGGAGGCGGATCTCGTACACGACCTGGCGAGCAGGCTGGAGGGGCGGCTCGCCGCGTCCGGGGTGCGGGTTCAGCTCACCCGCGGTCCCGCGCCCGACACGTGCCTGCCGGACACCGACCGGGCGCTGCTGGCGAATTCGCTCGGCGCCGACGTCTTCATCTCGCTGCACCTGGACGGGCACGCCAATCCGGACGCGGACGGGGTGGCGACGTACCACTACGGCACCGACAACGGGGTGACGTCGGCGACCGGTGAGCGGCTGGCCGGGTTGGTGCAGCGGGAGATCGTGGCGCGGACCGGGCTGCGGGACTGCCGTACGCACGCCAAGGCGTGGGACCTGCTGCGGCTGACGCGGATGCCGGCGGTCCGGGTCGAGGTCGGCTACCTCACCTCACCCGTGGACCGCGCCCGGCTCGTCGACCCCCGGTTTCGGGACCGGGTGGTGGAGGCGATCGTGGCCGCGGTGCAGCGGATGTACTACCCGATCGAACGGGACGTGCCGACCGGCTCCCTCGACGTCAGCGAGCTGCGGGCGGTGGTGACCGCCGGCACGGTGGTCGACTGACGGCGAGCGCGTCAGCCGCTGGTGGAGCGGGTGGCCGGGGCGGGCCGGACCGGCCGGAGCAGGGTCTCCGGGCTCATCGACCCGAGCAGCTTCTCCAGGGCGTACTCGACGTCGGACTTCCAGCTCAGCGCCGTGCGCAGCTCGAGGCGCAGCCGGGGAAACCGGGGATGCGGACGTACCGTCTTGAAGCCGACGGAGAGGAAGAAGTCGGCCGGTGCCACGCACCCGCCGGCCGGATCGTCCGCGTCACCGAACTTGGCGTCGCCGAACGCCTCGATCGCCTTGATCCCCCGCTTCGTCAGGTCCCGGGCGACGCCCTGCACCAACATGCGGCCCAACCCGCCGCCGGCGAACGCGGCGACCACGTTGGCGGTCATCAACAGGGCGGCGTCGGCGGAGACCGGCGACGTCGGGAAGGCCATCGAGCGGGGCACGTAGGCAGGCGGCGCGTACATCACGAAGCCCGCCGGCATGCCGTCGACGTACGCGAGCTTGCCGCAGGAGCCCCACTCCAGCAGGGTCTGGGAGACCCACGCCTCCTTCTCCAGGCCCGGGTCACCGGCGGCGCAGGCCCGGTCGGCCGAGACCGGATCCAGCTCCCAGTAGACGCACTGGCGGCAGGGGCGCGGAAGGTCCTCCAGCGTGTCGAGGGTCAGGCTGACCAGACGTCGCGACATATGGCGCATCCCCACAATAGGCTCGGTGGTGAGGCCGGCATGGAACGACAGCGCCGCCTTCCTGCCCCCGACGAGCGATCGTACGCCGCCGATCGACCGGACGGGAGGGGACGCGCAAATGCCCACCCCACCGGGGGACGGTCCGCCATGTGGTCGATCCGTCCCGGCGCGGAGGCAGGCTGGCCTGGGCGGACTAGGATCGACATTCGGTGTCCCGTCCGCCATGGTCAGGAGCGTGCGGGGTACCCGG
This sequence comes from Micromonospora sp. NPDC005194, assembly GCF_040608335.1. Taxonomy (NCBI): domain Bacteria; kingdom Bacillati; phylum Actinomycetota; class Actinomycetes; order Micromonosporales; family Micromonosporaceae; genus Micromonospora; species Micromonospora sp. NPDC005194. Next base: position 133,882 of record NZ_JBEXIA010000002.1, on the reverse strand, counting down.
GGCGGGAGCCACCCGAGCTGCGATCGAGGTGAGGTCATGACCGGCACGACACTCGACGACTACACCGACCGGTACGCCCGGCGGGTACGCGGGATGACCGCCTCCGAGATCCGAGCACTCTTCGCGGTGGCCAGTCGACCCGAGGTCGTCTCCCTCGCCGGTGGCGCCCCGTACATCGCCGCGCTGCCGCTCGACGCGGTCGGCGAGATGCTGGGTCGGCTCGGCTCCGAGCACGGTGTGACCACCCTGCAGTACGGCATCGGGCAGGGCACCCTGGAGCTGCGCGAGCGGATCTGCGAGGTGATGTCCCTCTCCGGGATCGACGCCGCGTGCGGCGCCTCGCCCGAGGACGTGGTGGTCACGGTGGGCGGGCAGCAGGCGCTCGACCTGGTGGCCCGGCTCTTCCTCGACCCCGGTGACGTGGTGCTCGCGGAGGGCCCGACGTACGTCGGCGCGCTCGGGGTGTTCCAGGCCGCCCAGGCGCAGGTGGTGCACGTGCCGATGGACGCCGACGGGCTGATCCCCGAGGCGTTGGAGACGGCCATCGCCGACCTCGCCCGTGCCGGTCGGCGGGTCAAGTTCCTCTACACCATCCCCACCTACCAGAACCCGACCGGCGTGACGCTCAGCGAGGAGCGCCGGGAACGCGTGCTCGACATCTGCGAGCGCGCCGGCCTGCTCGTGATCGAGGACGACCCGTACGGCCAGCTGGGTTTCGAGGGTGAGGCCCCGGCACCGCTGCGGGCCCGGCGGCGCGACGGTGTCTTCTACCTCAGCACCTTCTCCAAGACGTTCGCGCCCGGCCTGCGGGTCGGTTGGATCCTCGCGCCCCACGCGGTCCGCGACAAGCTGGTCATCGCGAGCGAGGCGCAGATCCTCTGCCCCAGCGGCTACGCGCAGGCCGCCGTGGCGACCTACCTCGGCACCATGCCGTGGCGGCAACAGCTCAAGGTCTACCGCGAGGTCTACCGCGAACGCCGCGACGCACTGCTCGACGCGCTGGCCGATCTGATGCCCGAGGGCACCAGCTGGACGACCCCGGCCGGTGGCCTCTTCGTCTGGGCCACCCTGCCGGACGGGCTCGATTCGAAGGCCATGATGCCGCGCGCCATCGCCGCCCGGGTCGCCTACGTGCCCGGCACCGGCTTCTACGCCGACGGCACGGGCACCGGCGCCATGCGACTGAACTTCAGCTTCCCGCCCCCGGAGCGGATCCGCGAAGGCGTCCGCCGACTGGCCGGCGTCATGGAGCAGGAGATCGCGACGCGCCGCGTCTTCGGCGCCGTGGGCGGTGCCGCCGGCCGGCGGGGCCGGCCCGGCTCCGACGTGCCGGGTCCCGACTTGGCATGATGCCGGCATGGGTACGACCGCTGCCGAGCGCTTCTCCGTGACCGATTCCGCCGTCGCGGCCGACCTGCGTGTGCTGGTGCTCGCCGGCGGGCTCTCCTACGAACGGGACGTGTCGTTGCGCTCCGGTCGTCGGGTGCTCGACGCTCTGCGTGCCGTGGGCGTCGAGGCCGAGCTGCGGGATGCCGACGTGGCACTCCTGCCCGCCCTCGCGGCCGACCCGCCGGACGCGGTCGTGATCGCCCTGCACGGCGCGACCGGAGAGGACGGCTCGCTGCGGGGAGTGCTGGACCTGTGCGGCATCCCGTACGTCGGCTGCGACGCCCGGGCCTCCCGGCTCGCCTGGGACAAGCCCTCCGCGAAGGCGGTCCTGCGCGAGGCGGGCATCCCCACGCCGGACTGGGTGGCCCTGCCGCACGACCGCTTCTCCGAACTGGGCGCGGTTGCCGTGCTGGACCGGATCGCCGACCGGCTCGGTCTTCCGCTCATGGTCAAGCCGACGCAGGGCGGCTCGGGTCTGGGCGCCGCGGTGGTCCGGGACGCCGCGTCACTTCCGGCCGCGATGGTCGGTTGCTTCGCGTACGACTCGACGGCACTGGTGGAGCGGTACGTGCCCGGCATGGACGTGGCGGTCTCCGTGATCGACCTCGGGGACGGCCCGCAGGCGCTGCCGCCGGTGGAGATCGTGCCGCGTAACGGCGTGTACGACTACGCCGCCCGCTATACCGCCGGTCGGACCACGTGGCACGCTCCGGCCCGGCTGGAGCCGGAGGTGGCCGCCTCGGTGGCCGAGGTCGCTCTCGCCGCGCACACCGCGCTCGGTCTGCGGGACCTGTCCCGGGTCGACGTGATCGTGGACGCCGCCGGCCAGCCGCACGTGTTGGAGGTCAACGTCTCGCCCGGCATGACGGAGACGTCGCTGCTGCCGCTGGCCGTCCAGGCCGCCGGCCTGGACTTCGGCCGCCTCCTCGGCTCGCTGGTGACCCGGGCCGCCGCCCGCCGCACGGCCTGACCCTGACCTCGACCCATCGCACTCCCGCCGGCCGTGCGGTCGGCGGGTGCCGCATCCGCGGACCTCTCGCCAACCCACGGCCGAACCGGCGGTCAGCGTGGCGCGCGTACGTCGGGTGGGATGCGCCCGTCGTCGGTGACGATGGTGGGGGCGCTGCGGGGGGACGGCATGACCGGACCGCGTCGATCGCCTGCCGACTCGGGGGCGTCTTCGGGGGCCGTCGCGGATTCGGCCATGGCTTCGGCAGTCGAGCTGTCGGAGTGCGTCGACGCGGCAGCGGACGCTGCCGTGGCGCCGGTTACCGTGGCGCCGGGGGACGCGGCCCCCGGGCTGGTGTCCAGGGCCGGGGTCTTCGGGCCGCCGTCCCCGTCAGCGCCAGGGTCGGGGGCGTCGGCGTCGGCGTCGCTCTCGACTGCTGGCTCCGGGATCTCCTCGGCCGCCTCGATGACCGACACGACCTCCTCCTGGGCGGCTGCGGCATGGGCAGCCGCCGCAGCGGACTGGGCCAGCAGGCTCGACGGCGCCTGCCACTGGATGCGGGGCGGCTCGGCCAGCGGCCGGCCACCGAACTCGGCGAGCCAGGCAGCGACGAGCGCCAGATTTTCCCGCCACTGCGCCTCGGAGATCGGCGGCAGGATCGAATCCCACAGGGACAGGAAGGTCCCTCGCAACTGAAGCCGGCCGTACGGTCGAGCCAGGAACCACATGTGCAGGTGGGCGGAGCCGTCGCCCCACCGGTTGACGTGCACCCGCGCCACGCCGTCCAGCGACCGGATGGCCCGCTCCAGACGTACGGTCATCACGCCCAGCTCGGCGGCGAGCAGATTCGGCAGGTCACCCAGGTCGAGGTGGGTCCGCGATTCCAGGATGAGCACCATCGGCAGGCCGGTCGGCCGGTCCATGGCGCGGACCCGCCACCGTTCTCCCACCCAGATGTAGGCGTCGTCCGGCGCGTTGCAGGCGGTGCATTCCCGGAGGCCCTCGCCCTTGCGTGGCGGTTCGACCGGGACCGGGTCGTCGAGCTGCTTCACGCGGAGGTCACCCTCGAAGGGAAACGAGGGCCACTGGGTGAAGTCCGGGACTGAGGGAGGGGTGTCGTGCACGACGCTGACCCTAACCGAGTCTGGCACCGCTGTCCCCTACCTGTTCGACCGGTCCCGACCCTCCCGATCAGCGTTCATCGTCGATCGCTGTTCCCGTCAGCGCTGACCGCCGGAGCGATATCCACAGGCTGCCGAGAACGCGAACACAGGCCGTCATCCACAGGCTGGCACCCGCTTTCACGCGGGGTTTCACGTGAAACGAGGGGTGCCTGTGGACAACGGGTGTGGATAACTTTTCGGCCCCTCAGTCGTTGCCGGCGTACCCCGTCGTCGCCGTGTTGGTACCGGGCGGCACCGAGGTCGCCTCGCCCGGAGGGTTGGGGCCTTGGCGGTGTGCCATGTGCCGGCGGGGCCGATGCTTGCATGGTCGCCGTTTCACGTGAAACGGGTGGCTCTGGCTCAGCCCCGCGACGGACGCCCTTCAGGGCAGACGAGCAGGTGCCCCGTGCGGCCCCTCAGTGAGCCGCTGCCGTCCCGAGGACGGAGAGGGGTGCCTCGGGTCGACCCGGCGCCCTGCGAGCGCCCCTCGGCGCCCGTGTAGGTCATCCGCCGTCCGGTCTGCCCTCGCGGGTCTCGCGCGCCGTGGGCTGGTCGGTTCCGTGCTCTGCTCCAGCTGACTCGGTGCTGCTGTCCTCGCTGATTCTGCACGGCTGAACCCGCACGGACATCGCGCGACCGTCGGCGCTCACTCCGCGCCACGCTCGCCAGCTTCGCGAGCGTGGGCCCACACTGACTTCGCGGTCGACCCACGCTGCGCTTCGCGCAGCCGGCGCTCGGCCTCTCGGGCCCGTCGACTCCCCAGGATCCGACAGCGCCCCGTCGAGGGACCGGCCGTCCCGGCCCAGATCTGGCACCGCGCCACCGAGGGCCGACCGTCCCGCCGCAGTTCTGGCGCCGCGCCGCCCAGGGGTCGACCATCTCGGTCTAGGTCTGGGCGCCGCGCCACCGAGGGCCGACCGTCCCGGCCTGGATCTGGCACCGCGCCGCCGAGGGGCCGACTATCGCGGCCCAGTCCTGGCACCGCGCCGCTGAGGCGTCGACCATCCCAGCTTAGGTACGGGCAGCGCGTCGCCGAGGGGTCGACCACTTCGACTTACCGAACTCTCGTGTGCCGCACCGAGATGGCACCGGTTCATGCGCTCGCCGCCAGGCACCTGCGGCCGAGCCGGCACCCGGGGCCGGGGGCTGGCCAGCCGAGAGCGAACAGGTTCTGACCGCTGAGCGCGTGGTGCCGTTTCACGTGAAACGGGGACGGATGCGGAACGGCCGCGCACCCCGGGGGGACGCGCGGCCGTAATGGGAGACGGGACGCTCAGTCCTCCGTCTCTTCCTCCTCCTGCGGCACGCCGATGATGCCGACGATCCGCTCCAGGTCGTCCACCGTGGCAAACTCGATCGTGATCTTGCCCTTGCTCCGGCCGATGTCCACCTTCACCCGGGTGTCGAAGCGGTCCGACAGTCGATCGGCGAGATCCGACAGGGCGGGCGCGTGCGGCTTCGGTCGCCGCTTGGCGGCCTGGCCCTTCGCCGGGCCGTCGTTCAGGGTGAGAGCCACGATCTCCTCGGTCGCCCGCACCGACAGCCCTTCGGCCACGATGCGCAACGCCAACTGCTCCTGGGCCTCCGAGTCGTCGAGGCTCAACAGCGCACGGGCGTGGCCGGCAGACAGGATGCCCGCGGCAACCCGGCGCTGCACCTGGGCCGGCAGGTTCAAGAGCCGGATCGTGTTGGAGATCTGCGGCCGGCTGCGGCCGATCCGGCGGGCCAACTCCTCGTGGGTGGCACCGAACTCCTCCAGCAACTGCTGGTACGCGGCGGCCTCTTCCAACGGGTTCAGGTTGGCCCGATGGATGTTCTCCAGCAGCGCGTCGCGGAGCATGGCGTCGTCGCGGGTGTCCCGGACGATCGCCGGGATGTTCTCCCGGCCCACCGCCTGGGCAGCCCGCCAACGGCGCTCGCCCATCACCAGCTCGTACTTCTCGTCGTCGAGCTGACGCACGACGATCGGCTGGAGGAAACCGACCTCCTGGATCGACGTCTTCAGTTCCTCCAGCGCCTCCTCGTCGAAGACCTGGCGGGGCTGCTTCGGGTTCGGCACGATCGCGTCGACCGGGATCTCCGCGAACCGGGCACCCGGCACGGGACTGAGCGTGGGCTCGGGCTGGTGGACTGTCGACACGACGGGAGCCGTCGACTGGGTCCCGGCGGTCGCACCGTCGTCGACGTCAACGTGCCCGTTCTCCGGCTCGGCCGTCACGGTGCCGGCGGCACCCGGCACCGGCCCGGTCGGGATGAGCGCCCCCAGGCCCCGTCCCAGACCGCCCCGAGGACGGTTTTTCATGCCACGCCTCCCAGCGACTTGTCCCCACTACGCATTCCGACCCACCGGCTCCTTGACGCCCCGCTCGGCGATCTCCTGGGCGGCCTCGAAGTAACTCGTGGCGCCCCGCGAACCGGGATCGTAGGTCATCACCGACTGGCCGTAGCTGGGTGCCTCGGAGACCCGCACGTTGCGGGGGATGACCGCTTGGAGGACCTTGTCGCCGAAGTGGTTCCGGACGTCCTGCTCGACCGCGTCCGCGAGGCGGGTACGCCGGTCGTACATGGTGAGCAGGATGGTGGACACGTCGAGCTTCGGGTTGAGGTGTTGCCGCACCAGGTTGATGTTGTTGATCAGCTGGTTCAGCCCCTCCAGGGCGTAGTACTCGCACTGGATCGGGATCAGCACCTCCTGCGCGGCAACCAGAGCGTTGACCGTGAGCAGGCCGAGCGAGGGCGGGCAGTCGATGAAGACGTAGTCGAACTGGCCCGGGTAGGCGGCGATCGCGCGGTCGAGGCGCGACTCCCGCGCCACCACCGACACCAGCTCGATCTCCGCGCCGGCGAGGTCGATCGTGGCCGGTACGCACCACAGGTTGGGGATGCCCTCGACCGCCTGCGCCACCTCGGAGAGCGGCACGCTGTTGATCAGACAGTCGTAGACGTCGGGGATGCCGGTGTGGTGCGGCACGTTGAGGCCGGTCGAGGCGTTGCCCTGCGGGTCGAGATCGACCACGAGCACCCGGTTGCCATGCAGGGCGAGTGCCACCGCGAGGTTTACCGTGGTCGTGGTCTTACCCACGCCGCCCTTCTGGTTGGCGACGCACATGACCCGGGTCCGGTCCGGTCGAGGCATGGTCACCTCGCCACTGGGATTCAGGATCTGCACGGCGCGCATCGCCTCCATAGCCAACGGTGGGTCATCCTCTTCGCGCGTCGGGGTTTCACGTGAAACGTACGTGGGATCGGCCGCGACCGCGGCCAGCGACTCGGTCGACGTGACCGGTACGTCCGGGACCACCGGCGCCGCATCGCGTGCCGCCGCTGCGGTCGGCTGGTGCGGCACTGCCGGCTCGAAGCGAACCGCCGCGGCCGTGTTCCGCCGGCCGAGCGGCTGTCGCACCTCGGCGGCGTTGACCGGTCGACTGGGTCCGTCCGATGCTCGACGACCAGCCGTCGGCTCGGGAGTCTCCAACCCGGCGAGGTGAACCGCCGGGTCGTCCCGCGATACCAGCGGATCGCTGTCCGCCGGAGGGGTGGACGCCCCGGTGGCACCGGGCGACCAGCTGGGGTAGTCGGTTTCACGTGAAACAGGGTCGCTGGTTGACCCGGTCACGCGTGGATCGTCGTACCTGCCGTCGTCATGCACCTGTCATCCCTGCCCGCTTCGGATGGTCGGTCCGCGCCCCGGTCAACTTGGCCACACCCGCGCTCGCACCCCGGAGCGTACGGCCCCTCGGGAGCGGTCGGAGTCCGCGACGTCCGTCGGCCGCTCCACATTATCGACGCGCGGTCAGCCTACGGCGGACGGGCGCGGCCGGTCCACGTCGGGTTCTCATTCCCTCGTCCATCCGTACCGGTACAACGAGGCAACCCTCCGACCGGACGCCCGATGGCGCGATGGTCAGCGGCGGCGAGCTCGCCCGCCGCGGGAGCGCTTACTGGCAGCCGGCCGGGCCGGACCGACCATCCGCTCACGGACGATCTCCACCACGGTCGTGGGCGGGTCGATCACCCCGACACCACAGAGGTGTACGGCGGCTTCCCCGCCACCGAGTCGCGCCACGACGTCGGCGTGCTCCTCGATCTCCGCAGCGGCGGACGATCCCTTGAGCGCCAGCAGCCGCCCACCCCGCACGGCCAGTGGGAGGCACCAGGTCGCCAACCGGTCCAGCGGTGCGACCGCGCGGGCCGTCACCACGTCGCCGCTGATCGGTTCCCGGCCACTCGATCCGCTGGCGGCTTCGTCGGCGCGGCCGCGGAACACCCGTACCGACCTGGTCAGGCCGAGCCGCTCAACGACCTCGATCAGGAACGACGTCCGTCGAGCCAGCGGTTCGATCAGGGTGACCGTCAGGTCGGGGCGCGCGATGGCCAGCACCAGACCGGGCAGACCGGCGCCGGAGCCCACGTCGAGCACGCTCGCCCCGGTCGGAATGCGTTCGACCACCGCGGCGCAGTTGAGCAGATGACGGTCCCAGATCCGGGGCGCCTCGCGCGGGCCGATCAGACCGCGGACCACACCGTCGGTGGCCAGGATTTCGGCGTACGCGGCGGCCAAATCGAGCCGGTCACCGAAGAGGGTCAGTGCGGCCGGGGCCAGCTCGGGCGGCAGCGCGACGTCCGACGGCGACGGTGTGCCGTCGGCCGAGGCGGCCGGTGGCGCCGAACCGTCGGCGGGGAGAGCCGAGGACGGGCCGGCGGCAGCCTCGTCGTACCCCGTCGGGTCGGTGTCGGCAGTGGCACGCCGGACAGCGGACGGCCCGGACGGCGTGCCGCCCGGGCCGGTCACGGCGTCAGCCGTGGTGTCGTCGTGGGTCACCCGGTCAGTCCGCCGGTCGCACGACGATGCGCCGGTTGGGCTCGACGCCCTCCGACTCGCTCTCCACGCCGGACATGGCGTTGACGACGTCGTGGACGCACTTGCGCTCGAACGCGGACATCGCCTCCAGGCGCACCGGCTCGCCGTACTCCTTGACCTTCTCGACGGCGTTCTTGGCGACGGCGGCGAGTTCCTTGCGGCGGTTCGCCCGGTAGCCGCCGACGTCGAGCAGCAGGCGGCTCGGCGTACCGGTCTGCCGGAAGACGGCGAGGCGGGTCAACTCCTGGAGCGCCTCCAGGGTGGCGCCGCGCTGACCGACCAGGTTCTGCAGTCGAGCACCGACCACCTCGACCACCGGACGGCCGCCGGCGACCAGTTCGTCGATGTCGCCGTCGTAGTCGAGGATGTCGAGCAGCCCCTCGACGTAGTCGGCCGCGATCTCGCTCTGCCGGAACAGGTCGGACTCGCCCACGGCCTTCTTCTCACGACCACCGGCGGCGGCCTCGGTGTCGTCGCCGTCGGCCTCGGTCTCGTCGTCCTCGGTGTCGTCGCCGTCGACCGCGAGCGTCGCGGTCTCCTCCTCGTCCAGGGACTGCTCGGCGCGGGGGATGCTGGTCTCGGTCACGGTCTCATCTCCGTACTCGCTCGGCCGGACCGTCGGGTCCGCTGGTTTCCCGGGGCCGGCGGGAGGTCGCCGGTGCCCACGGGCACGTCTGTACGGGCAGTGTCGCCCGTGACCGCGTCGTGCGCGGTCGGTTCCGCCCGGCGCCGGCCGTACGGCGGCTGCGCGGTGCGGGGTCGGGCCGCCGCCGGTTGCCCGGCGACGGGCCCTACGGGGTTCAGCCCTGCCGCTTGGCCGGGCGGCTCTTCTTCGGGTTGGCCGGCTTGGCGCCCGGCTTCGGGCCCGCCACCTTCGGCGCGGTCGCCTTGACCGGGGCCGTGGGGGCGGCCTTGCCGCGCCCGAACAGGCCGCCCGACTTGGCGGGCTGCACCGGGTTGCGAGTGGCCGCGGGGGCGGTGGCCTTCTTGGCGGTCACCGGCGGCGGGAACTTCCGCAGCACCCACTGCTGCTGCCCGAGGGTGAAGAGGTTGTTCGTGACCCAGTAGATGATCACACCGATCGGGAAGATCGAGCCGGAGATCAACAGCGAGGCTGGGATGCCGTAGAGCATCAGCCGCTGGATCATCCGCTGCTGCGGGTCCTCAGCCCACCCGGTCTTGAGGATCATCTGACGGCTGGTCAGGTAGGTGGTCGCGATCATGACCAGGACCAGGATACCGGCGATGATCTTGACCGTGGTGCCGTTGGCGCCGAGACGGGCCAGCTCGTCGGCGCTGGAGCCGAACTTGCCGGCGATCGGGGCGGTGAACAGCTTGGCGTTCGACGCGCTGTCGAACTGTTCGACCGTCCAGCCGTAGAGGGTCTTGCTCTGCTTGGCCGGGTCGAGGCGGCGCAGCACGTGGAAGAGGCCGAGGAAGACGGGGATCTGGAGGAACATCGGAAGGCAGCCCATGAGCGGGTTGGCCTTTTCCTTCCGGTAGAGCTCCATCATTTCCTTCTGGAGCGTCTCCCGGTCACCCTTGTGCTTCTCCTGCAGCTCCTTGACCTTGGGCTGCAGTGCCTGCATCGCCCGCTGAGACTTGATCTGCTTGACGAAGACCGGGAACAGGATCACCCGGACGGAGACCACCAGGAAGACGATGGCCAGGATCCAGGCGAAGTTGGTGCCGATCACCGCGTCGATGGGCACCCCGATGGCGTCCCAGGCGGAGTGCCAGGTCAGCAGGATCCACGAAATCGCGTAGTAGATCCAGTCGAGACTCAATTCGGTGCTCCAGTCACATCGGCACGGCGGCGACCGCCCGGCTCCGGCACCGGGTCATGTCCACCAGGGTGGAAGGGGTGGCAGCGCAACAGCCGCCGGACCGCCAGCGCGGCTCCCCGGAGCGCGCCGTGCCGGGCCACCGCCTCCTGGGCGTACGCACTGCACGACGGGTAGAACCGACAGCGAGCCGGCAGTGCCGGACTTATCCACCGACGGTACGCGATGATGGGCGCGATCAGCACCCTGGCACCGGTTGACGTCGGGCGCGGGGCGGTCGGGTCGGTGCTCACCGGGACCGCCTCTCCCGGGGGGTGCGGGCAACCGCGATGGCGGAGTCCAGATCCGCGGCGAGCCGGGGATACGACGCCTCGGCCGCGGCGGGCAGCGCCCGGACGACAAGGGTGCTGCCGGCGGGCAGCGCGTCCAGCCGCTCCCGGACCAACGCCCGCAGTCGACGCCGGACCTTGTTGCGGACCACCGCGTTTCCGACGGCCTTGGATACGACGAAGCCGGCGCGGGCCGGAGCGGAGGGCTGCTCCGCAACGGTGTCCCGCGCCGGCTCCGGCGAGGTCGTTGTGCTGGTCCCGGTGGCCGACGGCATGGTCAGGTGGACCACGACCGCGCCTCGGCCGACGCGACGGCCACCGCGAACCGCTGCGGCGAAGTCAGTGCTACGCCGCAGTCGCTGTGCGGCGGCCAGCACGACTGCCCACGTCCCCCGGACCGGCCCGGTCGGCTCAGGCCGACAGGGTGGTGCGACCCTTGGCGCGGCGGCTCGAGAGGATGGCACGGCCGGCACGGGTGCGCATGCGCAGCCGGAAGCCGTGGGTCTTCGCGCGCCGGCGGTTGTTCGGCTGGTAGGTGCGCTTGCTCACGTCAGGCTCTCCGTTTTCGTACGCGCCCCGCGCGACGGGATCGCCGGGGTCGTGGGGTGGTCCAGGCCACCTCGACGGTGGCCACCGATCGGTGCTGCCCTGCGGAGCCGAACCTCGGCGGTGCGGGGATGCGACCGCGGACAGCAAGCACCCATCACCCTAGCAGAGGACGAGAGAGCAGCCGCTCCAGCCTACGCAGGGGTGCAATGACCGTCAAACACCCACAGCGGGGGACATCGGGACGCGCCCGGGACCGAAGGGGCGGTTTTCGCTGATGCCGACAAGGCCGCTGCCGCGTCGCCGGTTGATGGGGCAGGGACAACGCTGTTACCGTGCCCGATTGCGGTGAGCGTCGGAAGCTCCGGTCGTCGCGCGCAGGCAAGACCGGACACGCTGGTGAATCGTTCGGCACGGTGAACCCGCTTCAGCGCACGTCCAGGCAGGGGGCAGGTCCCACCCGCGCCCGGCGGGCGGCCACAATCGGTCGGTACACAGGCTGTGGATAACCTGTGGACGACCGCTGGTCAGCTGTCCGGGTGGGTGTTGTTCCACCCGCGCACGCGGCGGGCCCGGGACGGCCGGCTGGCAGACAGCGGCGGCCGGGAGCAGAGGCGAGGGGGTGGCACGACGGTGGCCGGTACGACCGACCTTGCCGCGGTGTGGTTGGCGGCGACCGACGAGCTCGCCGACGAGATCATCTCTGCCCAGCAACGTGCCTACCTCCGGCTGACCCGGCTCCGGGCGATCGTCGAGGACACCGCGCTGCTCTCCGTACCGGACGCGTTCACCCGGGACGTGATCGAGTCGCGGCTCCGCCCGGCGATCACCGAGGCGCTGACCCGCCGGCTCGGCCGGCCGATCCAGGTGGCCGTGACCGTGCGGGTGGCCGAGGACGCCACCGGGCGCCCGGCCGGCACCGTCTACCGCAGCACCCCCGAGCCGGGGCTGCTCGACGTCGAGGATCCGCCGTCCGCCCCGCTCGGCGACGAGTACACCGGGCGAGGTGTGGCCGACGAGGCAATTGGTGAGCAGCAGCGCCCACCCGCGAGCGCCGTGCCGCCGGCACCGGCGGGTCCGCCTCCCGCGTCGGCCGTCGACGGGCACCGGTCCGGCCTGATCCCCGCCAGCCGGGACGGGCAGGAGGCCCTCTTCAGCGCGGCCTTCGTGGAGCCGATGCGGTCGCCCCGACCGGCGCCCGAGCGGCGCGGGTACGACGAACAGGCGGCCCGCCTCGACCCGCCCGGCCCCGACACCCGGCCCTACGAGCCCCGCTACCGCGAGGACGCCGCGTCCCCCCGGGACCAGCACGTGATCCGTTCGCTGCCCCGTGACGGTGCGACGGACAGCGGTCCGGGCCGCAGTGGGATGGAACACCGCGCGGGCGGCCGCGACGACCGCCGACTGCCCGGCACCGACACCGGCGGCAACCGGCTGAACCCGAAGTACATGTTCGAGACGTTCGTCATCGGCTCGTCCAACCGGTTCGCCCACGCGGCGAGCGTGGCGGTGGCCGAGTCGCCGGCGAAGGCGTACAACCCGCTGTTCATCTACGGCAGCTCTGGGTTGGGCAAGACGCACCTGCTGCACGCCATCGGGCACTACGCCACGACGCTCGGCAACGCCCGGTCGGTGCGGTACGTCTCGACCGAGGAGTTCACCAACGACTTCATCAACTCGCTGCGGGACGACAAGACCAGCGCGTTCCAGCGGCGCTACCGCGACGTTGACATCCTGCTGATCGACGACATCCAGTTCCTGGAGAACCGCGAGCGTACGCAGGAGGAGTTCTTCCACACCTTCAACACCCTGCACAACGCCAACAAGCAGATCGTCATCACCTCGGACCGGTCGCCGAAGCAGTTGGCCACGCTGGAGGACCGGCTGCGGACGCGCTTCGAGTGGGGTCTGCTCGCCGACATCCAGCCGCCGGATCTGGAGACGCGGATCGCGATCCTGCAGAAGAAGGCGGCGCAGGAGCGGCTGTACGCCCCGCCGGACGTGCTGGAGTTCATCGCCTCCCGGGTGTCGAACTCGATCCGGGAGTTGGAGGGGGCGCTGATCCGGGTGACCGCGTTCGCGAGCCTGACGCGGTCGACCGTCGAGCTGTCGCTGGCCGAGGAGGTGCTGCGGGACTTCATCCCGGACGGCGCCGGCCCGGAGATCACGGCGGATCAGATCATGGTCTCCACGGCCGACTACTTCGGGGTGAGCCTGGAGGACCTGCGCGGCCAGTCCCGCTCCCGGGTGCTGGTCAACGCCCGCCAGGTGGCCATGTACCTGTGTCGGGAGCTGACCGAGCTGTCGCTGCCCCGGATCGGGCAGGCGTTCGGCGGCCGGGACCACACCACGGTCATGCACGCGGACCGCAAGATCCGCCAGCAGATGGCCGAGCGGCGTTCGCTCTACAACCAGATCGCCGAGCTGACCAACCGAATCAAGCAGAACACCTGAGGGATACGTCGCACGACGCGGCGGACACGCCCGGCCGGAGATCCGGCCGGGCGTTCTTTTTTTCGACTCCGGCGGGCCTCGGCTCGCCTCCCGGGCGGCTTCGGCTTGACCCTCGACATGGTGCAGACCACAGGATCGACGCCGTGTCCACCTTGATACTCACTCGTTGTCCACAGCTCGTTATCCACCGTCGGTGGATAACTACGGTCCGTCCTCCGCCAGTTACCCACAGGCTGTGGAGAAACCCTGTGTACGACGCTGTGGACGGCTGGGGACAACGACGAGGTTGTCCACCGATGATCGTCGACCTGTGTACGAGCTGTTGAAGGTTCTGGGGACAACGGCAATGGTGATCTTCTCGGTCGTCCACAGGCATGGGGAGAAAGTCGGTGGATTACCGGTGGACAACCGGTGGACAACGGTGGACAACCGGCCGTCGTCGCCGGGCTGTGGACACCCGAGGCAGTTGTACCCCCGGTTCTCCACAGCCAACTCACCGGTGGATAACCTGTCTGAGCTGCGCAGACCCGAGTTCTCCACAGTTTGCACAGGTGCGATGAAGACGATGGGTTATCTCTTCTAAGAGAACAAAAACCAATCATCACCGTTGGGCTTTCTGTGGATCGGGCCGAACGCTGCCGGACAGGCCGGTCAGCATCGACACGATCCACGGGGTCGGGCGCACAGCCGATGTCCCTGCGCCCTAAGGTGCGATGGGTACCCGCACGGTCGGGCGGGACGGTAGGCAGCGGTCGGCATGAGAGAGTTGTCGCTGACGTCGACGCGGAGGCATTGATGAAGTTCCGAGTGGAGCGCGACGCGCTCGCCGAGGCCGTGGCGTGGACCGCGAAGAGCCTGCCGAACCGGCCATCCGTACCGGTGCTCGCCGGGGTGATGCTCCGCGTCACCGACGGCAACCTGCGGGTCTCCGGCTTCGACTACGAGGTTTCCAGTCAGGTGACCGTCGAGGTGCAGGGTGACGCCGACGGCGCCGCGCTGGTCTCCGGTCGCCTGCTCGCCGAGATCACCAAAGCGTTGCCGGCCAAGCCGGTCGACATCGCCGCGGTCGGCGCCCACCTCGAACTGGTCTGCGGCAGCGCCCGGTTCACCCTGCCCACCATGCCGGTGGAGGACTACCCCGCCCTGCCCGAGATGCCGCAGAGCGCCGGCACCGTCGACGCCGCGGCGTTCGCCACAGCGGTCTCCCAGGTGGCCATCGCCGCCGGCCGGGACGAGACGCTGCCGATGATGACCGGCGTCCGCGTCGAGCTCTCCGGCAACACGCTGTCGATGCTCGCCACCGACCGGTACCGGCTGGCGTTGCGCGAGATCCAGTGGCGGCCCGACGACCCCGAGGTCAGTATCAACGCCCTGGTCCCGGCCCGCACCCTGAACGACACCGCCAAGGCGCTCGGCCCGCTGGGCGGCGAGGTCACCCTCGCCCTCGCTCAGGGCGCGGCGGGCGAGGGCATGGTCGGCCTCGCAGGCGGCACCCGTCGCACCACCAGCCGGCTGCTCGACGGCGCCAACTACCCGCCGGTGCGCTCGCTCTTCCCGGCCACCCACAACGCCGAGGCCCGGGTGTCGGTCAGCACCCTGATCGAGGTCGTCAAGCGGGTCGCCCTGGTGGCCGAGCGCACCACCCCGGTGCTGCTCAGCTTCAGCGCCGACGGGCTGGTGGTCGAGGCCGGCGGCTCCGAGGAGGCACGGGCGAGCGAGGCGATGGAGGCCACCTTCACCGGTGACGCGCTGACCATCGGCTTCAACCCGCAGTACCTCATCGACGGCCTGGCGAACCTGGGCTCGCAGACCGCCGTGCTGTCGTTCGTCGACGCCTTCAAACCCGCGGTGATCTCACCCGCCGGCGAGGATGGCGAGACCATTCCGGGGTATCGGTACCTCATCATGCCGATCCGCGTGTCTCGCTGATCGCGCCCAGCAACACCCAGATCCACGGAGGTAGGAACAAATGCAGCTCGGCCTGGTAGGACTCGGCCGGATGGGCGGCAACATGCGCGAGCGGTTGCGGGCTGCCGGCCACGAGGTGGTCGGTTTCGATCACAACCCGCAGCTGAGCGACGCGGCAAGCCTCGCCGAGCTGGCGCAGAAGCTGGAATCGCCGCGGGCGGTCTGGGTCATGGTGCCTGCCGGCGTCACCGACGCCACGATCGACGAACTCGCCGGGGTGCTCGGCGAGGGCGACATCATCATCGACGGCGGCAACTCCCGCTTCAGCGACGACGCTCCCCGGGCCGAGCGGTTGAACGAGCGCGGCATCGGCTACGTGGACGTCGGCGTCTCCGGGGGCGTCTGGGGCCGGCAGAACGGCTACGGGCTGATGGTCGGCGGCGCCCAGGAGCACGTCGACCGGCTCATGCCGATCTTCCAGGCGCTCAAGCCGGAGGGTGAGTTCGGTTTCGTGCACGCCGGCCCCGTCGGCGCCGGGCACTACTCGAAGATGGTGCACAACGGCATCGAGTACGGCCTCATGCACGCCTACGCCGAGGGCTACGAGCTGTTGACCGCCTCCGAGCTGGTGACCAACGTCCCGGGCGTGTTCAAGTCCTGGCGCGAGGGCACCGTGGTCCGCTCCTGGCTGCTCGACCTGCTGGACCGGGCCCTCGACGAGGACCCGGAGCTGGCCGATCTGAGCGGCTACACCGAGGACACCGGCGAGGGTCGCTGGACCGTCGACGAGGCGGTCCGTCTCGCCGTCCCGCTGAACGTCATCACCGCCTCCCTGTTCGCCCGGTTCGCCTCCCGGCAGGACGACTCACCCGCCATGAAGGCCGTCGCCGCGCTGCGCCAGCAGTTCGGTGGCCACGCCGTCCACAAGCGCTGAGCGGTATCCACACCCTGTGTACGTCCACCGGCTGGAACTGGTCGACTTCCGCTCGTACGAGCGGGTCGCCGTCGACCTCCAGCCGGGGGCGAACGTCCTGATCGGCGCCAACGGCGTCGGCAAGACCAATCTCGTCGAGGCGCTCGGCTACGTGGCGACCCTGGATTCGCACCGGGTCGCCACGGACGCGCCGCTGGTCCGGATGGGCGCCACCTCGGCGGTGATCCGCTGCGCGGTAATCCACGACGGCCGGGAACTCCTCGTTGAGCTGGAGATCGTGCCGGGCCGGGCCAACCGGGCGCGGCTGGGCCGCTCCCCGGCGCGCCGGGCGCGGGACGTGCTCGGCGCCCTGCGACTGGTGCTCTTCGCGCCGGAGGACCTGGAGCTGGTCCGCGGCGATCCGGCCGAGCGCCGTCGCTACCTGGACGACCTCCTGGTCAACCGGCAACCCCGCTATGCGGGAGTACGGGCCGACTACGAGCGGGTCGTCAAGCAGCGCAACGCTCTGCTGCGTACCGCGTACCTCGCCCGCAAGACCGGCGGTTCCCGGGGCGGCGACCTCGGCACCCTCGCCGTCTGGGACACCCACCTGGCCCAGCACGGCGCGGAGCTGCTCGCCGGGCGGCTGGAGCTGGTCGCCGCGCTCACCCCGCACGTCGCCAAGGCGTACGACGCGGTGGCCGCCGGACGGGGCGCGGCCGGTATCGCCTACCGGCCGTCGATCGAGCTGGCCGAGCCGACCACCGACCGGGCCACGCTGGCCGAGGCGCTGACGACCGCGCTCGCCGCCTCCCGCACCGCCGAGATCGAACGGGGAACCACCCTCGTCGGCCCGCACCGCGACGAGCTGGCCCTGTCCCTCGGTCCGCTCCCCGCCAAGGGGTACGCCAGCCACGGCGAGTCCTGGTCCTTCGCGCTCGCCCTGCGGCTGGCCGGGTACGACCTGCTGCGCGCCGACGGTATCGAGCCGGTCCTGGTGCTCGACGACGTCTTCGCCGAGCTGGACACCGGGCGCCGGGAGCGGCTGGCGGAGCTGGTCGGCGGGGCGAGTCAGCTGCTGGTCACCTGCGCCGTGGACGACGACGTGCCGGCCGCGCTGCGCGGCACCCGCTATCAGGTCGGCGAGGGGACGGTACGACGTGTCGGATGAACCGGACGCCAGGCGGTCAGGCGCCAACCGCACCGGCAGCGGCCGGCAGGCCGGTGACGCCGCGAACGCGCGTACCGCACGGTCGGGAGCGACCGGAGACGGCGCCGGCGGTCCGGTCGTGGCCGGAAGCGGCGCGGCCGGTGTCGACGGCGGCGGGCCGGCGGACGGTGCGACCGGGCCGGAGCTGGCCCGGGCGGTGCTCGACGCGGCGCTGTCCCGCCGGCAGGCGGCGGCGCGCACCCGGCGTACCCCCGGGAGCGGCGCGGACGGCGCCAGCGGCTCGGGACGGCGGCTGCGTGGCTACTCGGGCCCCGGCCCCGACCCGCGCGACCCGCAACCCCTCAGCGCCGTGCTGAACCGGTTGGTCAAGGCGCGCGGCTGGCAGCAGCCCGCCGCCGAGGCCACCGTGTTCGGCGCCTGGGAGCGGGTGGTCGGCGCCGAGGTCGCCCAGCACAGCCGGCCGGTCAAGCTGGAGAACGGCGAACTGACCGTGGAGGCGCGCTCGACGGCCTGGGCGACCCAACTGCGGCTGCTCGCCGGCTCGCTGCTCAAGCAGATCGCCCAGGAGGTCGGGCACAACGTGGTGCGCAAGCTGCACATCCACGGCCCGGCCGCGCCGTCCTGGCAGAAGGGGCCGCGCCGGGTGCGCGGTCGGGGGCCGCGCGACACGTACGGCTGAGCCCGGCCCTCTCAGCGCCGCCGGTCGGCTTCGCGGGCCGCCCGCTTGCGCTCGCGCTGCTCCTGGGTGTAGCGCTTGCGCTCGGCCAGGTCGCGTTTCCACGCCTCGCGGGCCTCGGCCGAGCCACCCTGCACGGCGCCCGCGACCCCGTCGGCCGGGCCGGCGAGGTTCCGGAACGTCCACCGCATCAGGCGACCACCCTCGCCCGGCGTCCTGTTCGCCGTGCCGTCCTCGCTCATCCGCAGTCCCTCCACGCGATCAGTTGCCACACCAATGATTGGCACACCAACGATCGCTACGATAGTCAGCATGCAGTCAGCGAGCAACCGATGAGCGGGCAGCCGGAGGGCGTCGATCCGTTGGCGCTGGAGCAACAGGTCTGCTTCGCCCTGTCGGTCGCCGCACGCAGCGTGGTGGCCGTCTACCGGCCGCTGCTGGAACCGATGGGGCTGACCCACCCGCAGTACCTGGTGATGCTGGCGCTGTGGCAGCACGCGCCGTTGTCCGGCCGCGACCTCAGCCGCCTGCTGCAGCTCGACCCGGGCACCCTGTCGCCCCTGCTCAAGCGGCTCGAAGCAGCCGGCTACCTGCGCCGGGAACGCGACGCCGCCGACGAACGCAGCCTCGCCGTCACCCTCACCGCCACCGGCGCCGCGCTGCGCGTCCAGGCCGAGCGGATCCCGGCCGCGATCGTGCAACGCCTCGGGCTGCCCGTCGAGGACCTGCAGCACCTGCACGCGGTGCTCACGCAGGTGATCGCGGCGGCCAACCGGCCCGGCGGCGACCCGGCCGCCCCGCAGAGCGGGACGGCCGCTCAGGCGTCGGCGTAGACGGCGAAGCCGCGCTCGGCGCAGCGTCGGTAGAACGCCGCCAGCACGCCCAGCTCCGCGCAGGTGAAGTTCCACTGCGGCGGATCACCGCGCTCGTCGCGCAGCGCGTCGAGTCGGGTCTCCAGCCAGCGCAGCTGCTGCTCGGCCAACCGGCCGTCGCCGAGCAGCGCCCGCAGCACCGTGCTCACCGAGTCGAAGGTGACCGTCTCGCCGTACTCCCGGTGGCCGGCCACGAACCGCTCGATGCCGCCGGCGATCCAGGCGCAGCCGTCCGGGTCGATCACCGGATCCTCGTCCTCGGCGGCGGCGTCTGTGGCATACAACACACCTTCGAGGCCGAGCAGGAGATCCACCAGCTCGGTGTACGCGGTCGCCCGGACGGTGCCGGTCTTCGCGATCAGCTCGGCCAGCGCCGCCGTCGGCGCGGAGATCCGTGGCAGGTCGACGATCTCGCCGAAGTCGACGAACTCGGCCGGCGCCACCGGATCGTAGAAGCGGCCGGTCCGCGGCCAGTGCACCGCGACGTTGTCCAGCCCCATCTGTCACCTCTTAGAGAGCACGTGTCGGGTCGATCGGGTCGATCGTCCCGGTTCCGGCCGGTAAAGATCAAGGCCGCTTCCGGGGCGCCGCAAACGTACGGCACGGACGGTCCGGCCGCGACCCCCGACCCGCCCGAGCGCGGGTCAACCCGTCCGGGGGCGGCGCGTCCGATCAAAGCCTGGCGTGTGGGGGGAGTCGAGGGTAATGGGGTTCTGCCGGCTACGGACATCTCAGCCGCCTCGTTGAGGGTGCCGAGTGGTGGTTCTGTCCTCCGCGCACAGTAGGATTGACAGTGAGACGAAGACCCGGTGCGGGGCGAGGGACGGGGCCGGTGGCCCCAGCATCATTCTCCACTCCGGGTTGAGCCGATCGCGATCCGCGGGCAACCGCGGCGACCGGCGCGTTCGACCCGCTGTCCGGAGGTCTCGGGCACCGGTCCACGCGTCGACGTCGCGTCCTGTCCGCCGAACCCGCGCCCGACGCGCCCTCCCGGCGCCGACGACGCGAGAAAGTGGCCGAGGGTGGCAGCGCAGGACAAGCAGGAGTACGGCGCAGAGTCGATCACCGTTCTCGAGGGGCTGGAGGCGGTTCGCAAGCGGCCCGGTATGTACATCGGGTCCACCGGCGAACGCGGTCTGCATCACCTCGTCTGGGAGGTCGTCGACAACGCGGTCGACGAGGCGCTGGCCGGATACTGCGACACCATCGACGTGGTGCTGCTCGCCGACGGCGGCGTCCGGGTTACCGACAACGGCCGAGGCTTCCCCGTCGACCTGCACCCGAAGCTGAAGAAGCCGGGTGTCGAGGTCGCGCTGACCATCCTGCACGCCGGCGGCAAGTTCGACGGCAAGGCGTACGCGGTCTCCGGCGGTCTGCACGGCGTCGGCGTCTCCGTCGTGAACGCGCTCTCCACGCGGATGTTCGTCGAGATCCACAAGTCCGGCTCCGTGTGGCGGCAGCATTACACCAACTCCAAGCCGAGCCCGCTGGAGAAGGGCGAGGCCACCGACCGCACCGGCTCGGCGGTCTCCTTCTGGCCGGACCCCGACGTCTTCGAGACGGTCGACTTCGACTTCCAGACCATCTACCGGCGCCTACAGGAGATGGCCTTCCTCAACCGTGCCCTGCGCATCCACCTGCTCGACGAGCGGGTGGCCGAGGAGGAGGACGGCCGGCAGCGCGAGGTCACCTTCTTCTACGAGGGCGGCATCGCCGACTTCGTCCGGCACCTCAACGCCTCCAAGAACCCGATCCACAAGACGGTGGTCGAGTTCGAGGCCGAGGAGGAGGGCATGTCGGTTGAGATCGCCATGCAGTGGAACGAGTCGTACGGCGAGTCGGTCTACACCTTCGCCAACACGATCAACACCCACGAGGGCGGCACTCACGAGGAGGGCTTCCGGTCCGCGCTGACCAGCGTGGTGAACCGGTACGGCACCGACAAGAAGCTGCTCAAGGGCGACGAGAAGCTCTCCGGCGAGGACATCCGGGAAGGGCTCGCGGCGATCATCTCGGTCAAGCTGGCCAACCCGCAGTTCGAGGGCCAGACCAAGACCAAGCTCGGCAACACCCCGGTGAAGAGCTTCGTGCAGCGGGTCTGCAACGACCGGCTGGTCGACTGGTTCGACCGCAACCCGGCCGAAGCCAAGATGATCATCACGAAGGCGTCCCAGGCGGCCCGTGCCCGGATCGCCGCGCAGCAGGCGCGCAAGCTGGCCCGGCGCAAGTCGCTGTTGGAGTCCGGCTCGATGCCGGGCAAGCTGGCCGACTGCCAGTCGACCGACCCCCGCGAGTCCGAGGTGTTCATCGTCGAGGGTGACTCGGCCGGTGGCTCGGCCAAGCAGGGCCGCGACCCGCGGACCCAGGCGATCCTGCCGATCCGCGGCAAGATCCTCAACGTGGAGAAGGCCCGGATCGACCGGGTCCTGAAGAACAACGAGGTCCAGGCGCTGATCACCGCGCTGGGCACCGGCATCCACGACGACTTCGACATGGAGAAGCTGCGCTACCACAAGGTGGTGCTGATGGCCGACGCGGACGTCGACGGCCAGCACATCCAGACGCTGCTGCTCACCCTGCTGTTCCGCTTCATGCGTCCGCTGGTCGAGCTGGGTCACGTCTACCTGGCCGCTCCGCCGCTCTACAAGATCAAGTGGAACAAGAAGGGCGACGACGCGCAGTACGCCTACTCCGACCGCGAGCGGGACGGGCTCATCGCGCTGCGCCAGCAGAAGAAGCCGAACGCCAAGCCGGACGACATCCAGCGCTTCAAGGGCCTCGGCGAGATGAACTATCCCGAGCTGTGGGAAACCACGATGAATCCGGCGACGCGTACCCTGCGTCAGGTCACGCTCGACGACGCCGCAACCGCGGACGAGTTGTTCAGCGTCCTGATGGGTGAGGACGTCGAGGCGCGCCGGTCGTTCATCCAGCGCAACGCCAAGGACGTGCGGTTCCTGGATATCTGACGGACCTCGGCGGGCCGGTCGGGCACCAACCGGCCGGTTCGCCGGTCCACAGAGTTATCCACAGCTTGGTCGGTATCCACAGCCGTTATCCACAGCACGAAAACGACTCTGAGTCTGATAAGGGTATACAGTGACCGATTCCCCCGAGTCCACACCGAACGAGCCCGAGGTTCCCGCCGAGGCACTCGCCGCCGTGGTCGCGCACGACCGGATCGAGCCGGTCGGCCTCGAGGTGGAGATGCAGCGCTCCTACCTCGACTACGCGATGAGCGTGATCGTCGGGCGCGCGCTGCCGGACGTCCGGGACGGGCTCAAGCCGGTCCACCGCAAGATCCTCTACGCGATGTTCGACTCCGGCTACCGGCCGGACCGCGGCTACGTGAAGTGCTCCCGGGTCGTCGGCGACGTGATGGGTCAGTTCCACCCGCACGGCGACTCGGCGATCTACGACGCGCTGGTCCGGATGGCGCAGCCCTGGTCGCTGCGCTACCCCCTGGTCGACGGCAACGGCAACTTCGGCTCGCCGGGTAATGATCCGGCTGCGGCGATGCGTTACTGTATTTCGGGAAATGTCCGTATTCGTACTGCCGATGGTAGCGTGCGGATCGCGGACATGGTGGCGGACGCCGCGCCGTCCAGCGAGACCGACATCGACCTGAAGGTCCGCGACCGCAACGGCGACCTGGTCCGCGCCTCGAAGTTCTTCCACTCCGGCGAGCACCCCACCCTGCGGCTGCGGACCCGCGAGGGGTACGAGCTGACTGGCACCCACAACCACCCGGTGCTCTGCCTGGTGGACGTCGCCGGCGTGCCGACCCTGCTGTGGAAGCTGCTCGCCGAGATCGCTCCCGGCGACCGGGTCGTCCTCCAGCGCAGCGTGCCGGACGAGATCGGCTACCCGATGCTGGAGCACGTCGAGGCTGCTGTCCTCGCCGGTGCTTTCGTCAGCGAGGGCTGGGTCTCCCCGAACCGGGCCGGGTTCAACAACGTCGACCGGGAGTTCTTCGTCCGGGTTCTCGCGGCCTACGACCTTGCGGTGGGCGGTCCGCGTTACGCCAGCGAGCGGGTCATCGCCTCCGGCAGCACTCTGCACGAACTCGACGTGCAGGACCTCAGCGCGCTGCGGACGAGCCTTCTCGGCGACCTTGTGGGCGCTCGTAGCGCCGCGAAGTTCGTTCCCGAGTTCGTCTGGCAGGGGCCGGCCGCGGTCAAGCGGGCGTTCCTCCAGGCGCTGTTCGAGGGTGACGGCTCGTCGTCGCTGCTGCCGCGCAACACCATGCAGATCTCGTACTCGACCCGCAGCGAGCGCCTGGCGGCCGAGGTCCAGCAGCTGCTGCTGGAGTTCGGTGTGATCAGCCGGCAGACCCGCTACGACAATGGCGAGATCAAGGTCGTGGTGACCAACCGTCGCGACGCCCGAATCTTCGCCGCGCACGTCGGGTTCCTCGGTCGGAAGCAGGCCAAGTTGGAGGCCGAGCTGGCCCAGGTGCCGGCGAGCAGCACGGCGCTCTCCAGCGACCACGTGCCGTTGGTCGCCGACTTCATCCGTGAGCACGGCGCGCAGCGCTGGACGGAGCGGGACTGGCTGCGCCGGCACAACGTGGACCGGGTCGAGCGGTGGGAACGCGACCGCGACGAGATCGCGGCCCGGATCACCAACTCCGAGGTGCTCGACGTGGTCGAGCCGTTGGTCGACGGGCGGTTCTACTACGCCGAGGTGGCGCAGATCACGGACGCCGGCGTGCAGCCGGTCTACAGCGTCCGGGTGGACACCGACGACCACTCGTTCGTCTCGGACGGGTTCGTCAGCCACAACACCGAGTGCAAGCTCGACCCCCTCGCGATGGAGATGCTGCGGGACATCGACGAGGACACCGTCGACCTGCAGGACAACTACGACGGCCGGGCCAAGGAGCCCACGATCCTGCCGTCGCGGATCCCCAACCTGCTGGTGAACGGCTCCGAGGGCATCGCGGTCGGCATGGCCACCAAGATCCCGCCGCACAACCTGCGGGAGATCGGCGCGGCGGTGCAGTGGTGCCTGGAGCACCCTGAGGAGGACGAGGAGACCACCCTCGAAGCCCTGCTCGGCATCGTCAAGGGCCCGGACTTCCCGACCCACGGCCTGATCGTCGGCACTACCGCCATCCAGGACGCGTACCGCACGGGTCGTGGTTCGATCCGGATGCGGGCCGTGGTGGAGGTCGAGGAGGACAAGCGGGGTCGGCCCTGCCTGGTCGTCAGCGAGCTGCCCTACCAGGTCAACCCGGACAACCTGGCCGAGCGGATCGCTGAGCTGATCAAGGAGGGCAAGCTCGCCGGCATCGCCGACATCCGCGACGAGTCCTCCGGGCGTACGGGCATGCGGATCGTGCTGGTGCTCAAGCGCGACGCGGTCGCCAAGGTGGTGCTGAACAACCTCTACAAGCACACCCAGCTCCAGGAGACCTTCGGCGCCAACATGCTGGCGCTGGTCGACGGGGTGCCGCGCACGCTCAACCTGGCCCAGTTCATCCGCTACTACGTCGAGCACCAGATCGACGTGATCCGCCGGCGGACCGCGTTCCGGCTGCGCAAGGCCGAGGAGCGGGCGCACATCCTGCGCGGTCTGGGCAAGGCGCTGGACGCGCTGGACGAGGTGATCGCCCTGATCCGGCGCTCGCCGACCGTGGACGACGCCCGGCAGGGCCTGATCCGGCTGCTGGAGATCGACGAGATCCAGGCGACCGCGATCCTGGACATGCAGCTGCGCCGCCTCGCCGCCCTGGAGCGGCAGCGGATCGTCGACGACCTGGCCAAGCTCGAAATCGAGATCGCCGACCTCAAGGACATCCTCGCCAAGCCGGAGCGGCAGCGCCGGATCGTCTCGGAGGAGCTGGGCGAGATCGTCGCCAAGTGGGGCGAC
The DNA here is from genome assembly GCF_040608335.1 of Micromonospora sp. NPDC005194. Taxonomy (NCBI): domain Bacteria; kingdom Bacillati; phylum Actinomycetota; class Actinomycetes; order Micromonosporales; family Micromonosporaceae; genus Micromonospora; species Micromonospora sp. NPDC005194. Next base: position 108,993 of record NZ_JBEXIA010000002.1, on the reverse strand, counting down.
GAGCGGCGTACGCAGATCATTCCGTTCGACGGCGAGGTCTCGATGGAGGACCTCATCGCCCGGGAGGACGTGGTCGTCACGATCACCCGGACGGGGTACGCCAAGCGGACCAAGGTCGATCTGTACCGCTCGCAGCGGCGCGGCGGCAAGGGCGTCAGTGGCGCCACGCTGCGGCAGGACGACATAGTGAGCCACTTCTTCGTATGCTCGACGCACGACTGGATCCTGTTCTTCACGAACAAGGGTCGGGTGTACCGGGCCAAGGCGTACGAGTTGCCGGAGGCCAGTAGGGTAGCCAAGGGCCAACACGTGGCCAATCTGCTCGCCTTCCTACCTGACGAGCAGATCGCGCAGATCATCGAAATCCCGAACTACCAGGTAGCCCCCTATCTGGTACTGGCCACGAAGAACGGCCTGGTGAAGAAGACGCGGCTCGAGGAGTTCGACTCCAACCGTTCCGGCGGAATCATCGCGATCAACCTGCGCGATGAGGACGAGCTGGTCGGTGCTGCGCTGGTGGCGCCGGAGAACGACCTGCTGCTGGTCTCCAAGAAGGCGCAGGCGATCCGGTTCAACGCCTCCGACGAGGCGCTGCGGCCGATGGGCCGGGCCACCTCGGGCGTGATCGGCATGCGCTTCACGGACGACGACGTCCTGCTCGCCATGGAGGTCGTTCGGGACGGTCTGGACGTCCTGGTGGCCACGAACGGGGGATACGCGAAACGTACCCCGATCGAGGAATACCCGGTGCAGGGCCGGGGAGGTAAGGGCGTGCTGACTGCGAAGATCACCGAACGGCGCGGTGGTCTGGTCGGTGCCGTGGTGATCGACCCAGACGACGAGTTGTTCGCGATCACCAGCAACGGTGGTGTCATCCGGACTCCGGTGAAGCCTGTACGCCGTACGCGTGACCGGAACACAATGGGGGTCAAGCTGATGGACCTCCCGGACGGCGTGACTATCGTGGCGATTGCTCGCAATGCCGACGAGCCTGACGAACAGGACTAGTTGAATGACGGAGACACAGGCGAAGTCGGGGAACACGGGGACCTCGGCCAACCCGGTCGACGAGGAGGCCGCCAAGGGCGGCACACCAGCGACCGGCCGCGCGGCCGTGGGCCGGGCCACGGTTCCCGCCGACGCGCCTGCCCCGAAATTCACCCGGGCTCCCGGCATGACACCTCCGCCGGAGCAGCCCGGCGAGGACGGGGGATCGGGCGACGCCAAGGCCGAGACGTCGGCTGTCGAGGCACCGACGTCCGCCGGGGTGGCCCCCGCGGCGGCCGCCCCGACCCCGGCTCGGCCGACGACCACCCAGCCGATCAACACCCGGCCCGGTCAGGCGGCATCGACCGGGGCCACCGGCACCCAGCCGCGGATCACGCCGGGCATGACCCAGCCCGACTCGGGGCGTACGGCCGCTGGCGGTCGCCCCGCGAGCGGTGGTGGCCTGCCGCCGGGGATCGGCAACGCATCGGCCGTCGGGGCCGCTCGCGTGGGTGAGGCGGTACGCGCCGCGCGTACCTCGGTCAGCTCGGCGGCGTCCCGCGGACCGCGCCGGGCCCGGCTGAACCTCAAGCGGATCGACCCCTGGTCCGTGATGAAGTTCGCGTTCGCCGTCTCGGTGGTGCTGTTCATCGTCGTGGTGGTCGCCACGTCGGTGCTCTACCTGGCGCTGGACGCGATGGGCGTGTTCCAGAGCGTCAACGACAGCCTCAGCGACCTGGTCAACGCGGGCGGTGGGCAGAGCACCAACGGGTTCCAGATCACCGCCAAGGGCGTGATCCTCAGCTCGGCGCTGATCGGCCTGGTCAACGTGGTGCTGTTCACCGCGCTGGCCACGCTGGGAGCATTCGTCTACAACGTCTGCGCCGACCTGGTCGGCGGGATCGAGCTGACGCTCGCCGAGCGCGACTGAGTGTGACCGGGGCGCCGGGGCACCGCGGAATGCGGTCGCTCCGGCGCCCCGTACTCGGTTAGGTTTTGCAGACGGCGACGGCCCGGCTCGCAGGTTCGGACCCCGATTTGGGGCCGGCAGAGCGGATGGGTTAATCTTGCTCGTCGCAACGCGGGGCTATAGCTCAGTCGGTTAGAGCGCAGAGCTGATAACTCTGAGGTCGATGGTTCGATTCCATCTAGCCCCACCGCACATCGTCCGACGCTAGTCGAGCGCGAGGGGTCGCCCCATGTTCAAGAAGCTGCTGATCCTGGCCGGCGTCGTCGGCGTGGCTGCCGTCGTCTTCAACAAGGTCAAGGCCGCCAACGACGAGCGTGCCCTGTGGCACGAGGCGACCACCGCGCCCGACCTGCGCTGACGTCCGGCCGGCGGCGAGCGACGCACCGCCGCCGCAGCCGCTCACGGGGCCCTAGCTCAACTGGCAGAGCACTGCCTTTGCAAGGCAGGGGTTAGGGGTTCGAGTCCCCTGGGCTCCACCAGCACAAACACCGGTTGATCTCAGTCCCGAGTACAGCCAACCGTACAGCCAACCCGGGCATTCGCGCGTCACCCGGCTCCTTCGTGGGGGCCGGGCCTCCATGCATTGGGCGCCGTGAGTCGAACCCGGATCGGCAACGCGAGTGATCGTCACCTTCAGTGCTCATGGCGCGGGATGTGGTTCGCTCTTGTGGACGAACCTGTGTACGAACAACCCCAACCTGTGGGGTTCCAGTGGACGACACACCACAACCTGTGGATAAACTACATGGCTGGAGTTTGTCGTACGGCACCGCTACGCTATGCAGCGAGCACGAAAGACCCCGGTTGAAGTTGACCGAGGTCGACACTTCAGCCGGGGTCCGTTGCGTTGGTCGCGCAGACCGGAACCCTACACTCTCCCGATCCTCGGAGCGAGTGCCCACTTGTCGGGGCTGGAAGTGTCCAGCTCATGACAGGAGGTGACAGCAGGTGACTCGTAACGAGCGACACGTCCAGCAAAACCCGGACGGCGGATGGGACATCACCAAGCCGGGTGCCGCGCGACGGAGCGGACACGAAGGTACTCAGGCAGAGGCGATCGACCGTGCTCGCCAGATCGTCGGCAATTCCGGTGGCGGCGAGGTGGTGATCCATGGCCGCGACGGACGGATCCGCGACTCGGACACGGTGTACCCGGGCAACGATCCGAACCCGCCGCGCGACCGCCGCTAATGTAGTGGTGTAAGCGAGAGACCGGCTTGCCTTCGTCAGATGGCAAGCCGGTCTTCTCATTTCTGTTCCATGCCCAAGATCCGATCAATGGCCGAGGCAGCCTGACGCGCCCGCGCCGGCAGAACGTGCCCGTAGGTGTCGGCCGTCATCCGGATCGTGGAGTGCCCGAGAAGCTCCATCACCGTGCGCAGCTCCTCGCCCTGGTCGAGCAGGAACGTGGCGAATGCGTGCCGCAGGTCGTGCAGGTGCAGCCAGTCCAAGCCGGCCACGGCCCGGAGCTGCTCGAAGCGGCGATTGACATTCCGCGGCTCCATCGGGGTGCCGATCGTGCTGGCGAAGACCAGCCCGAAGTCTGACCACAGCTCCCCCGCCGCGAGCCGTTCCCTGGCCTGCCGGACCCGTTGAGACTCCAACGCCCGGACCGCCAGGGCGGACAGCGGCAGGGGCCGGCGCGACCGATGCGTTTTCGGCGGCACGAACTCCAACCCGCGGTCTGTGCGCTGGACCGTCTGGCGTACGAACAGCGCCTTACCTGGCAGGTCGACGTCCGACCAGCGCAGGCCCAGCAGTTCCGCCCGGCGAAGCCCGGTGGCCAGCGCCAGCACGAACAGGGACTCCAACCGGTCCCCAGTGAGCACCGACAGCAGCTCCTTGGCCTCTTCGGGACTCAGTGCCCGCCGTTCGATCCGACCGAGGGCCGGTGGCTTGGCCGCCTTGGCGACGTTGCGTGCGACGAGGTCCATCCGCTCAGCGTCGGCCAGGGCGACGCGCAGCACGGCGTGCACCTTGATGATGCTGGCCGGTGCCAGCTTGCCGCGGAGCCCGGTGAGGAACCGCTGTACCTCCCGAGGCGTCAGCCGGTCGAGCTTCACCCGGCCCAGCCCCGGCACCAGGTGCTTGGTCACGGCCAGGCGGTAGCGGACGAGCGTCGACGGGCGGGTGCCGTCGTGGGCCTTCACGTCTCGCAGCCACTCGGTTAGCCACGCTTCCACGGTCCGCGGCTGCGCGGTGAGGTCGACACCGAGCTGGAGTTGCCGCCGCAGTTCGTCGCGCTTCCGGACCGCATCCGCCTCGGTCTTGGCGTAGACGTACTTCCGCTTGCGCTTCCCATCGATCCACCCGAGGTCGATCACCGCCGCCCACACGCCCGGCCGCTGCTCGTACACCGAGCCTTCCCCGTGAGCCCGACGACGGCCGGTCATGCCGCAAACTCCTCATCAGCCGACAGGAACTCATCGATGGCCGACAGCGGAATCAGCCGAGCCCGGCCAGCCTTGATCGATCGGAGCCGACCTGAGCGCATCAACACGTAGACGGTGTCCCGGCAGACGCCCAGGAGGGCGGCAGCTTCGGCGGGGCGGACGCTCTTGGGAGCCACCGCGCGGGGCTGGATCATCACGCACGTCCTTCCGGGGAGTCGAGGTCGGGTCGGCTCGGCACCGAGGCACCCTGCGCGGCCTTGTCTCTCGCCGCGAGGAGTGCTGCCTTCCACTGGGCACGTTGGGACAGGGCTTTGAGGAGTCGGTGTTGCAGGGGTGGTAGGTCGGGGTCGTCTGGTCGGGCGAGTTCCCAGGCGTACGCGGGTGGGTCGTCCTGCTCGACGGACCCGGCGTCGGTGGCGCCGACGGTGACGCCGAGGAGGTTGCGGACCCAGGCGCGGGCGTCGGCGCGGTGGTCGGCGAGGGTCTTTCCGGACCAGTCGCGGGAGACGAGGATGCGTCGGCCGCCGATGCCGAGGGTGGCCCGCTGGTGGACCTTGCCTTTGCAGCGGCCGGCTTGCAGGCGTCCGTGTGCCTTCTTGGGTTGGATGCCGTAGAGCAGCCAGTTGGCGCACCGCTCGTTGCATGGGGTCATCCGCAGTTCATGCCAGAGCCGGTCGAGGTGGTCCCGCTGCCGCTCGGTGTCGGGCTTGTGGCAGTCGGCCGCGGACTTGGTGATGTACTTCGTGATGTAGCCGATCGTGCGGTTGGCGTGCACGGTGCCCGGGGTGACGCCTTCGGCGTGGACCTGCGGACCGAACCGCACTACGTGCGCGGGTTCGGCGTCAGGGTCGGAGTCGATGAGGTCCAGGGCTTCAGCCCACGCGGTCAGCGGCTCGCGGGTGTCGGGGTCGATCCACTCGGCGCGGTCGGCGTCCCAGACAGGTGGCCGGTCGAGGGTGTAGACCGGTTCGTCGGCGGCGGGCCACCAGACTTGGTGGTAGGTGGCGGCGGCGACCTGCCGCAGCACGGTGCGCGGGATGGTGCCCCGGATGGCGAAGTGGGCGTGGGGCGCGAGGCGTCGTTGGGGCTCGACGCAGCCGGCGTACTGGACGTTCCAGCCGGCGCAGCGGCGCAGGTTCTGCCAGAACCGGTCGAGGAGTCGGGCGAAGTGCACCGCGTCCCACGCCGCCCGGCGGTAGTCGTAGGTGCCTGGGTCGACCGGGGTGCCGTCGGGTAGGACCCGGCCGTAGGTGTCGAGGGTGAGTGACAGCCACATGGACGGGCGGTGTTCGGTGCCGTCGGGGGCGGTGTAGACCTTCCCGACCGTGCGCGGCTCCACCTTCTTGCGAGGCAGGTCCGGCGCATCCTGCCGGCGGCGGGTGGAGCGCTTCCGGCGACCGTGGTTGTCGTCGTCGTCCTGATCGTGGGAGGGGGCGACGGCGCCGCGGAGACCTTCGGCGGCGATGGCTTCCTCTACCTCGCCGATCGCGTCGTCGATGTCGGGGAGCTGGTCGAACTGGGCGGCGCGTCGAGTTCGCCTTTGCAGGAGCAGGCCAAGGAGCTGGTGAAGGGAATCCTCGCGGACGAGGGCCAGTGATGCGGGGCGTGATTCTCTACGGTCCGCCAGCGGCGGGCAAGGACACGATCACTACCGCTCTGCGCGACCTCGACGAGAGATACCAGCTCTACTCGCGGTTGAAGGTCGGACCGGGACGGACGAGCGGCTACCGGATGTCCGACGAGTCGACCCTTGAAGGGCTACGCCGCAGTGGCGATGTGGTGTGGGAAAACCAGCGGTACGGCGCCCGGTACGTAGTCGACCGCCCGTCGCTGTTGACGACTCTGTCGGCGGGTATACCCGTCGTGCATCTGGGTCAGCGGCCGGCCGTTGCCGCTGTCACTGCGGCTGTCGCCGGTGCTCGATGGTGCATGGTCTACCTCTGGTGCCCACGAGAGGTAGCGGAGCAGCGGATCATTGCCCGACGGACCGGAGACACCGAGGCGCGCCTGCGGGCGTGGGATGCGACCGAGCCGCTACCCGAGGCGGACCTGATTCTGAACACGGCCGAGTTGTCTCCCCACGAGGCCGCCGAGCGGATACACCGTCACGTCCTGGCCGATGATGCTGCGGAAGCTCCCCAGGTCCGGCGTAGCAGTGCAAGCAACTCGTAGCCGTCCTCAACCCGGGCGTCCGGTCTCAGGTCATCGTGCGATGGCTCCCGGTCCGTGCGGGGTGAGCGCATGAGGATCGCTGCCTGGGCGCCGGCACGCCGAGCGCAGGCAACGTCGCGGCCGAGAGTGTCACCGATGAACCAGCAGGCGCCGATCGGTACGCCGATCGCGTCGGCCGCGAGGAGCGCGAGTTGCGGGTTCGGCTTACGAGGGCCGGCTTCATCGCTGTAGAACTCGGCGGCGAAGAGAGCCGAGAATCCGACGCTGGCGAGGAAGTCACGGTGTGCCGCGCCGCAGAGAGTGTTGCTGACGACGGCGAGAGGTAGGCCAGCGTCGGAGGCTTCCTGTAGCGCTTCCGGGATTCCGGGTCTCACTTCCCATTCGGCGCGCCATGTCCACGCGTACGCCAGAGGGGTGGCTTCCCGCTCGACGGCGTCACGGGCCGGCTGAGGCCAGGTGCGGGTGACAAAGTCGGCCCACACCCGAGAGTGCGGCAGCTCGACCGGATCCCCTGTTCTGCCGATGTCATCACGCCACCGCGCGTACGCCCGAGCGCCCTCGCGGAGATCAGTGGCGATCTGCTGGCCGGGCACCGTACCCGCGACAAGGTAGGAGAGCCGGTCGACCAAGTCCGGCGGCGCCAGATGTTGTGGGGACGGGGCGTCAACCAGGACGCCACCGAAGTCCAGCAGGAGCGCACCCGGCGACCGAAGCATGTTGACCATCCTCCATGACGTGGGAGGTGGCGTGGGTGAAGAGGCCAGGCAGAGGGGCCGAGAGGGAACCGTGGAGCCGATGATGAGGAGGAGGAAAGGCGACCACGAGCGGAGCGGGTAGAGGCAGCCGGCGTCACGCGAGGATGAGCCCCACGCTTCCCGAGGCCGCACAGGATGACGGCGGCCGGGTGGTGTTGTAGTCGGCCTGACTGAGGTCGACTCGGCGCGCTGTCCGTGATCTGTTGCCGAATTGGCCTGTACTAGATCAAGCGCGTTCCGCGCGGCGCGGGCCGGGGCGCGGCAAACGGCTCCTGCGGAGCCGCCGCCCCGGCGCAAGGGCGCCGGGGCGGAAAATCAGCCGGCCCGAACCCCACGCCCCGCCCCGCGCGTCACCACTGGGTCAGCGAGGTGACCCGGTGACGAGTCCCGAAGGACGACCAGGGCCAGGCGGGACACAATTCCACCCGATGCCGACGATCCCGAAGCAGCACGAGATCCGGCAGGCCAACCGCGGCGGACGAAGTTGCCGAACGGTTCCACACAGTCGCTCAGGCCCAGGGTGGGGAAGGGGTAGAGGTGGTGTTGGGGTGGAGTGGTGAGGGAGAGGGCGAGGTTAGAGCTGTGCCTCCGGCGGGGGCCAGACGACTCCGAGATGGAGTTGCCGAACGGTTCCGGTCGGAGAGTGGTTGAGGTGGGATGCCATCCCGCCAGCCACCGACCCAGGCAAGCCGAGCAGACCAGGGCCAGGGTGACAAGGTCGTACGTCCGGTAGGGCGCTCCACCTTGTCACCCTGGCCCTGGCCCGCTCCACGGTGTGTGGGTCGGCGGCAGACGGGATGGCAGATGAGGGCTTAAGCTGCGTCGATGCGACGAGATCCTTGGTTAACGGTCGCAGGCTGAGTTAGGAGAGAAGTGCACTATACCTCGGTGTCGATTAAGAATTTCCGTTCAATCGTAGATTCCGGCGAGATTCCCCTTGGCCCCGTTACCTTGCTTGTTGGTCGAAATAACTCAGGAAAGTCGACCATCGTCCGCGCCCTGTATCTTTCTCAAGAAGGGGCGCCGCAGGAGGATAGTGACGTCCGCGTTGGGGCTGAGGAATTTGAGATTGATTTAAAGCTCGGCGAATGGAGCAGGCTTGCGCGGTTAGTGGGGGGTGAAGCCCCGATCGACCCTGGATCTACTGTCCGCCTGTTAGGGTACGGCGGGTCACAAGTCCGAGCTCGACTCCTTGACGGAGACAAATTCCAGCATGCGCGGCTAGCGGGGAATGTTGAACCCAACAATGCCATCTATCCCGTGCTAGCGACGCGCCGTCAACCGCGCTACGAAGAGCAGGTTCGGCGCGACTCTGCAATAACTGTCAGTCCGACAGACTCGAACCTTGTTTCGAGGGTGATGGCCCTCGCCACCTCGGAGATACCTGAGGCGCGGGCGTTCCGTACGGCATGTCGAGATGTTCTCGGCGTCAATCTGAATATCTTGACGAACGAGCACGGACAGCAGCGACTTGGTGTGCAGATTGATCGGTTTACCGAGATTCCACTGAGCGCGATGGGTGCGGGCATTACCTCGGCGCTCAACCTGCTTCTTAGTCTGAGTTCTAGTCAGAACAAGCTTTTCTTAATTGAGGAACCGGAGAATGACCTTCATCCGCAGGCGTTGAAAGCGCTTTTAGACCTGGTTGTTAGCGCTGCACGCACCAATCAGTTCGTAATATCGACGCATAGCAGCATTGTTATGGCCAAGCTCGGCTCTGTCCCTGGTGCTGTGGTTGTCCACAGCAAGAGCGACGGCAAGGTTCCACCAGTCAGTACCTACGATGTAGTTAGCTCGCCAGCGGACCGGCTATCGGTGATGCAGGACCTTGGTTACGAGTTGGCGGATCTCGACCTTGGAGAAGGGTGGCTGATCTTCGAGGAGTCCAGCGCCGAACGCTTGGCGAGGGAATTCCTCATTCCGTGGTTCGCTCCGCGACTGCTTCGTCTAAGGACGCTAGCGGCCAGTGGCACCTCACGCCTTGAGCCCATCATGCAAGATTACTTGGAACTTTTCTTGTTTGCTCACCTTGAACCGATGTATAGAGGTCGAGCCTGGGTGATTGCAGATGGCGATGAGTCCGGCGTCTCCGTTATCGAAAATCTGAAGCTTAAATTCTCTGGGTGGCCAGCGGATCGCTTTATTAATTTTGACCGTGCCGACTTCGAGCTTTACTATCCACCCTTATTCAAGGAGGAGGCTGAACGTGCACTTTCAGGGACGGACAAGAGAATGCGCCGGGAAGCGAAGCGCCTGCTCCTTAATAAGGTTCTAGGCTGGATCGCTGAAGATGAAGTTGCGGCAAGAGAGGCGTTTTCTCAATCCGCGGCTGAAGTGATCGATAAGCTTCAAGCAATCGAAGAAGATCTGCTCGCTCTTGGTCGCGTGTCCGGTGGTGTGGCTAACCCTTAACTCGTTAGGAAGGGGGCATCACGGGACGACTTCCGCTGAGCTAAAGTTGTGCGCGGGCAACTCCTGTTCAGGGTATTCCCCTCGAAGTTGCTCTTATCGTATGCTCCCTCGACGATGACGGCGAGGAGGAGCGGTGAGCGGCAATAGGAGAGGGATACCCGCGTCAGTGGAGGCCGCCCTTTGGGCTATTAGCAACGGCCGATGCTATGGCCCGGGTTGCCCTATGCCAGTTATGTTCGAGGTGCGTCCAGGCGTGTACCGCAAGAATGTGCAGATTGCCCATATCTACGGCGTGCGACCGAGTGCGCCTAGGTACATGTCGGGGATGCCTGACTCGGAACGCGATGCCTTCAGGCACCTATTGCTGCTCTGCCTACCCCATCACGCGGAAGTCGATGACAGGAGGACCGGGGAGAGGCTATATCCGGCGGAGGTCTTGCTTGAGTGGAAGCGGAAGCACGAGGGTGACAATAACGCTGAACTGAGCCGCATAGGCCCAGTCGATGAAGATGCATTTATGGAGTACGTTGCCGAGATTTTTGAACCCCCGTTGAAGCGGTTGGAGTCGATAGCGGACCGGCTGGAACAGACCGGAACTCTTAACGCGAGCACGGCAGTAGAGCTTCGCGGAATCGTTTCTGCATTGGCGGACAATCCAGTTGGCTTAGATGCACGATCGGTTCGAATTCTTGCAGATGCGGTGGACCGGCTCGGCGGTACGAGCTTCTCGCGAACGGTGGCTCATTTCTCCGAGGCGGCAGCCGTGATGGCGAGGGCGGTGCGACGGTTGCCCGAGCGATGACCGGAGCACGTGGGGCTGCCTCCGGTGCGAGGTGAGATGACCCGGCTGACGACGTGAGGTCCGGTTACGGCTAGGAGGGGTAGGCCAAGGCGAACCTGTAGCCTCGCCAGCAGGAAATCAGCAAGAGGCGCGACGTGGTCCGCCATTGGACGATTGCCGACAGTGGCCGGGGTGATCGAGACGACATTGGACATTATCGACCAGTCCGCGACCGTAGGCGAGATCATCGTTCACACCGAAGAGGTCGGCGGCTGTACAGCCATCCGTACAGCCAAGCCGGCCGACATACCCGACCGGAGACCGACCACAGTCGACAAGGCAAGCAGGTCAGCAGCAGTCACCGACGGCAGCCGACAGCAGGCTTGATCTTTGCAAGGCAGGGGTTAGGGGTTCGAGTCCCCTGGGCTCCACCATCACTTCCCCCTCGGCCCCGCGCCCCGAGTCTCGTGGTCGTGGACCGAGCGGTGCTGATCGTTGACGCATGAGCGGCATGACACGCCGAGCGTCGAGCTGCTGCGCTGTCAACGATCTGAGCCGGCGACTCCCGCGTCACCGCGGAACGGACTCCTGACCAACCAGCATGACGTCGTTGAACGCCAACGCGCCCGGCCCGACGAAGTGTCGGACCGGGCGCGTCAGATCGAGCTACGCCACGAAGCGGGAGCGGCGTCGCCGTGCGAGCACGAAGCTCGCGCCACCGACGAGCAGGAGCGCACCGCCGATGCCGGCCACGGTCGCGGTGTCGGCACCGGTCAGCGGCAGTCCGCCGCCCTCGCCGCCGGCAGCGACCGGGCTCGTGGAGGTGGCCGCGGTCGGAGCGACGGTCGTCGTGGCGCTCGGAGTCGGAGTGGGCTGCGACGAGGCCGTCGTCGTCGGCGTCGGGGTGGGCTGCGACGCGCAGTCGAGCGCACGCGCGGCGTACAGGCCCTCGTTCAGGTAGGCCAGGTAGCCATCGGTGGTCGCGTCGTCGAGCGTCGTCTGCGCGGCCTTCTTCACCTTGGGGCCGGCGCCGGTCAACGTCTGGTCCACCTTGACCCGCAGATTCACCGACCAGACGGTCTGCACGTCCTTCTTGAGGAATGCGCGGAGATCGTCCGAGCTGCCATCGAGTTTCTTCTGAATGACGTCAGGCAGGGTGGGCAGGGACTCGGTGTTCGCGGCGTACAGGATCTGGGCCGTCAGCACCCGGAGCTGGGTGGTGGTGGCGGTGTCCAGGTCGATGGTGAAGAGCTCGCGGATGTCCTTGTACGTCTTGCGCTCGACCGTCTGGCAGGTTTCGTTGAGCCCGGGCGACCCGGTCTGCGCCACCGCCGGTGCCGCCGGAACCATAAAGGCCAGCGCTATTGCCACGCCGGCCGGGATCTTCCATCGCATGTGGATCTTCCTCCCCGTTGTAGATCAAAGACTGGGGATATTACCGTCGTCTGGGGATTGGCGAGGCCCCGGAAGGCTCGCTCACTGACCGCTTCGGTAATTGCCTGTCGGGTCGGGCAGCGCACTTGTCATGATCCGCGGATGGATGAGCAACCAACCCCCGTCACCGTGCACATCTACTGTCGGGTCGAGGTCGTCGTGACCGACCCCGCAGCGGTCACCGGCCACGCGATCGCCGACCTGCGTGCGGCCGACATCGACTGGTCCGAAGAGGCGGACGATCTCGAGACGGCCGTCGAGGAACTACGGTCGGACGTCGCCACCTCCCTGGCGGCTGTGGTGGACATCAGCCAGCTCGGTGACGGCATTCCGGGCGTGGAGTTTCGCGGTGGTCTGTGTTGGGCCGAACAGGGTCCGGCCCGGGACCCGTTCCGTGCCGAAGAGCGGTGACGGAAGGCGTCAGAAGCGGGAGCGCCGCCGGCGGTCCAAGCGCTGAAAGCGCGGACCGGCCCAGAGCCAGAAGAGCGACGCCGTCAATCCAGTGGCCCCCATGGCGACGATCACGCCTCGGGGCAGCTCGGTGTTGACCGGCATCGGCATGCAGCTGGCCGGGGTGTAGTCGACTGTCAGTCGCTGGTACAGCGGGGGTAGCCGCCGCTCGGGGAACGACCGCTCGTAGATGCCGCAGGTGGTCGGCCCGTCGGCCGTGTCGACGCGTACCAGCACGTAGGGGCCTTGGGCGGTCTGGGCCGGTTCCACCGCGACCACCGTCGCCGGCATCAGCACGCCGACCGGTGGGGGCGGCTCGCGGTCGTCGGTGACACCGATCAGTACCAGCAGGCTGCACGGCACCAGCAGCGCCAGCGGTAGGGCCGGCCAGGCCTTCGGACGAGTTCCATTGGCCAAGAACGACGGCATGGCGTCAGGCTAGTCAGCGAGATCAATGATGTTGCCCGGCCCACTGCCAATCCGCCGCTCATCCGCAGCGCCGGGTCCGTGCGTCGGCGCGACTACAGACCCTTTCCGAGGTACGCCCGCTGGCCGCGGTGCAGGAAGTTCACCTCTCCCGGCTCCGGTACCCCAGCCGGTCCCGCTCAAGCGTCAGCCGTCCGTGGCCGTCCCCTCGGTCCCGGGAGTGGGCTGCGCGAGGTCGGGTCGTGCCGACGGAAGGTGCTCCACCAGTTTGGTGAGCGCGCCGTTGGCGAAGGTGGCACCGAGCGCCGATCCGGCGCCGATGGTCCAGCCCACCGGGCCGAGCGGCGTGCACCCGAAGAACTGGCTCACCCCCGGCGTCTGCACCACCACGACCAGCACTCCCAGCGACGCCGCCGTGGACGCCAGCACGGCCGGGCTGGTGCCGCCGGCCAGGATGGTCTGGCCGAGCTGGGTGCCGACGAGCGAGACGAGGGCGACCGTTCCGGCCCGCCGCTGGCGGCCGGTGTACCGGGCCAACGTCCAGCCGACGGTCGCGCCCAGCGTGGTGGACGCCGCACGGAGCCCGATCTCCCTGCTGAGGGTCTCACCGAGCGACGCGTCGGGGCCCTCCCGGAGCAGACTGTCGGTGCGGTCCGAGGCGGGTGGGCGGACCGCGATGGCCAGCGCCGGCGCCAGGTCGGTGAGCAGGTTGACCAGCAGCAGTTGCCGCCCGGTGAGGGCGGAACGGCCGGTCACCGCGGCGGTGAGCACGCTGAACGCGATCTCGCCGAGGTTGCCGCCGACGAGGATGCTCAGCGCGTGGCGGACCGACGACCACATCGCGCGACCCTCGACCAGGGTGGCGATGATGGTCTCCAACCGGTCGTCGGTGACCACCAGGTCGGCGGCGGCGCGGGCCGCCGGCGTGCCGCGTTGGCCGAGGGCGATGCCGACGTCGGCCAGCCGGATCGCCGGGGCGTCGTTGGCGCCGTCGCCGGTCATCGCCACGGTCCGCCCGCACTTCTGCAACGCCTGGATGATGCGCACCTTGTGCGCCGGGGTGCAGCGGGCCACCACGTCGGTGTTGGCCAGCCGCTCGGCGAGCGCGTCGTCGTCCAACTGGTCGAGTTCGGTGGCGGTGACCACCCGCTGCTCGTCGTGCTCGCTGATGGTGGCGGCGATCGCCTCGGCGGTGGCCGGGTGGTCGCCGGTGATCATGATGGTGTGCACCCCGGCCTGCCGGATCCGGCGTACCGCCGGGGCTGCGCTCTCCCGGACCCCGTCCGCGAGGGCCAGGAACCCCACGAAGGTCAGACCTCGGACGTCGGCGTCGGTGATGTGCGCGGCGTCCACCTCGCACTCCGCGACGGCCAGGATCCGGTGCCCCGCCCCGGCCCGGTCGGCCAGCAGACGGTGCAGTTCCGCGCGGCCGGCGTCGTCCAGCGGCTCCTGCCGGCCGTCGGCACGCCGCGTCGCGCAGCGTGGCAACACCGTCTCCGGGGCGCCCTTGACGCTCAGCAGCAGGCGGCCCTCGGTCTCGCCGATGCTCGCGTGGTAGCCGCGGGACGGTTCGAACGGCAGCCCGCCGGCCGCCCGCCAGCCGGCGGCGCCGGTCTGCTCCACCACCTGAGCCGTGGCGGCGCCCCGCCAGACCGCCCGGTCGGTCTGCAACGCCAACTCCTCCGGCTTGGCCGCGGCGGGGGTGGCCCGCAGCGCCGTGGCGAGGGTCAGTCGGAGTCGGTCGTCGAGCCGGTCCACCGCGGCGTACCGGTCGCCGACGCCGTCGCCGACCCCGGCGAGCAGCAACTGGCCCTCGGTGAGGGTGCCGGTCTTGTCGAAGCAGAGCACGTCCACCCGGCCCAACGCCTCGATCGTGCGGGGGTTGCGGACCAACGCGCCGTGCTCGGCCAGCCGCCGGGCGGCGGCCAGCTGCGCGGCGCTGACCAGGAACGGCAGCCCCTCCGGCACCGACGCGACGGCGAGGTTCGCGGCGGTCGCCGCCGTTTCGGCAAGCGGTACGCCCCGGAGCAGCCCCGCCCCGGCCACGGCGATCGCCGAACCCGCGGCCAACGGAATGGCGGCGCTGGTCAACGAGCCGAGCCGGGCCTCCACCCCGCTGGTCGGGGGCGCCTGCCGGACCAGCGCCAGGCTGCGTCCGGACTCGGTGTCGACGCCGGTCGCCACCACCACGGCGGTTCCTTGGCCGGCGGCGACGGTGGTGCCCTCGTACAGCATCGAGTGCCGGTCGGCGATGGCCGCGGCGACGACCGCCCGGTTGCTCTTGGCGACCGGCAGCGACTCGCCGGTCAGCGACGACTCGTCCGCCTCCAGCCCCACCGATTCGAGCACCCGGCAGTCGGCCGGCACCGAGTCTCCCGATTCGAGGGTGATGACGTCTCCGCGGACGAGGTCCTCGGCCGCGACGATTCGCTCGACGCCGTCCCGGCGGACCCGGGCCGTCACCGCCGAACGCGACAGCAGCTCCGCCAGCGACCGTTCGGTGTTGCGTTCGTGCACCGCCCCGATCAGGGCCGACCCACCGACGACGCTGCCCACCAGCGCGGCGTCGACAAGCGAGCCGAACGACGCGGAGAGCACCGCCCCGGCGGCCAGTACGGGGGTGAGCGGGTTGGACAGCTCGTCCAGGAACGCCCGCAGCAGGCCACCACCGGCGGGTGTGTCGCCGCCGCCCGCCCCCTGGCCATCGTGTCGGCGCTGTGCCTCCGCGGTGGCCAGCCCTTCCGGCGTGGTGCCCAGCTGGTCGAGCACGGTCCGGACCGGCATCAGGTGCCAGGCGGTCGCCACCGGCACCGGCGTGTCCGACCGGTCGGGCAACCGGCTGGCCCGCCAGACCCCGTTCGCGAAGGCGAGGCCGGCCGCGCCGTTGACCGCGACGAGCGACTTGTGGGGCAGCTGGGTCGGTGGGGCGGTGAACGCGCCCAGCGCCCCGAGGCCGGTGCCCGCCATGGCGAGCCGGATGTTCTGCCGCGTCATCCGCCGGGCCGCCCCGGTCGCCTCGATGACCAGGGCCACCACTCGCAGGTCGGTGCCGACCAGCAGGTGCGCTCCCCACGGCGGCAGCTCGTCCGGAGCGGACATCCCGAGGCCGCAGTCGGACGCGCCGAGCGCCGCCCGGTCCCCGGAGACCAGCATCACGACCGCCCCGTCGCGCTGCAACGCACGTACCGTGTCGGCCAGGTGGTCCCCGCCGGGCAGCAGCGCGTCGGCGAAGCCGTACCGCTGCTCGTCGCCGCCGGCCACGATCAGCTTCAGGCCGGCGTGGCGGGCAGCGGCCGGCAGGCCGTCGACACCCGGCGCGGGTTCGGGTTCGACCCGCAGCAGCGCCGTGAGCCGACCCGAGTGGGTGAGCCCGAGCAGTTGCCCGCCGGCCGCGCGCAGCCGCTCGCCGTCCGGCACGTCGCCGGGATCGCCCGCCGGGAATTGGTCCAGGGGTGCCAGCCGCCAGCCGTCCAGCTCCGGTGAACCGGTCGGGTCGCTCGGGTCGAACAGCGCGAACGCCCGCTCCGCCACCTCGTCGACGTCCACCTCGGCTGCCGGAGCCAGGTCGGCGAGTACGCCCCGCTCCGATCCGAGCACCGCCGCGTCCAGCACCAGCGTGTCGATCCGGTCCAGCTCCCGCAGCACGCCACGGTCCATCGCGATCACCCCGCGCCGGGCGAGGATCCGGCCGAGCTGTGCCGCGTACCCCTCTCGTCCGCTGCCCGGGGCCTTGGGCAGCGCGGACAGGCCCAGTGCGGCGGCTCGCTTGCGCCCGGCGATCGGTGTCGCCGCCGCGGCGGCTGCCACGCCGGCGGTCAACATCCGGTTGATGTAGTGCTCGACCGGGCCGTCCGGTTTCGGGCGGGGACGGTCGACCGCAGGCCACCGCGCGGTGGCGCGCTCGGGGTCGCCGGTCAGCCGCGGCTCGGCCTTCTCCCACGCGGCGAGTTGGGCCCGCGCCTCCCCCCACTGCACCATCCGTTGGGCGCCGTCGAGCACTATCCCCGTCCACCGGCCGGTCAGACCCTGCACCACCGCCTCGGCCAGCGGAAAGATGACGTCGGCGCGCGGGTCGGAGCGCAGCCGCCTGCCGACGAAGGCGTGCAGCTTCGGTTGCAGGTCCGCAGCGGCCAGCAGGCCGGCGACCTCGCCGGGCAGCGGCGCGAACGGCAGGAGCCGGGTGGCCGCCGTGATGGTCAGGCCCAGTGCGTCCGAGGCGAGGGCGCCCAGGGTGCGCGGCGTACGCGGCCCCTCCTCCGGCGGATGCGGGGGCGGGATCTCCGGATCCGGTTCGTGGTCGCAGGTTCCCTCGATCCGCCCGATCGTGGCGATGAGGTCCCGCAGCCGCGGCTCGGGCGCCTGCACGGCCACCACCACCCGGCCGGACGGGGCGTTCACCCGGGCCCAGGCCACCCCGGGCAACCGCTCCAGCCCGGCCTCCACCTGCCGGGCCAACCGGTCGCCACCGTCCTGGCAGACGCCGTGCACCTCGATGTGGTGCCGGCCGGGGCGCGACCAGACCCGACGCCGGGTCAGCCCGACCGTCCGGGCCAGTCGGGTCGCCGCCGACCCGACGGTCCGGGACGCCTCCCCGACCAGGTGCGGCACGCCGATGGACGGCAGGAGGCGGCCGGCGGCGCGACCCGCCGCCGTCATCGAGGCGTACGGCCGGACGGACGCCGACCCGACTCCCCGTTGTCGCTTGTGCCGTCGGTCATCTCGCCCTCCCACCGCCTCACGTCCGGCGGCCTGGCTTCCCGACCTGGCGTCCGTTATGCCCCTCGGACCACCGGAACTTTGCGGGGCTGGCCGCGCATGGACGGGGTGGACGGTGGAATCCGACGACCATCACCGGACACGGGGAGGCCGGAATGAGCACGCTGACACGACACCTCAACGGTTCACACGAGAACGTTCGGATGTACAGCCGACGGGTGGAGCTGCCGATGGTGGGCGAGGTGGCGGTGCCACCACCGGACAAGATCGCCTACTACGCCGGGCTCGGCGTGCTGGCCGCGTTGCAGGTGATCGAATGGCCGCTCGCCCTGGTGATCACCGCCGGGCATCTCCTGGCGGACCAGCACTTCTCGGGACTGGTACGCGGCGTCGGGGAGGCGCTCCAGGAAGCCTGACGAGAGCCGGGTCACCCCCGGTTGACATGAATCCGGGTTGAGGTCGCAGGCTCGGTGCATGTCGAGCCGAACCGCCACCCCCGTTCCGGTCCCCGCCGGGTTGTTCGCCCCCCGGCTGCGGGCGATGACGGTGGGCAGCGTCGCGCTGGTGTCGCTGCTGGCGTTCGAGGCGTTGGCGGTCGGCACGGCCATGCCGACCGTCGCGCGGAGCCTGGACGGGCTGGCGCTGTACGGGATCGCGTTCGGTGGCCCGTTCGCCGCCGGTGTGGTGGCCATGGTCGTTTCCGGGATCTGGTGTGACGCACGGGGGCCACGAGGACCGATGTGGCACGGCGTCGGCTGGTTCGTGGTCGGGCTGCTGGTCGCCGGGACCGCGCCGACGATGACCGCGTTGGTGGTCGGACGGGTCGTGCAGGGGTTCGGCTCGGGGTTGCTCTCGGTGGCGCTCTACGTGATCGTCGGGCAGGCGTACCCCGAGGAGTTGCATCGGCGCATCTTCGCCGCGTTCGCTGCGGCGTGGGTCGTACCGTCGCTGGTCGGGCCGGCGCTGGCCGGCCTGATTGTCGAGTACCTGGGCTGGCGGTGGGTCTTTCTCGTGGTGCCGGCGGTGGCCGTCCCGGCGGTGCTGCTGATCCATCCGGGCCTGCGGTCGCTCGACGCAACCGTGCCGAGCCGGCCACCGGCCGGCGCGATGGCCCGCATCGGCTGGGCCTGTGGGGCGGGCGTGAGCGCCGCACTGCTGCACATCGGGGGACAGCAGCGCGGCGTGACGGCCCTGGCGGTGATCGCGCTCGCCCTGGCCGGCCTGCTGGTCTGCGCTCCGCGCCTGCTG
This sequence comes from Micromonospora sp. NPDC005194, assembly GCF_040608335.1. Lineage (NCBI taxonomy): Bacteria > Bacillati > Actinomycetota > Actinomycetes > Micromonosporales > Micromonosporaceae > Micromonospora > Micromonospora sp. NPDC005194. Next base: position 90,249 of record NZ_JBEXIA010000002.1, on the reverse strand, counting down.
CCGCCGGGGTTCCTCCGGGCGGCCCGCGGACTGCCCACCGTGATCGGTCTGCGCGGTCTGGCGTCGGCGGCGTTCGTCGGCGCGGAGGTGGTCATCCCGCTGATGCTCTCCCGGGAGCGAGGGCTGTCGCCGACCGCCGCCGGGCTTGTACTCACGGTGGGCGCGTTGGCCTGGTCGGTGGGCTCCTGGGTGCAGGGCCGTTTTCCCGTGCCGGCCTCCCGGGCCAGCTTCCCCCGCGTCGGGTTGTGCTGCATCACGGCCGGCACCGCGACGGTGGCGTTGGCCGTCCGACCCGAGCTGCCGGTGGCCGTCGCCGTGCTGGGCTGGGCGGTGGCGGGGCTCGGTATGGGACTGCTGTACCCGTCGTTGTCGGTGCTCACCCTGGAGCTGTCCGCGCCCGGCGAGCAGGGGCGCAACAGCTCGTCGCTGCAACTGGGCGACTCGCTCTTCGCGGCGACCGTGCTGGCGCTCACCGGTGCCGTACTGGCTGCCGGGAGCGCGCCCGGCCCCGCCAGCTACGTGGTGACCCTGGCGGTGGCGGCCGGTCTGGCACTGGTCGGCGCGCTGCTGGCCGGCCGGGTGGTGATGGACGGGGACCACACGGCCGGGCGGGTGATCGGCTGAGGATTCGACGTGTCCGCACCGGGCGGGCGCGAGGATGGCAGGCGATGAACCTCCTGACCGTCCTGCCGCTGGCCGTGGTGATGGTCGCCGGGACGCAACTGGTCGTGGCGGTCTTCCTCGCCTCGTCCGACCGGCCCCGGGCCGCGTCGCTGGGCTTCCTCGCCGGCGCCGGCCTGGTGGTCGCCGTCGGGGTGACCGTGAGCTGGTTGTTGACCCGGTTGCTGGGCGGGTTGGCGACCGACGCCAGCGCGGCCGCCAGCAGGATCGATCGCGGCCCGGTCATCGACCTGGTGGTGCTCGCGCTGCTGGTGTGCCTGGCCCTGGTGGTCTGGCTGCGCCGCAACCGGTCCGGGCCGCCGCGCTGGTTGGGCAGCGTGAGCCACGCCGATCCGCGCTGGGCCGCACGGATGGGCGCCCTGCTCTTCGCGGTGACACCCACCGACGACCTCACCATGGCGACGGTCGGCGCGACAGTGGCCCGACACAACCTCCCCTGGTGGCACCTGGTGCCGTTCGTGCTGCTCACCGTGCTCCTGCTCGCGGTGCCGCTGCTGGCGTTGGTGCTGCTCGGGCAGAGGGCGGCGCGGGTGCTGGCCCGGATGCGGGAGTGGGCCGAGGGGCACTCCTGGATCGTCAACGAGATCGTGATCGCGTTCTTCGCGCTCCTGACCGTGCTGGACCTGATCCGTTCGGGGTGAGGCAGCCGGTCACGTGTCCGGTCGCGGTGTCGTCATCAGCCCGACGGCGCGGTACGTGCGAGGGCGGAACAGGAGGAGACGATGAGGGTTCTGGTCACCGGGGCGGGTGGTCGACTGGGGAGCCACGTGCTGGCGCGGCTGCGCGACGACGGGATGAGCGTCCGGGCCAGCAGCCGCCGGCCGCGTACCGGCTCGGACGTCGAGTGGGTCGTGGCCGACCTGGCCACCGGCGACGGGCTGGCCGAGGCGGTGACCGGGGTGGACGCGGTGGTGCACCTGGCGTCCTCGCCCCGGGGGCGTACCCACCAGGTGGACGTGCTGGGCACCCGTCGGCTGGTGGTCGCCGCCGGCGCGGCCGGCGTCCAGCACCTGGTCTACATCTCGATCGTCGGGGTGGACCGGGTGCCGATCCCGTACTACCGGTACAAGCTGGCAGCCGAGCAGGTGGTCGCGGCCGGCCCGGTGCCGTGGTCGGTGCTGCGCGCCACCCAGTTCCCCGAGTTCCTCGACGATCTGCTGGCGACCAGCGCGCGGCTGGGCCCGGTGGTCGGCGACCGGGCGGTGCTCGCCCAGCCGGTCGACCCGGGTGAGGTGGCCGCCCGGCTCGCGGCCCGGGTGGCCGCCGGCCCGCTCGGGGGCATCGAGGAGTTCGGTGGGCCGCAGGTGCTCCGCTTCGACGAGGCGGTCCGTGCCTGGCGGGAGGCGCGCGGGTCACGCCGGCCGCTGCTGCCGGTACGAATCCCCGGCCGCCTCGGGCGCGAACTGCGCGCCGGTGGGTTGGTCACCGAGGCGCTGCCTCGCGGTGTGCGTACCTGGGCCGACCACCTCGCGGACACGTACGGGGGAACCGCACGGAGATGAGACGGATAGCGGTTCACGTTCGCCTTACGGTGACGCCATGTTCGTTGTCGTCACCACGGTGATCCTCTACGTTTTCGGTTTCGTCTTCCTCTACGGCGTGATCCGGCTGGGTGTCCGGCACGCGATGGAGGACCTGGAGCTGCAGCGGGCCAAAGCCCGACGCGAGGAGGAGTTGGCGGCCGCCCGCGACCGTTCCTTCCTGCGCGACAACGCGTTCCTCGCCGGCAGTTGAGCCGCGACGTGGAGGTGGTGTCGCGAGACGGCTCGGGAGTCGGCGGGCGATCCGGCGGCGCGGGTGCGAGGATCGCACCCGTGATGGGAACGCTGAAGACCGAACCGGCCCGTGCCCGCCTCGATCTGCTCGCCGCGCCGGTGGCGGAGGCCATCGCCCAGTGGCCGGCCAACGCGCCGGTGGACGTCGACGACGTCCTGGTCGCGCCGATCGACGCCGATCTCGCCGACACGGCGGCGTTCTGCGAGGCGTACGAGGTGGGGCTGGACGTGTCGGCCAACTGCGTCGTGGTGGCCGGAAAGCGCGAGGGTGTGGTCCGCTACGCGGCCTGCATCGTGCTGGCCACCACCCGGGCCGACGTGAACGGCGTGGCCCGGCGGGCGCTGGACGTGCGCAAGGCGAGCTTCGCCCCGATGACCGACGCGGTCGAGTTGACCGGCATGGAGTACGGCGGCATCACCCCGATCGGGCTGCCGGCCCAGTGGCCGATCCTGGTGGACGCGCGGGTGATCGCCACCCCGCACGTGATCATCGGGTCCGGCGTACGGCACAGCAAGATCGCGCTGCCGGGGCCGGCGCTGGGCGCGCTGCCCGGCGCGCAGGTGGTCGAAGGGCTGGCCAGGCCGGCCTGACCAGCCACCAACATCGATACCGTTGCACGTGAAACATCGACCTGGTCGATGTCTAGCGTGCTGCGGCCTCCCGCTGCTCGACCTCGGCCAGCGCGGCGAGGAGCGTGGACGTCTCCTGGGCGCCGCTGACCGCGTACTTCCCGGCCAGTACGAACGTCGGGACGCTCGTGATGCCCAGGTCGCGGGCGGCGGCGAGTTCGGCGGCGAGTTCGGCGGTCCGCTCGTCGGAGTCGAGGAACCGGCGGGCATCGGCGGCGTCCAGGCCGATCGAGCCGGCGATCGTCGCCAGCACCTCCCGGGAACCGATGTCGAGGCCCTTCGTGAAGTGTGCCTGGTACAGGGCGTCCACCATCTCGGCCGCCCGGTCGCGCTCGGCGGCGTAGCCGACCAGCCGGTGCGCGTCGAAGGTGTTGGCGGCCACCGCGTGGTCGTAGTCCAGCCGAAGCCCGTCACCCGCCGCGGCCTGGGTCACCCGCGCGACCATCTGCCGCGCGCGCTCCGGGCCGCCGAACTTGTCGGCCAGCGCGTCGATGATCGGGCGGGGCTCGGGCACCGGCGACGGGTCGAGTTGGAACGGCCGGTACCGGACGGTCACCTCGCCGTCGTAGCGGGCGAGCGCCTCGTCCAGGCGACGCTTGCCCAGGTAGCACCACGGGCAGACGACGTCGGCGTAGATCTCAATCTCCATGATCGGTGCCAACTGCCGGCTCAGTCGAGTTGTTCCCGGACCTGCCGCTTGAGCCGGCCCAGGATCGCCGTGCCGCCGCGCACCCGCAGCGGGCTGATCGCCTGGGCCAGGCCCATCCGCTGGTACAGGTCGTCCGGCACGGCCAGCACCTCCTCGGCGCTCGCGCCGGCCAGACCCTCGGCGAGGATCCCGGCGAACGCCCGGGTGGTGGGCGCCTCCGGCGGGCAGTCGAACAGGGTCTCGACGGTCCCGTCCGGCGTCACCCGGGCGCGCAGGAAGAACGCGGTCTGGCACTCGGGCACCTGCTCCATGCCCTCGTGCCCGGCGGCGTCGGCGGGCAGCGGCGGGATGACGTCGGCGTACTCCAGCAGCATCTCCAGCACCAGGTCGCGTGGCGCGGCGGCGAACTCGTCGACGATCTCGGCCAGTCGGGCCGGCATGTCAGCCATGTGTCGAGGCTACCGCTGGCGCCGACGGCTCACGTGGTCGGAGACTGTTCGCTGATCTCGCTCAACGCGCTGGTCGGGTCGAGCTGCATGGCCAGGTCACCGAGCGAGACGATCCCCACCAACTTGCGGTCGCTGTCGCAGACCAGCACGCGGCGGATGCCCCGGTCCCGCATGAGCGCCGCAGCCTCACCCGCCGTGCAGTGCTGCTCGATCATGACCACCTCGCGGGTGACGATCGAGCCGATGGTGGTGGCCGCCGGTGAGCTGTTCTCGGCCACCGCCCGCACCACGATGTCCCGGTCGGTGAGCATGCCGGCGAGGGTGGCGCCGTCGGTGACCACCACGTCGCCGATGTCCGCCTCCTTCATCACCCTGGCCGCCTCGTCCAGGGTGGTCTCGGCCGACAGGTACACGACCTGTTTGGTCATCACGTCGCTGACCCGGTAACCGGTCATGAGATCCTCCGAAGACGTATCACCCGATCCGACTGCACTACCCCGTGACGCGGTGGCTACACCAGGTTCGCACGCTCCCGGGCCTCGTCGACGATCCGCTCCACCACACCGTTCACCGGCAGCTCCGCGCGCCCGTCGCCGGCCCGCTCGCGCAACTCCACGTACCCGTCGGCCAGTCGGCGGCCGACCACGACGGTGCGGGGGATGCCGATCAGCTCCGCGTCGGTGAACTTCACCCCGGCCGAGACGTGCGTCCGGTCGTCGACCAGCACCCGCAGGCCGGCGGCGGCCAGGCGCCCGCCGAGGTCCAGCGCCGCGTCGAGCTGCGGGCCCTTGCCGGCGACCACCAGGTGTACGTCACACGGCGCGATTGCCGCCGGCCAGATGAGTCCCCGGTCGTCGTGGTGCTGCTCGGCGATGGCCGCGACCGCCCGGGAGATCCCAATGCCGTAGCAGCCCATGGTGGGCCGGACCGGCTTGCCGGCGGGCCCGAGCACGTCGACCGCGAACGCGTCGGTGTAGCGGCGACCGAGCTGGAAGATGTGCCCGATCTCGATGCCCCGCCGGATGGCCAGCTCGCCGTCGCCGCAGTCGGGGCACGGGTCGCCGGCGCGCACCTCGGCTGCCTCGACCGTGCCGTCGGGCGTGAAGTCCCGCCCGCAGACCACGCCCGTCGCGTGGCGACCCGGCTCGTTCGCCCCGGTCAGCCACGCGGAGCCGGTCACCACGCGAGGGTCGACCAGATAACGGATGCCCAGCTTGCCGAGCATCTGCGGACCGATGTAGCCGCGCACCAGCTCCGGATGCCCGGCCCATTCGTCGAAGACGGCCACCTGGGCGGGCTCCAGCGCGGCGGCGAGCCGCTTCAGGTCGACCTCCCGGTCACCGGGCAGCCCGATCACCAGGAGTTCGGCCCGCTCGGCGCCCGGCTGACGCACGGTCAACACGACGTTCTTCAGGGTGTCGGCGGCGGTCCAGTCGTCCCGGTCCCCGAGCCGGCGGGCGTTCGCCACCTCGACCAGGCTGGCGATCGTCGCGGTTTCGGGGGTGTCGTGCACCTGCGTCGCGGGTGCGGTGGCGAGGTCGCTGGCGGCGGGTGCCCGGGTGACGACGGCCTCGGTGTTGGCCGCGTAGCCGCACGCGGTGCAGCCGACGAACGTGTCCTCGCCGACCGGGGTCGCGGCCAGGAACTCCTCCGACGCCGAGCCGCCCATCGCGCCGGACATTGCGTGCACCACCGTGTGCTCCAGGCCCAGCCGGTCGAAGATCCGCTGGTACGCCGCCCGGTGCCGCGCGTACGCGTCCCGCAGCCCCGCCTCGTCCAGGTCGAAGGAGTACGCGTCCTTCATCAGGAACTCCCGGCCGCGCAGCACACCGGCGCGGGGCCGCGCCTCGTCGCGGAACTTCGTCTGCACCTGGAACAGCGTCACCGGGAAATCCCGGTACGAGGTGAACACGTCCTTGACCAGCAGCGCCGCCATCTCCTCGTGGGTGGGCGCCAACAGGTGCTCGGCGCCGCGCCGGTCGGCGAGGGTGAAGAGGAGGTCGCCGTACTCCGTCCACCGGCCGCTCGTCCGGTACGGCTCGGCGGGCAGCAGCGCCGGGAAGTGCACCTCCTGGTCGCCGATCGCGACCAGCTCGGCACGCACCACCTCGGTGATCCGGTCCAGCACCAGCTTGCCCAGCGGCAGCCACGTGTAGCCGCCCGGTGCGGCGCGACGGATGTAACCGGCGCGCAGCAGCAGCCGATGGCTCGGCACCTCCGCGTCGGCCGGATCCTCGCGCAGGGTCCGCAGCAACAGGGTCGACATGCGTAGCAGCATTCGGGCAGCCTAAGACCGCCGGTCCCGGTGCGGCGATCCAATTCGGTCCCGGGTCACGTGTCGCCGGGAAGGCGGCCCTCGCAGCGGACGTCCGGGTCGGCCACCGGCCGCCGGGGCATCATCCAGTTGAGCGCGGTCTCCTCCACCGGCCAGCCCCGCACCGACACCAGGCTGTACGGAACCGCCGCCGGCTGGGGGCAGAGGACCTGCGACTCGACCCACCCGTTCGGCAGGAACCGCACGGTGGCGGTCCGGTCCAGCATGATCGTCGACGTGTCGGTAACCGTGATGAGCGCGCCGAGCACCACCTCCGGGCCGCCGTTGGCCGTCGGCGGGCCGTCCCCACCGTCCAGGCCTGCCGTGCCGCCGTTCGTCGGAGCAGCCGACGCGCTCGAGGCCGGGCCGCCCGGGGCTGCCGAGGCCGTGACGTCCGGGGCCGGCGAGGCCGATTGCTTCGGGACCACCTCGACCGCGGCGGTGGGCAGCAGCGGCACCCGGAGGAAGACCGCGCCCATCACCACCGGGAGCACGGCGGCGACCGTGAACGCCAGACCGTGGGTCAGCGTCGGGGCGATCCAGCCGGGGATCGGGCCGGTGAGCAGCACGGTGGCGGCGGGCGGCACCGCCAGCAGCGCGGCCGTGGCCACCTCGCCATCCTGATACGCCGTCCAGATGGCCGGGCCCAGCACCGTGTACGCCAGGACCGCCGCGGCCAGCGGCAGGGCCACGCTGACCAGCAGGATCCGGGTCGGCTGGTCAGGATGCAGGTAGCGGGTGCGCAGCGCGAGCAGCCAGAGGCCGAGCATCAGCAGCGACGGCAGGAAGCGGAGCTGCCAGGTGAGGGCCCCCAGCGCGACCGCCGCGCTGATCACCCAACCGGGGGTACGTGCCGTCCCGGAGGCCAGTAGTGACCGTTCCGGGTCGAACCGGTCCGGAGCGCTGAGCCGGAGCAGTCGACCGAGGACGCCGAAGGTGAGCACGACCACGGGGAACGCCCACACCAGGGCGATCAGCAGCGCGCTGAGCAGGCCGAGCGGACTGACGTACTGGACCAGCAGCAGCATCGTGGACATGTCCTGTTGGCTGAGCTGCCACAGTCGCAGCACCAGGAGCAGGACGGGGAAGGTGGGAAGGAGGGTCAGCAGCCACTGCTGCGCCTGCCGCGCCCCCGCCATCCGGCGCGGGCGGACCGCCTTGGCGGAGCTGGTGGTGATCCGGGGTACGCCGGGGGCGGTAGCGCGATCCTCTCCCACGGCCACTGTCGCACCTCCACCTTCCTCGGATCGGGTTGCTGCTGTTCCGCGACCGGCTGCGGGAGGTTGTATCCCTGCTGCCAACGGAGGTTGGCGTTGTACGCGTTCTCCCAGGCCGAGTCGTTCTCGTCCTTGGCCGACTTGTAGAGCGCCAGGTCGACCAGGTCGAGCAGGGCCTGGTTGGGGCCGGTGTTGACGCCCCAGCGCTCCTGGGGCGACGAGCCGATGTCCCAGTGCCGCAGCGGTTTCACGTTCTTGAGGGTCACCGGGAAGTGTTGACCGTCGCCGTCCGGCTGGTCGCCGGTGACGAAGCCGGCGAGGATCGCCGCGTCGGTGGTGACGGCCTGCACCTTGCCGTCGTACAGCTCCTGGATGCACTCGCTGATCCTGTTTCGACCCACCGGCGAGGCGCCGGCCTCGGCGAGGCGCTGGATGGACGTCGAGGTGGTCAGCGAGCAGACCGTCAGCCCACGCAGATCCTCCAGGCTGCTCACCTGCTTCTGGTAGCTCTTCAACGTCACCACCGACTGCTCGGTGTTCAGGTACGCGGCCGAGAAGACGGCACCCTCCTCCCTGCGCTTGTCGTTGATGCTGTACGACGCGATGACCAGGTCGACGATGACGAACCCCTCGCCGTCCTGGGCCTGTCGACGGGCCCGGTCCTCGCTCTCGATCGGCACGAAACGCACCTGGGAGTGGTCGAACCCGAGGTAGCTCGCGATCATGTACGCGATGTCGACGTCGAAGCCCTTCCAGACGTTGTTCGGGAGGCGCTGCGAGATGCCCGGCTGGTCGTCCTTCACGCCGATGACGAGCTGCTGCTTGCCCTTGAGGCCGGCGTCCTCCAGCAACTCGTCCCGGGTCGGCGGGCCCATCGCGAGGACGATCGGGACCAGGGCGGCGGCCAGGACGGCCAGCGCGACGATGAGCCCCACGAGTCGGATCTGGCGGGTCCGCGTGGTGCGCGACGATGGGGGCACCGCCGGGGCCGGCCCGGTGGGGGGGCTCGGCTCGCTTGCCTGACTCAACTGGGCCCTCCCCACTGCGCGGTCCGGTGACCGGCCCCTCATTGTGCGGCCTCAATGCGAGCCACGGCACTCCACCACCAGCCGGATTGGCGACAGCGTTCAGTGGGTCTCTAGGTCCGGTCCGAACGATTGCCGGTGAGGCGGTACGCCTTGATCCGATCCCGGGCCCAACCGAGCGCCCCGCAGGTCTCGGCCCGCCCGTGGCACCGTTCGCAAGAGCCCAAATTCCAATGCCGCCGGATGATCTGCTTGGCCAGCATCGGCACCCACTCTGACCGGGGTAGTTCGCGCTCGATCACGGCACCCTCCCGCAAGATGGGCAGGCCCGGCCACCGATCTCAGATCTGGTGACCGGACCGCTATCCGGCACCCCGTCAGTTGCCGACCGATAGGGGCGCTACGGGAAACCTGCCATGGCTAACCATTGCTAGTCAGCACTCGCCATGGGTGATTGAGTGGGAGGTGCCGACCGATAGGGGAACCGCCAGTGCCGCCGCAGTACGCCTACCAGCGCGTTGCCGAAGACTTGATCAAGCGGATCCAGTCCGGGGAGTTTCCGCCGGGTTCGCGCCTGCCGAGCCGGGCTGAGCTGTGTGAACAGTACGAAGTCTCCAGTTTTGTCGCGGACCGGGTCTTCCTCATCTTGAAGATGCAAGGCCTCACGGAGTCGCTGCCCGGCGCCGGCGTGTACGTCAAGGAGAACGCGCCGGGCCAGTGATGTCAGAGGCCCGACGTTGCGTTTGATCGACACGAGTTCGCCGAAGTCGGGGTATTAACTCGACTCCGATGCCGCCATATCAGCGACCCCGTGTCGATCAAGGCGCTCGAGCCCGGCGCTCGGCTCGATCACGGCGCTCGATCATGCGCGCGCATGACCTCCGCCACGTCGGCCCGTCGGGGCACCGGCCGTGGTGCCTCCGGTGAAAGACTGGTCGCCGCAGGCAACGGGTGGCGTGAGGGGGCGCGGGTGCGCTGGCGCAGTTTCGTCGCGGTCGGGGACAGCTTCACCGAGGGTATGGACGACGCGTACCCGGACGGCACCTACCGGGGCTGGGCCGACCTGGTGGCCACCCGGCTCGCCGCCGAGGCGGGCCCCGACTTCCGGTACGCGAACCTGGCCATCCGGGGCCGGCTCTTTCCCGGTGTCGTCGCCGAGCAGGTGCCCTCCGCGGTGGCGATGAAGCCCGATCTGATCAGCTTCGCGGCCGGCGGCAACGACGTGCTGCGGCGCACCTTCGACCCGGACACGTTGGTCTCCCGCTTCGACGAGGTCGTTCGGCAGCTGCGCTCGGGCGGCGCGGACGTGCTGCTCTTCCGATTCGCGGACGTGATGGCACGGCTGCCCGGTCAACGTCTCGTCGCTCCCCGGGTGCAACTGCTCAACCAGGCGGTCGGTGAGACCGCCGAGCGGCACGGCGCCATCCTGGTCGACCTGTACGCCGACGACACGTTCCTCAACCCGATGCTCTGGAGCACCGACCGGCTGCACCTCTCCCCGGCCGGGCACCGGCGGGTCGCCGGGCAGGTGCTGAACGCGCTCGGCGTGGGCTGCGACGAGGAGTGGCTGATGGTCCCGCCGCACCCGGCGCCGTCGCCGTGGCTGGCCGCCCGCGCGGCCGACCTGCGCTGGGCCGGGCAGTACCTGGCCCCGTGGATCAGGCGGCGGCTCACCGGCCGGTCGTCCGGTGACACGGTGACCGCGAAGCGTCCGCTGCTCGGCCCGCTCGTCGACTGACCGTGCGCACCCTGCACACCGCGCCGCTGCTGCGCCGTGAACGGGACGGCGAGCCGGTTCCGGAGCACGCCGTGCTGGTGGACGGCGACCGGGTCGAGGCCGTGGGTCCGCTGGCCGAGCTGAGCGAGACGTACGCGGGGGTGCGGGTCCGCCGGTGGGACGGCGTGCTGGGTCCGGGCCTGCTGCACGACGGCCCGCTGCCGGCGGCACCCACCCCGCGCGAGCGGGTGCACGCGCTGCTGCGTAGCGGAGTGACGGCGGTGCTGGCGGAACACCTGGCCGAGCCGGCGCTGCGGGCCGCCGTCGACCGGAGCGACCTGCTGGTGCTGCCGGCGCCCGTGGTGCCGAGCCTGCATCCGGGTGGACGCGCCGACCTGTCGGCGCACGACGCCGACGGCGCCTGCATCGCGACCGTGGCCGCCGGCCGGATCGTCCACCGGCGGGCGTGAGCACGCCTCACGTGGGCCGCGTCGCATCTGATGGCCGACCGTCGGGCGGTGTTGCGGCGTAACTTGGGGATCATGTCTGTGCCGAACGATCCTGATCCCCGCCTCCAGTCGTACGCCGACCCGCAGCGGCTGGTCACCACCGACTGGTTGGCCGAGCACCTGGGCGACGAGGGCCTCGTCGTGGTCGAGTCCGACGAGGACGTCCTGCTCTACGAATCCGGTCACATCCCCGGTGCCGTCAAGGTCGACTGGCACCTCGACCTGAACGACCAGGTCACCCGGGACTACCTCGACGCGACGAGCTTCGCCGAGATGTGTGCCGCGAAGGGCATCGGCCGGGGCGACACCGTGGTCTTCTACGGCGACAACTTCAACTGGTGGGCCGCGTACGCCCTCTGGGTGTTCTCGCTCTTCGGCCACGCCGACGTGCGCCTGCTCGACGGCGGCCGGCAGAAGTGGATCACCGAGGGGCGCGAGGTGACCCGCGACAAGCCGGCCCGGCCCCGCGCCGACTACCCCGTGCCGCTGCGGGACGACGCGCCGCTGCGGGCGTTCCGTGAGCAGGTGATGGCGCACATCGCCGTGGGCCGGCCGCTGGTCGACGTCCGGTCCCCGGGCGAGTACACGGGCGAGATGCTGCACATGCCCGACTACCCGCAGGAGGGCGCGCTGCGCGGCGGGCACATCCCGGGCGCGGTCAGCAAGCCCTGGAAGTCGGCGGCGAATGAGGACGGCACGTTCAAGTCCGCCGACGAGCTGAAGGCCATCTACGCCGACCAGCTCGGGTTGAGCCCGGACGACGACGTGATCGCGTACTGCCGGATCGGTGAGCGGTCCAGCCACACCTGGTTCGTGCTGCGGCACCTGCTGGGCTACCCGCAGGTGCGCAACTACGACGGCTCGTGGACGGAGTGGGGCAACCTGGTCCGGGCGCCCGTGGTGAAGGGCGACCAGCCCGGCGGCATCGCCGCCTGACCGGTTCTGCGGAGCTAACCGGCTGAGGGCTCGACGACTCTCAGCCGGCCAGCGCCAGCACGCCGGGTAGGTCCCGGATGATCCCGGTGATCTCGCCGGTCTCCGGGTCCCAGCGAGCCAGGGCGGCCGGTTCCAGGCTGAGCAGCACCGCTCCCTTGTTGTCCCAGCCCAACACCGGGCAGCAGCCCTTGGCGCGATCCCGACCGAGGTCGAGCAGGTGGGTCACCGCGCCGGTACGGGAGTCCAGCACGGCCACCCCCTCGGCGCCGTCGATGTCGTTGTTGGTGATCATGGCGGCCCTCGCCAGGCGACCGCCGTGCAGCCAACCCCGGCCGTAGAACTCATTCACCTCGTACGGTGACGGCAGCACGCCGTCGGTTATCCGCTGCTCGGAGCGGATCGTGGCCTCGCGGGCGGACCGGTTGCGCAGCGTCAGGCTGCCCCGTTCGCCGATCATCTCGATCAGCGCCGCCTCGCGGCCGGCTTCCGGGTCGGGTGCCACCACGTTCCAGGCCGACACGTCGATGGTGCCTGCCGCCTCGGTGTCGCGCTCCACCGCGTACGTCCGGTTGCCGCCGCCGACCAGGACCCGGTCGTGCGCCCACACCACCAGCTCCAGGTAGCCGTCGAGCGGGATCCGGCGTACGCCCGCCGCGGTGAGGTCAACCATGATCAGCTCGTTGGTCTGCGGGAAGGCCGCCCAACGCCCGTCCGGCGACAACACTCCCGGCTGTACGGCGGTCGCCTCGTTGCCGTCCGCGTCCCGGGTCGGCGCCAGCGTCACCACGTCGAGACCGCGCACGACGCCGTCGTCGCCGAGGATCCGGACCGGGCCGTCCGCGCGGTTCTCCTCGTCGACGGGCTGAAACAGCGCCAACGCCCGCTGGACCGGTCGCTCGGACAGCGGCACGGTCGCCGGGCCGCTCAGCCTGTTCAGCGGATCGGGTGGGTACGTCAGCTCGGTCGGCGGACGCTGCACGGGATCGGCGTGGGTGGGCTCGACGGTCGGCGCCACCGTGTGGTTCAGGGGCGGACCGGGGGACGGCCGGCGGACGGCGACCGTGCCACCGCCGACCAGCACCACGGCCAGGACTGCCGCGCCGAGCACCCGTCGGGTACGACGCGTGCGCCGCGCCCGGTCCCAGCCGGCCGTCGCGGGCTTGCTGGGCAGCACGTCCTCCACGCTGACGGCGAACAGTTGGCGCAGATCCCGCTCGTTCACTGGTTCACCTCCAGGTCGGCGGTCGGGTCGCCGGAGCGGGTCGCGCCCCGGCTCGATCGGCCATCTCCGGTGAGATCGGGGGCCACCTCGCGAAGCCGGCGCAGCGCCATGTGGCACTGGCTCTTCACGGTGCCGACGGTCACCCCGAGCGCCTCCGCCGTGGCGACCTCGGTCAGGTCCTCGTAGTAGCGCAGCACCAGCACGGCCCGCTGCCGGGGCGGCAGCAGCCCCAGCGCGTCGTGCAGGGTCAGCCGCAGCGCGCCGTCACGGTCGGGGGCCACCTGTTCCGGCGGTGCGGGGCTGAGCCACTCCCGGCGTCGACGCCGCCACCACGACACCGCGTCCCGGTAGAGGATGGCCCGCACGTAGGCGGCGGGATCGCCGTCGCGGACGGAGGTCCAGCGCAGCGCCAGCTTCAGCAGGGCGTCCTGGAGAAGGTCCTCGGCCTGGTGCCGGTTGCCGCAGATCAGGAAGGCCGCACGCAGCAGGCGGTGCTGGTTGCTCTCCACGAAGGCGAGGTAGCCGTCGCGGCCGTCGTTCGCCGTCGATCCCATCCGCACCCCTTCCGGCCGCCACGGTGCGCGTCACCCGACAGACGCATGGGGAGGGGAAAAAGGTTGGGTCAGGTCTGCGGCAGCCCGGTCAGGTAGCGCTGGAGGGTCGGCGCGACCCAGGAGACCAGCTCCTCCGGGTCGACGTCCACCATCGGTGGGAGCCGGACGACGTAGCGGGTGAAGGCGAGGCCCAGGATCTGGCTGGCCACCAGGCCGGCACGCCGGGCGGTCAGCGCCGGGTCGGTGCCGAACGTGGCCACGGCCGCGGTGAGCTGGTCGGCGAAGATGCCGCGCATCCGTTCGGCCGCGCCCGGGTTGGTGCTGGCGGCCCGCAGCAGCGCCACAAGCGTCTCGTCGCCCTCCCACCGGGCGAGGAAGTGCCGGACCAGCACCTCGCCGAGCTGCTCGGACGACACGGCGGCCAGGTCGGGCAGGCGGAGGTCGAACTCGGCCGCCGCCGCGAACAGACCCTCCTTGCTGCCGTAGTACCGCATGACCATCGACGGGTCGATCCGGGCGTCGGCGGCGATGGCCCGGATCGTGGCGCGCTCGTATCCGTCGGCGGCGAACCGCTCGCGGGCTGCTCGCAGGATCGCCGCGCGGGTGGCGTCCGATCGGCGGGGGTGGGTCGGGTGGGCGGGCGCGGTCATGTCAACGACCGTATGCCAACGGTTGTTGACACACAACGACCGCCGTCCTAGCGTTGCCAACAACCGTTTGCCAACACCCGTTGGCAACAGTCGTTCCGGAGGTGGCCATGCTGCCCACGAGCACCGACGTCCTGGTGGTGGGTGCCGGCCCCACCGGCCTCGCCACCGCACTGACGCTGGCCCGTCGCGGGATCGACGTGACAGTGCTGGACCAGCAGGCCGAACCGCCACAGACGTCCCGCGCGGCCGTCGTGCACGCGTACACCCTGGAGGTGCTGGACCGGATCGGCGTCGCGGCGCCACTGGTGGCCCAGGGGGTGCGTGCGCCGCGCTTCACGGTCCGCGACCGGGACCGGACGCTGCTGTCGGTTCCGTTCCACCGGTTGCCGTCCCGTTTCCCCTACGCCCTGCTGGTCTCCCAGGCGGTCACCGAGGCCGTGCTCGTCGGGCAGTTGGCCGACCTCGGCGTCCGGGCACGACGGCCGTGCCGGCTGACCGACCTGAGCCCGACCGCCGCCGGGGTGCTCGCGCGGGTCGACGGTGTGGACCTGCGCGCCCGGTACGTGGTCGGCGCGGACGGCCTGCACAGCACCGTCCGGCAGGCGGCCGGCATCGGCTTCGCCGGCCCCAGCGACGAGGAGTCCTTCGTGCTCGCCGACGTGCGGGTCGACAGCGCGCTGCCCCGCGACGAGGCCGCGCTGTTCCTCGCCCGCCCCGGGCCGCTGGTCTGGGCGCCACTGCCGAACGGCGTGGTCCGGCTGGTCGCCGCCGTGCCGACGGCGCCGCCCGAGCCGGATCGGGCGTACCTTCAGGCGCTGCTCGACGAGCGCGGCCCGACCCGCCGACCCGACCGGGTGACCGAGGTGCTGTGGGGTTCCCGGTTCCGGGTGCACCACCGGATCGCCGACACCTTCCGGGCCGGGCCGGTGCTGCTGGCCGGGGACGCCGGGCACGTGCACAGCCCCGCCGGCGGGCAGGGCATGAACCTCGGCATCTGCGACGCGGTGGCCCTCGGCACCGCCCTGGCCGAGGTGCTCGCCGGCAGCCCGGAGACGCTGCTCGACGACTACACCGCCCGGCAGCGCCCGATGGCCGAGGACGTGATGAGCTTCGCCGCCGGGCTGACCCGGCTGGCCACCACCTCCCCGGCCCGCCGACCGGCCCGGGACGCGCTGCTCCGGCTGCTCGGGGCCGTACCCCCGGTCCGGCAGCGGATCGCGCTGCGCCTGTCCGGGCTGTCCCACGCGGAACGCGGCGCGGGCTGAGGTGCACGACGTGCTGCTCAGCGCGACGGCTGGGGTGCTGTGCTGTCGTCGGTGGGGGCGACCACCGGCGACACCGACGCGACCGGCCGCAGCGTTCGCCACGCCGCCAGCGTGACCAGCGCGAACGTGCCGGCCGCGGCGCCCGCCACCGGCACCGTCCCGTACGCGGCGGCGGCCAGCCCGGCGACCGCCGCGCCGACGGGTGCGGTGAGCAGCCCGACCATCCGCTGCGCGGCACCCACCCGACCGAGCAGCCCGCCCGGCACGTGCCGCTGCCCGTACGACGCCGACAGGCTGTTCCACACGACGGTGCCGGCGGCGAAGACGGCCAGCGCGATCCCGCCCGGCACCGGTTGCCGGGCCAGCGCGAACACGACCAGCGCGACGGTCTGCACGGCGAGCACCGCCCGCAGCGCGGGCACCGTGCCGAGCCGGGCGGCGAGCCGGCCCGCCCCGAGCGCCCCGCCCACGCCGCCGACAATGGCGCCCGCCGCGAACAGTCCGTATCCGGCCGGCGGCACGCGCAGCACGTCCAGCGCGTAGAGCACCATCACCGCCATCAGACCGCTGATCGCCAGGTTGCTCGCGGCGGCCAGCAGGGTGACCCGCCACAGTGTCCGGTCGCCGCGCAGCCAGCGCATCCCCTCGGTGATCTCGCTCCACACCGACAGGCGTCCAACGGTCGGCCCGGTGACCACGGCGGGCGTCGGAGTGAGGGCCAGCACGAGCAGGGCCGCCACCGCGAAGGTGACGGCGTCCAGGGCGAACGGCAGCGCGGGGGCGGTGGCGAAGAGGACACCGGCGGCCGGCGCACCGAGGAAGCCGCCGGCCACCGCGCTCCCCGCCTGGAGCCTTCCGTTCGCCCGGGGCAGCGCGGCCGGCGACACGACCGTGGGCAGCAGCGCGAACGAGGCCGAGTCGAAGAGGGTGCCCAACGCGGCGAGGAGGAAAGCGGCCGCCAGCAGCGTCACGACGGCAGCCCGGTCGAGGACGACCGCCACGGCCAGCGCCGCCACCACCGCCGCGCGTACGCCGTCGATGCAGGCCATCGTCCGTCGGCGGTCCCAGCGGTCCGCGTACACGCCGCCGAGCAGGCCGAAGAGCAGCGGCGGAAGCTGCCCGGCCACGGTGACCGCCGCGATGATCCGAGGGTCGCGGGTCAGTGTCGCGGCCAGCAGGGCCAGCGCCGGCGTGCGCAGCGCGTCCCCGAGCCGGGACGAGACGGCGGCGGACCAGAGCAGCCGGAAATCCCGGCCCAGAGCGGAGGAGGTCATGCCGCCGAACGTGCCCTCTCGACCGGGTCGAGGGTCAAGCCGCCGGGCGAAAGGGGGACGCGGGCCGTCGGTGATCATCGGTACGGTGGGCGCCGGCATCGGGACCGGGGAGAACTCAGGCGTGGACCACACTTTCCAGGTCGACCTGCGTGGCGTGGTCGACCTGCTCAGCCATCACCTCTACGGCAGCCCACGGGTCTACGTCCGTGAGCTGCTCCAGAACGCCGTGGACGCGATCACCGCCCGGCGTACGACCGAGCCGGACGCACCGGCGCTGGTCCGCATCGAGCCGCCGGAGATCACCGGCGACGGCACCCTGCGGGTGCACGACACCGGCGTCGGCCTGACCGAGGCGCAGGTGCACGAGCTGTTGGCCACCATCGGCCGCAGCTCCAAACGCGACGAGCTGGGCTTCTCCCGGCACGAGTTCCTCGGCCAGTTCGGCATCGGCCTGCTCTCCTGCTTCCTGGTCGCCGACGAGATCCAGGTGCTCACCCGGCACGGCGACAACCCCACGGTCCGGTGGACCGGGTACGCCGACGGCCGCTACGCCGTGACCGTGGCACCGCCGGAGGCCGCCCGCGTCGAGCCGGGCACCACTGTCACGCTGGTGCCCCGCCGCGACGCCGACCAGTGGTTCGCCACCCCGACCGTCACCGACCTGGCGCGGCTCTTCGGCTCGCTGCTGCCGGTCACCGTCCGGGTCGGCGACACGGTCACCACCACCGGCGAACCCCCGTGGGCGACCGCGCCGGGGGCACCGCTCGACCGCGCGGCGCTGATCAGGTACGCCCGGGAGACGCTCGGCGTGGAGCCGTTCGACGTGCTGCCGCTGGCCGTGCCGGAGGCCGGGCTGACCGGTGTCGCCGTCATCCTGCCCACCCCGGTGAACCCGGCGGCCCGGGCCGGGCACCGCGTCTACCTCAAGCGGATGCTGCTCACCGAGAACGCCGACAGCCTGCTGCCGGACTGGGCGTTCTTCGCGCACTGCGTGGTCGACGCGACCGAGCTGCGCCCGACGGCCAGCCGCGAGGCCCTCTACGAGGACACCCTGCTCACCGCGACCCGGGAGGCGCTCGGCGACCAGGTACGCGGCTGGCTGGTCCGGCTGGCGCGACACGACCCGCACCGGCTGGCCGAGTTCCTCCAGGTGCACCACCTCGGCGTGAAGGCGCTGGCGCTGCACGACGACGAGATGCTCCGGCTGGTCGACAGGTGGTGGCCGATGGACACCAACGTCGGCACGCTCACGCTCGCCGAGTTCCGCGAACGCCACGGGGTGCTCCGCTACGCGGCCAGCCTCGACGAGTTCCGCCAACTCGCCGCCGTGGCCGCCGCACAGGACCTGGCGGTGGTGAACGCCGGCTACACGTACGACACCGAGCTGATCGAGCGGCTGCCGGCGGTGGACCGGTCGGTGCTGATCGAACGGCTGGAGCCGAGCGACCTCACCACCCGGTTCGAGGCTCTCGACCCGCAGGTCGAACTGGCGCTGCGGCCGTTCCTCACCGCCGCGCAGCGGGCCGTCGAACGGTCCGGCTGCGAGGTGGTCATCCGGGCGTACGACCCGGTCTCGCTGCCCGCGCTCTACCTGGTCAGCCGGTCGGCGGCGTTCAACGACCAGCTCGCCGCCAGCCGCGACCGCGCCGACGAGCTGTGGGGCGGAGTGCTCGACGCGCTCGCCGCCACCGCCCCACCGGACCGCCCGCAACTGGTGCTCAACCACCGCAACCCGCTGGTCCGGCGGGTCACGATGCTTGGCGACCCGGAGCTGGTCGGCCTCGCCATCGAGGCGCTGTACGGGCAGGCGCTGCTGCTCGGCCACCATCCGATCCGCGCTGCCGACGCCGCGCTGCTGAACGATTCCTTCCTCGGCCTGCTCGGCCGGGCCGTGCCGGGACGGGAGTGACCATGAGCGACGAGGACCTGTGGCGGGTGCTGCGTGGCATCGCCGACATGCCGTACGGGGCGGGGCAGATCGCCGCGCTGGAGCAACTGCTGCGCCGGGTCGACGCCGCCGACGACCGGCACCTCGCCTTCGTCACCCGGATGCAGGCCACCACCGGGTACGTCTACGGCGGTGAGCCGGCGAAGTCGTTCGTGACCTTCTCCTGGTGCCTGTCCGAGTTCGACCGCGACCCGCAGCCCTACCACCAGCGCCACCTGCACCAGTTGCTGTGGCACTTCAAGTACATGGTGTCCGGCCTGCTGAAGTTCCCCGAGGTGCCGCTGGACCGCACGTACGCGGTGCTCGACGACATGGAGCGGCGTTACCGGGCCGGCGGGCACAGCCTGCAGACCGTCCACAAGCACCGGTTCCGGGTCGCCGACCACGTGGGCGACGCCGAGGCCGCCGCGCACTGGTACCGGCTCTGGCAGACCACACCCCGCGACGAGCTGTCCGACTGCGCCGGCTGTGACCCGACGAGTCAGGTGGGCTACCTCGCCGACACCGGGCGGGACGCCGAGGCGGTGGCACTTGCCGAGCCGGTGCTCGCCGGCAGACTGACCTGCACCGAGCAGCCGCAGGCGATCCTCACGGCGCTCCTTCTGCCCTATCTGCGTACCGGCCGAGGTGAGTCGGCGCGCGACGCGCACCGGGAGGCGTACCGCAAGCTGCGCGGCAACCTCGCCGACCTGTGGGACATCGGCGACCACATCGAGTTCTGCACGCTGACCGGCAACGAGGCGCGGGCGGTCGAGCTGGTCGAGCGGCACCTGGACTGGCTGGACCGGCCGCCGTCGCCGGCCGCCGCCATGCACTTCGCGGCGACCGCCGCGGCCGCGCTGCGTCAGGCTGGTGCGGCGACGGTGTACCGCCGGGCCGCCGAGGGCCGGCCGGCCGCCGAGGTGCCCGCGCCGACGCTGGCCGACGAGCTGGCCGGGACCGCGACCGCGCTGGCCGCCCGCTTCGACGCCCGCAACGGCACCACGCACCAGTCGGAGTGGATCGCCCGCCGGCTCGCCGTCCGGCCCAGTGGCGAGCACCTGCCGCTCTCCGCGAGCGTCCGCCGCCGTCCGGCCGATCCAACCGTCGCGCTCGGTGCGGGCATGCCCGCGTCCGTCGACCGAGGTGGCCGGGATCGGGCCGAGGCGCCCGCCGTCACCCTGCCCGCCGAGGCCGACGCGGACGAGCTGCTGACCCTCGCCGAGGAGAGCTGGGGCCGACACGACCGGGCCACGTTCCAGGCGGCGCTGGCCGCGTGCGACGACCGGTTCGGCTCCGCCGACCTGCCGGCGCGTACGGTCGCGCACCGGCTGGCGCTGCGGGCCGCCGAGCGCGGCGACGAGGACGACATCGAGGGCGCGGTCGAGTTGAACCGGGCGGCGCTGGACCTGTACCGCTCGGCGGGCGAGGAGGTGCCCGCCCAGGTGGTCGCCGGGCGGCTCGGCGTGCTGCTGACCAGGGACGACGAGCACGCCGAGGAGGGGCTCGCGCTGGTTCGGGAGGCCGCCGAGGTGCTGGACCGGCTCGGTGACGCCCGGCAGCGGGCCGCGGGGCACGACCGGCTGGCGTTGGCGCTGCTGCACCAGCAACGATGGGCGGACGCCCTCGCGGCGCTGGACCGGGCACCGGCCGACGCGGGTGGCGACCGGCACCTGGCGGCTCGGATCGCGCTGCACCGGGCACACCTGCTGGAGCAGTCCGACCGCGTCGACGAGGCCCGCGCCGCCGCCGAGGAGGCTCGCGGCATTGGTCGTGAGCTGGGCATCGGTGAACTGCTCACGGCGGCCTGCCTGGCCTGGGCGCGGACGGTCGACGACCCGGCGGAGGCGGTGGCCGCCTGCGACGAGGCGCTGCGGGTGGCGCCGGCGGACGCGGAGCTGCCCGTCCGGGTCGCCCGCGCGCGGGCGCTGCTCTCCGCCGGTCGGCCCGCCGACGCGGTGGACGATTTCGTCGAGGCGGTGACGCTCTGCGTGGAGCGCGGCGCCGAGGGGGACGCGTTCCTGCGCTGGGAGCTGGCGAACGCGTACCGGATGGTGGGCCGGCTCGCCGAGGCGGCCGAGGTCGCCGAGGAGGCCGTGCTCGGCCTGGACCGGCTGGGCGCCCAGGCGGAGGCCGACCGCTGTCGGCACCTGCTGGCCGGCGTGTACGCCGGGCTCGGCGAGATCGATCCGGCGCTGGCCCTGCTGGAGCAGTTGTCCACCAACCTGGACGGCCCGGACAACCTCCCGCACCGGGCGCAGGTGCTGGAGGAGGCCGGCGGGATCCTCTACGACGCCGACCGGGACGCGGTTGCCGCCGAGCGGTTCGCCGCCGCCGCCACGGCGTACCGGCTGGCCGACCTGCCGTTGGACGAGCTGCGTGCCCGCCGGAGGGAGGCGTACGCCTGGTTCTGGTCCGACGACCGACCGGCGGCGGTCCGGACCATCGAGCTGGTGGACGGGTTGGCGGCCGCGTTGGCCGGGCAGCCGGAGCCGGAGCCGCCGGTGACGTACGAGCTGGCGATGGCGGCCGAGGCCGGTGCGCGGGTGTTGGTCGGGGAGGGGCGGCCGGACGAGGCGCTGAACCGGCTCGCCGGGGTGCCGGACCGGCTCCGGTCGATCGAGGCGTTCGGCGAGGCGGCCCAGGTCGAGATTCTCGTCGGTGAGCTGCTGCTGCGCCTGGACCGGCCGGCCGAGGCGGAGCCGCTGCTGCGCCGCGTACTCGGTGGGCTCCCGGCCGGCTCGCGGCCGGTCCGCCAGACGGCCTGGCTGCTGGCCCGCGCCCTGGACCTGCTGGATCGACCCACGGAGGCCGCCGCGCTGCGCGCGGAGCACGACCTCGACCCGGACGAGTAGACCTCTTCCCCGACCGGTCGGCCCCCGCCCGAGCGGGGGCCGACCGGTGGCGTGGCGCACGCAACCGACCGGTAACCGCCGCCCCACCGCGGTCGGCTCGCGGTCTACGCTTGCCCCGTGACGGTGGAACAGCAGGCACGGGGTGCGGCGGGTGCGGGCCGGCGCCGGTCCCGCAAGGACGAGATCCTGGAGATCGCGGTCGGTCTGTTCGCCGCCCGTGGCTATCACGGCGTGTCGATGGACGACATCGGTGCGGCAGCCGGGGTGACCGGCCCCGCGCTCTACCACCACTTCGCCGGCAAGGAGGCCATGCTGGCCGCCGCGCTGATCCCGGTCAGCGAGGGGCTGTTGGCCGGCGGCCGGGAACGCGCCGCCGGGCATCCGGACGACCCGCGCAGCGCGCTGGAGTCGCTGATCGACTTCCACGTCGAGTTCGCGCTGGCCAACCCGGCGGTGATCGCACTGCACCTGCACGAGCTGGACCGCCTGCCGGAGGAGCCGCGACGACGGATCCGCCGCCTGCAGCGGATGTACGTCGAGGAGTGGGTGACGGTGCTGACCGCGCTGCACCCGGGCATGCCCGACGGTGAGGCGCGGGTGCTGGCGCACGCCGCGTTCGGCCTGATGAACTCGACCCCGTTCCTGGGCGGCGAGGTGGACCGTCGGCGTCGCGCCGAGCTGCTGCGCGGCGCCACCCTGGCCGCGCTGCTCGCCTGAGCCCTGGCCGCGCTGCTCGCCTGAGCCCCGGCTCGTCAGGAGTGGGCCGGTCGTGGTTCCCTGGCATCGTCCCACCATCCGGACGCCGGGAGGAAACATGATCGAGTCACTGCTGGTCGCCAATCGGGGCGAGATCGCCCGCCGGGTCATCCGGACCGCCAAGCGGCTCGGCATCCGCGCGATCGCGGTGTACTCGGAGGCCGACGCCGACCTGCCCTTCGTCGCCGAGGCGGACGAGGCCGTTCTCATCGGCCCGCCGAACCCGGCCCAGAGCTACCGCAACGTCGAGGCGATCCTCGCCGCCGCGAAGTCGACCGGCGCACAGGCCATCCACCCCGGCTACGGGTTCCTGTCGGAGAACGCCGAGTTCGCCCGTACCGTCGAGGCGAGCGGGCTGATCTGGGTCGGGCCCGGCGCGGACGCGATCACCGCGATGGGCGACAAGATCAATGCCCGGAACCTGATGGCGGCGGCCGGCGTCCCGGTCGCGCCCGGCACCACCGACCCGGCCGCCGACCTGGACGCGGCGGTCGCCGCCGCTGCGGAGATCGGCTACCCGGTGATGGTCAAGGCCGCCGCGGGTGGCGGGGGCATGGGCATGGGCGTGGCCGTCGACGAGGCAGCGCTGCGCTCCGAGTACGACAAGGTGCGCGCGTTCGCCGAGCGGATGTTCGGTGACGGCTCGGTGTTGATCGAGCGGTACTTCCCCCGGGTGCGCCACGTGGAGGTGCAGATCCTCGGCCTGGCCGACGGTCGGGTGGTGGCGCTCGGCGAACGGGAGTGCTCGGTGCAGCGGCGCAACCAGAAGCTGGTCGAGGAGTCGCCGTCCCCGGCGGTCTCGCCGGAGCTGCGGCAGCGTTTCCTGGCCGCGGCGGTGCGCGCCGGTGAGGCCGTGGGTTACCGCAACGCGGGAACTGTCGAGTGTCTGCTCGACCCGACCACGAACGAGTTCTTCTTCCTGGAGATGAACACGCGGTTGCAGGTGGAGCACCCGGTGACCGAGTACGTCTACGGGATCGACCTGGTGGAGGAGCAGTTGCGGGTGGCGTCCGGGCTGGCGCCGACGTTCGACCCGGACGCGTTGACGCCGAGCGGGCACGCGATCGAGATGCGGATCAACGCGGAGGATCCGAAGCGCTTCCTGCCCGGCCCCGGCGTGGTGAAGACCTGGGTGGAGCCCACGGGTGCGGGCGTCCGGGTGGATTCCGGCTACACCGGCGGCAACACGGTCACCCCGTTCTACGACAGCCTGATGGCCAAGCTGATCGTCAGCGGCGACACCCGCGAAGAGGCGTTGGAGCGCGCGAAGGCGGCGGTGGCCGCCTTCCAGATCGAAGGCCCGAAGAACAACCTCCCCTTCTTCGCCGAGCTGCTGGAGAACGAGGAGTTCCTCAGCGGCGCGTACGACACCGGCATCGTCTCCCGCATGCGCTGACCCCGACGTCATCGTTGATCAAGAGGTTCGCGTCAGGATTTCGGTCCCGGATGACGCGAACCTCTTGATCGACACTGGGGGGTGGCATGCTGGGAGAACCCCAGCACAGCTCTGTCACAGTGAGGTGACCCCTTGGCTGAACTGCCAGATTTCGTGTCGATTCGTGAGGTCGGGCCGCGGGACGGGCTGCAGAACGAGGAGCCGATTCCCGTCGACGCGAAGGTGCGGCTGCTCGACGCGCTCTCCGGCACCGGCGTACGCCGGATCGAGGCGGTGTCGTTCGTGCACCCGTTGGCGATCCCGCAGATGGCCGACGCCGACGAGGTGTGGCGGCGGGCCACGAAGGCCGACGGGGTGCGCTACTCGGCGCTGGTGCCGAACACCCGGGGCGCGCAGCGGGCCCTGGCCGCCGGGTTCACCGAGATCGAGGTGGTGGTGTCGGCCAGCGACACGCACAACCGGCGCAACGTCAACCGCTCGACCGACGAGTCGTTGGACGACATCGCCGAGCTGATCGACCTCCTGCACGGGGCGTCCGCGCGGGTCGAGGTGATCGTGGCGACCAGCTTCGGGTGCCCGTACGAGGGGGACATCGACCCGTGGCGGGTCGCCGGCATCGTCGACCGCGTGGTCCGCGACGGCGCGGACCGGGTGGCGTTCGGCGACACGACCGGCATGGCCACTCCGCGTCGGGTCCGTGACCTGCTGACCGCGGTACGCGACCGCAACGCGCACGTGCCGGTGCTGCTGCACTTCCACAACACCCGGGGTACGGCGCTGGCCAACCTGCTGACCGCGCTGGAGCTGGGGGTGACCGAGTTCGACGCCAGCGTCGGCGGCCTGGGCGGCTGCCCGTACGCCCCGGGGGCCAGTGGCAACCTCGCCACCGAGGAGGCCGTGCACATGCTGCACGACATGGGCGTCGACACCGGCATCGACCTGGCTGCCCTGATCGAGGTGGCCGAGCTGGCCGAGGAGCTGCTCGGCAAGAAGCTTCCGTCCGGTGTGCTGCGGGCGGGCCCGCGTACCCGGCTGACGCCGACGCCGAGCTGAGGACGCGACGAAGGGGCCGGCGAACACGCCGGCCCCTTCGTTCGTGCCAGGTCGGTCAGCTCACCGGGGTGAGCACGCTCGGCCAGCTGTCCCGGAAGATGTCCGCGCTGCGGCCGGTGCTGCGCTCGGTGGCGCTGAGGGTGCCGGCGAAGAGGCTGCTCACCCGGTTCGCCTCGGCGGTGCTCGGGTACGGGTTGGTGCAGCTGGTGCCGGCGCTGCCGCCGGACATCAGGATCGCGCAGTTGCCGTTGTAGTTGTCCGGCAGGCCGAGGATGTGCCCGATCTCGTGGGTCATGATCCGCAGCGGGCTGTACTGCGCCGCCTGCTGGGTGTCGATGTAGACCCGGCCGTTGCCGAGGCTGGTCCGCACGGCGTAGGAGCCGCCGCCGGTGATCTGGTAGATCCGCAGGTTGGAGCCGCAGTTCGCGGTAAGCGTCAGGTTCGTGGTGGCGTTGTTCCAGATCGAGGCGGCCTGGTTGGCGGTGCCGGCGTAGGCGCCTGCCTGGCTGGTGTTGTAGCAGATGGTCATTGCGGCGGACGCGGGCGCGGGGTTGGCGACCGTGACGCCGAGCGTGGCAACTGCCGTCGCGACAAACGCGACGGCGAGCCGACCGAGTCGTGAGGTCATCGCTGACTCCTATCCGGGAGGGGGTGCCAGGAGCCTATCCACAGAGATTAATAGATTTCAATGTTTCGTTCGAAGAAGCGTCGGTCGGTCGTGGGTCGCCGGGAGGTGCGCGAATGCGATAGCCTAACGATCGTTCAGGTCAGTACGGGCGAGGGAGTCGGCGTGACGCTCGACGGTGAGGCGCTGGAGCAACTGCGCAAGCGGGCCCGGTCCGGCGGCGCGGACAAGTACCACGCGGCCAACGAGGCCAAGGGCAAGCTCTTCGCCCGCGAACGCGTCGCGCTGCTGGTCGACGAGGGTTCGTTCGTCGAGGACGGCCTCTACGCCAACGCGCTCGCCGACGGGCTGCCCGCCGACGGCGTGGTCACCGGCACCGCCACGATCGACGGGCGGCAGGTCTGCCTGATGGCCAACGACTCCACCGTCAAGGCCGGCAGTTGGGGCGCCCGGACCGTCGAGAAGATCATCCGGATCATCGAGCGGGCGTACGGCGCCGGCGTGCCGATGGTCTACCTGGTCGACTCCGCCGGCGCCCGGATCACCGACCAGGTCGACCTCTTCCCCGGCCGGCGTGGCGCCGGCAAGATCTTCTGGAACCAGGTCCGCGCCTCGGGTTCGATCCCGCAGGTCTGCGCGCTGTTCGGCCCGAGCGCCGCCGGTGGGGCGTACATTCCGGCGTTCTGCGACGTGGTCGCCATGGTCGACGGCAACGCGAGCATGTATCTCGGCTCCGACCGGATGGTCGAGATGGTCACCGGGGAGAAGACCACCCTGGAGGCGATGGGCGGCGCCAAGGTGCACACCGCCGAGTCCGGCGTCGGGCACTTCCTCTGCAAGACCGAGGCCGACGCGCTCGACGTGGTGAAGACCTACCTGTCGTACCTGCCCGCGAACTGGACCCAGGCGCCGCCGGCCGCGCCGGCGGTCGCCGCGCCCGCGAAGGCCGACCTGGCCGCGCTCGTGCCGGCCAGCGAGCGGCAGGCGTTCGACATGCGGCGGTACGTCAAGGGCCTGCTCGACGAGGGTTCCTTCTTCGAGATCCAGGCGCTGTGGGCCAAGGAGCTGACCATCGGGTTCGGCCGCCTCGACGGCCAGGTCGTCGGCGTGCTCGGCAACAACTCGATGTTCAAGGGCGGCGTGCTCTTCGTCGACTCGGCCGACAAGGCGACCCGGTTCGTGCAGCTCTGCGACGCGTTCAACGTGCCGCTGCTCTTCCTCAGCGACGTACCCGGCTTCATGGTCGGCAGCGCCGTGGAGAAGCAGGGCATCATCCGGCACGGCGCCAAGATGATCACCGCCATCTCCGAGGCGACCGTCCCGAAGATCTGCGTGGTGGTCCGCAAGGCGTACGGCGCCGGCCTGTACGCGATGGCCGGCCCCGGCTTCGAGCCGGACGCGACAATCGCGCTGCCCAGCGCGAAGATCGCGGTGATGGGCGCCGAGGCCGCCGTGAACGCCGTCTACGCCAACAAGATCGCGGCGATCGAGGACGCGGACGAGCGGGCCGCCTTCGTGGCCGCCAAGCGGGCCGAGTACGAGCAGGACATCGACGTCGTCCGGCTCGCCAGCGAGCTGGTGGTGGATGCCATCGTCGAGCCGCACGACCTGCGTGGCGAGCTGGTCCGCCGCTTCGCCGCCGCGCGTACCAAGGACCGGCACTTCTCCCGGCGTCGGCACGGCGTGACCCCGGTCTGACCCTCGCCCCACCCCCACAGCGATCCGCCCGCGGCGTCACGAGCGCCGGGGCGGCCGTCCACACAGGAGGATGAGATGGACTTCCGGCTCACCGACGAACAAACGGCGCTGCGGGAGAGCGTGCGGGACTTCGCCCGCGAGGTGGTCGCCCCGGTCATCGCCGAGCACTACGAGCAGCACACCTTCCCGTACGAGGTGATCCGGCAGATGGGCAAGATGGGCCTGTTCGGCCTGCCCTTCGGCGAGGAGCACGGCGGGATGGGCGGCAACTACTTCGCGCTGTGTCTGGCCCTGGAGGAGCTGGCCCGGGTCGACTCCAGCGTCGCGATCACGCTGGAGGCGGCGGTCTCGCTCGGCGCGATGCCGATCTACCGCTTCGGCACCGAGGAGCAGAAGGCCACCTGGCTGCCGAAGCTGCTCAGCGGCGAGGCGCTGGCGGGCTTCGGGCTCACCGAGCCGGGCACCGGATCCGACGCCGCCGGCACCCAGACGCGCGCCGTGCTGGACGGCGACGAGTGGGTGATCAACGGGTCGAAGGCGTTCATCACCAACTCGGGGACCGACATCACGGCCCTGGTCACCGTCACCGCCGTGACCGGCACCAACGCGGACGGCTCCAAGGAGCTGTCGACGATCATCGTGCCGACCGGTACGCCCGGATTCACGGTGGCCCCTGGTTACTCCAAGGTCGGGTGGACCGCCTCGGACACCCACGAGTTGACCTTCGACGACTGTCGGGTGCCCGCGGCCAACCTCCTCGGTGCCCGCGGCCGAGGGTTCGCCCAGTTCCTGCGGATCCTCGACGAGGGCCGGATCGCGATCGCCGCACTGGCCGTCGGCCTCGCCCAGGGCTGCGTCGACGAGTCGATCAAGTACGCGCAGGAGCGGGAGGCGTTCGGCCGCCCGATCGGCGCCAACCAGGCCATCCAGTTCAAGATCGCCGACATGGAGCTGAAGGCGCACACCGCCCGGCTGGCCTACTACGACGCCGCCGCCCGGATGCTGGCCGGTGAGCCGTTCAAGCGACAGGCCGCCATCGCGAAGCTGCACGCGAGCACCATCGCGGTGGACAACGCCCGCGAGGCGACCCAGATCCACGGCGGGTACGGCTTCATGAACGAGTACCCGGTCGCCCGGTTCTGGCGGGACTCCAAGATCCTGGAAATCGGCGAGGGCACCAGCGAGGTGCAGCGCATGATCATCGCCCGCGACCTGGGTCTCTGAACCACCCACACCACACCTGGACGCGGCCCGGTCCCGCTCCGCCTCTCCCTGCCCGCCACCGGCCGGCCGTCTGCCGTCGGCCGGCCGTTCGACGCCGGCTTGCTGTCTGACGCCGGCTTGCCGTCGTGGGCCGGCCAGCCGTTCGGCTGTCGGATTTTCGGCGAGCGGACGTCGGCAGACCGACGTTCGACTGCCGATGGTCGGAGTCGATCCGTACTCTTCGTGGCCATGACTCCGGAGCATGATCGGTCGCGGAGCCCGGCCGGTCGTAGCGGGCTGCCGGAACTGCTGCGTGCGCACCGGCGCGCGGCCGGCCTGACTCAGGCGGAGCTGGCGTCCCGTGCCGGGGTCGGCGTGCGGACGGTGCGGGACCTGGAGCGCGGCCGGTCGGTCCGGCCGCAGCGCACCACCGTCGAGTTGCTGGCCACGGCGTTGGAGTTGGCCGGCGCGACCCGGGCGGCGTTCCTGGCGACGGCCCGCGGCGCCGCCGGCGGTGAGTCGCCCCGGCCGGACGTCATCTCGGGCACGCTCGGGGTTGGCGCCGGTGTCACGTCGACAGCCGGAGCCGCCCGGGCCGCCGCTCGGGTGGCACTCCCCCCACCGGTAGCCCTGATCGGCCGCGACCGCGACGTCACCGAGCTGGCCGGAATGCTGACCGCGGAACGCGGCCCCCGACTGGTGAGCCTGGTCGGGCTGGCCGGGGTCGGCAAGACCGCGCTCGCGCTCGCCGTTGCCCACGCAGCCGCCCGCGCACATCCGGGCGGTGTGGCCGGCGTGCTGGTCGGCGAGGGCTCGGACGGACCGGACGTGCTCGCCGCCACGATGACCGTCCTCGGCGCGGCCCGGCTGCCGGAACTCGTCGCCCGGCTCGCCGGCCGGCCGGCACTCCTGGTCATGGACGCGGTCGAGCGCGCACCCGGCCCGGTGGCCGAGACCCTGCACCGGCTGGGCATCGTGCTGCCGTCGTTGCGGGTGCTGGTCACCGGACGGCACCCGGTCGGGCTGCCCGGTGAACGGGTCTGGCCGGTAGCCCCGCTCGAGGTGCCGCCGCCGGACGCCGAGCACTCCGGGCCGGCCACGCTCGGCTCGTGGCCGGCGGTCGCGCTGTTCACCGCGCGGCTCGCCCAGGTCCGTCGGGAGCCGCCGACTCCGGACGAGCTGCCGGCGTTGGCCGCCCTGATCCGTCGGCTGGGCGGCCTGCCGCTGGCCATCGAGCTGATGGCCGCCCGGGGCCGGCTGCTCGACCTCACCGAACTGCTCGATCGGTACGGCGATCGCGTGCTCGACCTGACCACCTCGGCCGACCCGGCGGCCCGTAACCGCTGGGACGGGCCGGAGGCGGCCACCCGCCGCCCGTATGCCACCGATGCCACCCGGGCGGCGGTGGCGGTGACCCTGCGGGACGCGGTGGCGACCAGCTACCGCCTGCTCGCGCCGGATGAGCGCGACGCGCTGCGGCGGCTTGCCATGTTCGGCAACCGGTGGTCGGTGGAGCTGGCCGAGGAGATGCTCGCCGACGAGGCCGACCGGGACGGTACGGTCGCCATCGATCCGGTCCCGCTGCTGGACCGCCTCGTCGAGCTCGGCCTGCTGAGCGTTCGCGGCACCGGGCCGTTCCGGTTCCGCCTGCTCGACGCGGTTCGTGACTTCGCCATCGAGCAGGCCGTGGGCAGTGGTGAGCTGACCTGCGTACGGCGTCGGCATGCGGAGGTGGTCGCCCGCCTCGTGGCGCGGACCGCCTCCGACCTGGCCGGCCCCCGGATGCTCGACGCGGTGCACCGGCTCGACGAGGTGAGCAGCGACATCAGCACGGCGCTGGCCCACGCGGCCACCGACGACCCGCTGACCGCGCTCCGTCTGGCGGCCTGCCTGCCCCGTTGGTGGCGCTTCCGGGGGCGCGATGTCGCCGGGCGGCAGTGGCTGCGGCGGTTGCTGGCCGACCCCCGAACCGCGGACGCGGACCCGATCCTTCGCGGCTGGGCCAGCCTCGGGGTGGCCCGGCTCGCCGCCGAGCACGGTGCCGAGGTCGACGAGTTGCCGACGGCGCGGGCCGCGTTGGAGGCGTTCCGACAGGCCGGCGACGTGACCGGCGAGCTGGAGGCGCGCAGCGTGCTCGGCGCGCTGCTGACCACCGTCGGCGGGCACGACGAGGCCCGGGAGCAGGCCGAGGCGGTGCTCCGGCTCGCCGCCCGCAACGGGCGGACCCGGGAGCTGGCGGTGGCGCAGAACAGCCTCGCCTGGCACGAGATCCGCATCGGTGACCTGGGCGCGGCACGCCGTCGGCTGGCTGCCGTGGACCGGCTCGCCGCCGAGGGCGGTGAGCAGCGGTTGCGGGTGTTGGCCTGGGCCAACCGGGCCGAGGTGTCCCGCCTGGAGGGCCGGTACGCCGATGCCGTCGACCAGGGCCGGCGCGCGGCGTCGGCACTGTTCGAGTTGGGTGACCCGGGGCATCGACGGCGGGTGCTCGGGACGGTCGGATTGGCGCTCGCGCAGGACGGGCGTGCCACGGAGGCGACCGAGGTGCTGACCGAGCTGCGCGCGGGGGGCGCCGAGGCGACAGTTGTCGTGCCGGGCCAGCAGTGGGTGGAGCGGGTCGGACTCCCGCGACCGCGCTCGGACGACACGGTGTTGTCCTGGGGCGGGCCGGAGGCGGGTATCTGTGCGCTGATCGAGGGGAACCTGGCACTGCACCGGGGTGACCGGGAACTGGCGGCCGAGTGGTTCGCCGCCGCTGCCGAGGCCGGTCACGATCGGCGGGACGTGGTGGAGGCGCTGGTGGGCCTCGCCGCGAGCACGTCGGACCCGGCGGTTCTCGATCGTCTCGACCGGGTCTGCGAGGAGAGTGGCATCCGGTTGCTGCCGCAGGAGTCCGGGCTGCTCTATGCGCTGATGGCCGCGCGGGGCGGGTCCGTCGAGCGCTAGTTGGGCGCCCGTCGGTGGCCGGCCCGATGGAGAGTGGCGCGAGCGAAGAGCCCCCTTGGTGCTACCCCTCGCTGTTCGCCCGCGCCGTCACCCCCCGGTGATTCCCCGGTGGACGAAAGCCTGCCACCGCTGCCGGGGTGGAAGGTGCTCTTCAAGAGGTTTGTCCGGTCTGCAAAGTCAGTTCTGCCGGTCTTTCTGCCGGTGCTGCCGGCACCCGCCGCACGCCTCGGTCGACCGCCCGGACGTCGCCCCGACACGGCTCGACCGCCGCCGGTGACCCGGGTGGCCGCCGTCGGTGAGGTCGGGCGGCCACGGTCGGTCAGGCCCGGGTGTCAGCGGTCAGGCCGGGTCGCAGTCGTCGGCCACTTCCTGGTCGGTGCTGCCGGCGGTGGCACCGGGATGGACGGCGTCCCGCACTCGGCGCAGGCCGTCGAGCAGTGCCGCCAGAGCCTCGGGGTCGAGCTGGCCGGTGAACCACTGCTCGATGATCCGCAGATGGCCGGGCAGCGTCTCGTCGAGCCGCTGCATGCCGGCCGCGGTGACCACCGCGTACGAGCTGCGGCGATCGTTCGGGCAGGCTCGGCGGGTGAGCAGCCCGTCGCGTTCCATCCGGTCCACCACACGGGTCACCCCGCTGGTGGACAGTGACGTCTGCGCGGCGAGGTCGGTCATCCGCAGCTGGTTACCGGGTGAGCGGGCCAGTCGAGTGATCACCTCGAACTCGACCGTGGAGAGGTCGTGCTCCTCGAGTTGGGCGGCGAACCGGGCCGAGAGCCCGGCGTGGACCTCGTAGAGGAGGCCAACCGCGGTGATCCGGGGGTCGTCGAACACGTTGGTCACTCGTTAACCCTACCAGTCCTTGACAGAGGGAATGTTGTTGCGGTTATATTTGCTCAAGCAGTCGTTGGGCTACTAAACAATCTTCTGGAGGACACCAGCATGACCAGCAGCATCGATGCGGTTACCCGCGACTGGGACGGCCTCACCATCCCGACGGCCGGCACCTACGTGCTGGACGCGGCGCACAAGCGGGTCGGCTTCGTCGCCCGGCACATGATGGTGAGCAAGGTCCGCGGTGAGTTCAAGGAGGCGACCGCCACCATCACCGTCGCCGAGGACCCGCTGCAGTCCTCGGTCGTCGCCACCATCCAGGGTGCCAGCATCGACACCACCCAGGGCGACCGGGACGCGCACCTGCGCAGCCCCGAGTTCCTGGACGTCGAGAAGTACCCGACCCTGGAGTTCCGCAGCACCGGCGTCAAGTCCCGCCGCGGCAACGAGTTCGTGCTCACCGGTGAGCTGACCATCAAGGACGTCACCCGTCCGGTGGAGCTGGAGGTCGAGTTCGAGGGCGTGGGTCGCAGCCCGTTCGGCCAGGACATCTTCGGCTTCTCCGCGAGCACCGAGATCGACCGCGAGGAGTTCGGCCTGACCTGGAACGTCACCCTGGAGACCGGTGGCGTGCTGGTCGGCAAGAAGATCAAGATCGAGATCGAGGGCGAGGCCGTCCGCCAGGCCTGATCCCACGGATCACCGGTACGCCGGGCCCGCGCCGCACGTCGGCGCGGGCCCGGCGTCGTCCGTACCGAGCGCGTGTGAATTGTCACGACTTGTTGGCACCGCCACGGGGTCCGGCGCGGCAGCGACGGGGTAGAGATGGCGCCGCGAGCGCATCCGCTCCGGCCAGCGTCGGATCACCGTCGTCGGCCTCTGGCCCTGGCCAGGCGAGCGCTCTTAACGTGGATGGTTCACAATGCGCTTTCCGGGACGGCAGGATCCCGACCGCGCCGGTTGTCGGGAGGACACATGGGCAGGGACGTCTCGCAGGGCGCCTTCACCCGGGAGGACCGCGTCCGCTACCGGCAGAAGGTCCGGCGGTGTCTGGACGTCTTCGCCCTGATGCTCGACGACTTCGGGTTCGACGCCGACCGGCCGATGACCGGCCTGGAGATCGAGCTGAACCTGGTCGACTCGCGGGCCGAGCCGGCGATGCGCAACGAGGAGATCCTCGCCGACATCGCCGATCCGCTGTTCCAGACCGAGCTGGGGCAGTTCAACCTGGAGTTGAACGCCGAACCCCGACTGATCGAGGGCGCCGGTCTCGCCGACTACGAACACGACCTGCGCAGCAGCCTCACCCGGGCCGACGAGCGCGCGGCCAAGTCCGACGCGAAGATCGTCCTGGTCGGCATTCTGCCCACCCTCACCGAGGGTCACCTGGTCGAGGACAATCTCTCCACCAACGAGCGCTACCGGGTGCTCAACGACCAGATCGTCGGCGCCCGGGGCGAGGCCATCGAACTCGACATCCGTGGCGTCGAGCAGTTGCAGACGCACACCGACTCGATCGCCCCCGAGGCGGCCTGCACGAGTCTCCAGTTCCACATCCAGGTCGCGCCGGACAGCTTCGCCGACTACTGGAACGCGTCCCAGGCCATCGCCGGTGTGCAGGTGGCGGTCGGAGCGAACTCGCCCTTCCTGTACGGCCGCCAACTCTGGGCCGAAACCCGGATCGCCCTGTTCAAGCAGGCCACCGACACCCGCCCGGAAGAACTCAAGGCTCAGGGCGTACGCCCCCGGGTCTGGTTCGGTGAGCGGTGGATCACCTCGATCTTCGACCTGTTCGAGGAGAACGTGCGGTACTTCCCGCCGCTGCTGCCGATCTGCGAGGACGAGGACCCGGTGGAGGTGCTGCACGCCGGCGGAGTGCCCCAACTGGGCGAGCTGCGGCTGCACAACGGCACCGTCTACCGCTGGAACCGCCCGGTCTACGACATCATGAACGGCCGCCCGCACCTGCGGGTGGAAAATCGCGTGTTGCCCGCCGGTCCGACGGTGGTGGACATGCTGGCCAACGCGGCCTTCTACTTCGGGCTGGTCCGTGGCCTGGCCGAGGCGGACCGGCCGATCTGGAGTCAGCTCACCTTCAGCTCGGCCGAGGAGAACTTCCACGCGGCGGCCCGACGTGGTCTGGACGCCGTGCTGCACTGGCCCCGGTTCGGTGACGTACCGGTCACCAAGCTGGTGCTGGAGCAGTTGCTGCCCGTCGCCGCGACCGGCCTGGACGGGTTCGGCGTCGACCCGGCGCAGCGGGACCGGCTGCTCGGCATCATCGAGCAACGCTGTCGTACCGGCCGCAACGGCGCCGTCTGGCAGACCGAGGCGGTCTGGGCGGCGGAGCGCCACCGGGGCATGGACCGCAGCGCCGCCCTGCACCACATGGTGCAGCGCTACGCGGAACTCCAGCGCTCCAACGAACCGGTCCACACCTGGCCCGTCGACTGAGCGCAACCCGCCGGCGGGGTCGGACCGGGAGTCAGTCGGTGGGGCGGGTGCTCCTCCGGGGCGGACGGGCACGCCGGGGTGCCGGGTCCTCGGTCGGCCCGGTGGTGGCGGGTTCGGCCAGAGCCGTGTCGTCCGGGGACGGCCGAGGCGTCGGTACCCGGGGTGCGGCGTTCGCGTCGCCCGACCGGGCCTCCGACCTGGTCACCGGCGACGTGGTCCTGCCGCGCCGAGGCGCCGTACCGGTCGAGGTGTCCGTCGCCGGCCCGTCGCCGTCCGGCCCAGCGCCGGTCGCCCGGCCACCGGGAGTCGGTACGGTCGCGCCGGCCGAGGTGCTGCCGATCCGAGCGCCCGGGCGGGTGGTCGGATCGGGCTCCATCGGGGCGGTCGGTGCGGGCTGCGTGCCGGCGGCGGCTGACCGTCGGTGGGCAACGCGCCTGCGGCCGGCCCGCTCGGCGAGGACGGCGGCCAGCACCGAGCCGCCGACACCGGCGATCACCGCGTACGGGGCGATGAGCTGGGTGGAGAACTGTGCGGGCCCCAGCGTGACCCAGCGCGGCACCGTGGTCAGGTAGGCGAGCGCGACGAGCAGCGGACCGGCCGCGCCGGAGGCCGCCGCGCCGATCCGGTGCCCGTCCGACCGCGCGGCGCCCCGAGCGGCGAGCGCACCGATCAGGAACGCGGGTACGAGCGCCAGCAGCGCGCCGGGCCAGTAGAGCTGGCCCCCGATCCAGTACCGCGCGTGGTCCGGGTCGAGCTGCCAGGTGCCGAGCTGAGCGCCGGTGAGCCCGCGCCCGACGCGTACCCCGTCGATGACCGAGACCACCGCGAGCAGCCAGAGCCAGGCGGCCGTCGCGGTGACGTTCAGCGCGGCGGTGCGGGAGCGCAGCGCCCAGAGCGCGACGAACACGCCGATCAGAATGCCCAGCACCGCGTGCAGGGCGGCGACCCGTTGCGGCGTGCCGCTGTCGGCACCCGCGGCGACCCGGGCCGGTACGGCGACCAGCAGCACGGTGACCAGTCCACCGAGCCCGGCGCCGAGCGCCAGCGACAGCCTGCGGAACAGGCCGCCGGGCTCGTCGGGCGGCGTGTCGGCCACCGGTGCCGCTCGATCGACCGCCGAGGGCGGCCGGGCCCGCGCCGCGTCGGCGCCCTCGACCCGGGCCGGCGTTCCCTCTTCGAGCGCCGCCGGCTGCGGCAGAGCCGTCTCGGTCGCCGGGGCGGGTGCCGTCGGCTCGGCGCCGGTGGCCGGCTGGTCAACCGCTGGGGGTACGGCACGCTGGTGCAGTCGCTGCGCGCAGACCGCGCCGAGCACTGTCGAGCTGGCGGCGAGCCAGCTGGCCCAGGCGAGGCCATCCGCCCAGGCCGTGTCGTTGGCCCCGGCGTCGGTGGGCGTCCAGGTGATGACGCCGAGCCCGTAGCCGAAGCCGAGCTGCGCGGCGCCCGCGCCGGCAGCGACCCCGATCGCCGTCACGATCGATACTCCCCAGCCCCGTCTGGCCATGCCGGGCAGCGTAACGTCCCGTCGTCGGTGCGGCGAGTCGTGGTGACCCGCCGGTATGGACCGTCGGCACAACGTGATGGGCGGCTAACGGTACGGTCGCCGGTGATGAGGCGGTGGGCGGTATGACGGACGCGAACACGGGTCGGCAGGATTCCGCCGGCGGCCAGGCCGGCGGCGGTGGAAGCCGGGCCAGCGTGCTGCTCGGTGGCGGGCTGGTCGCGGTGCTGCTGGCCGTGGTCGGTGCGACAGGTGGCTGGCTGCTGGCCGGCGACGATGGCGAATCTCCGGCGAACCCGCAGGCGGTGGCCACCACGGCCGGTACGCCGACCGGCCGGGCCACCTCGTCCCGGCCGACCACCGGCCGGACCACGCCGTCCGCCCCACGGACGACCGCCTCCACGACGAAGGGGACCGGGCTGACCGTGCCACCGGTGGTCGGCGCCGACTTCGTGCAGGCCCGCGAGATGCTGCGTAAGCAGCGGTTGGGCTGGCGTCTGGTCTTCGGCGGCGGCACCGGCCGCACGGTGGAGAGCGCCTCGCCGGCCGTGGGCACCGAGGTGGCCCGGGGCACCACTGTCCAGCTCCAGGTGGCCGGTCCGGCCCCCGCCGCCGAGGTGCCGGACGTGGTCGGCGACGACTGCGCCGAGGCCGCCGATGAGCTGGTCGAGGAGGGGCTCTACCCGCGTTACCGCAGTGGGCGCAGCGGGAAGGTCAGCCGGCAGGAGCCGGCCGAGGACGGCCCGGCCCGCTGGAACGACGAGGTGAGCATCTGGTGCGGGGCGGCGCCCCCGCCGAGCCAGCCGACCGTGAAGCCCACCCTC
Organism: Micromonospora sp. NPDC005194; assembly: GCF_040608335.1. Taxonomy (NCBI): domain Bacteria; kingdom Bacillati; phylum Actinomycetota; class Actinomycetes; order Micromonosporales; family Micromonosporaceae; genus Micromonospora; species Micromonospora sp. NPDC005194. The sequence continues at coordinate 53,319 of NZ_JBEXIA010000002.1, read as the reverse complement.
TGACCCGCACCGCTTGCGGCGTCGACGCACCCGGCCTGGCCCGTCGGACACCAGCTGACCCGACTGCGGCACGCGGCTCGCGGCACCGATACCGGCCGATGTCGACGTGGGCGGTTAGGTTGACGGTCGAGGGCCACGGCGCCCGCCCGGTTCGGGAAAGGACGTGCGATGAGCGACGACCGCCAGGAGCCGCCCGCCGGGGAGCCCGAGGACGACCGTACGCGCCCCCTGCCGCCCCCCGGCGGCAACCGGCCGCAGCCGCCGGACCGCACCGCGTCGCCGGACGAGACGATGCCGATCGACCGGGCTGTTTCGGTTGGTCGTGGTGGGTCGCCGGACGAGACGATGCCGATCGACCGGGCTGTTTCGGTTGGTCGTGGTGGGTCGCCGGACGAGACGATGCCGATCGACCGGGCCGCCGCGGAGCCGTCGGGTGACCGGACGGCGCGGATGCCGGTGGAGCGGTCGACGCCGCCGCCGTGGTCCGGGCGGGCCGAGGTGCGCGCGCCCCGACCGGCCGAACCGACTGCGGACTGGTACGTCGAGGAGCAGGGTGGCCGGCGTTGGTGGCTGCCGATCCTCTGGGGCGTACTCGCTCTGCTGCTCGCCGGGCTGCTCGGGGCGGCTCTGTGGGTGGTGCTCAACGCCCGGGACGACGACCCCGACAACCCGGCGACGCCGTCTGTCCCGCCGGCCAGTGCCAGCGCCCCGCCGAGCAGCAGCGCCCCGACCTCGGCGGCGCCCAGCAGCGCGACGCCGAGCAGCCCGGCGGCGACCACCGAGGAAGCGCGGCTACCGGTGCCACCGCTGGCCGGCCTGCCGCAGGCCACCGCCGAGAGGCTGCTGGACCGGCTCGGCCTGAGCTACCGAGTGGTGTACCGCCCGTCCGAGCTGCCGCCGGGGACGGTGGTCAGCACCGATCCGGAGGCCGGCGCGACGGTGCGGACCGACGAGGAGGTGCTGCTGGTGATCTCCCAGGCGCGGCCCTCGACCGCAACCAGCCCGACCAGCCCGAGCCCGACGGTGACGACCACGCCGTGACCGATGTTCACCACATCCGGCGGCGGGTGCCGACGAGGCCGAGGCCGGCGAGCGAGATGGTGAGGCCGAAGATCCCGGACCAGAACAGCGAGCGGCGGACGTCCGTGGCGGTGTGCCCCGCCGGTGCGGCGTCGCTGAGTTCCTGCGGTCCGTCGGACTGACCGCCGGCGCCGGCCCCGGCGGCCGGGCCGGCCGGGTCGGACGCTCCGACGCGTCCGTCGGGGGCATCGGCGCTGATCCAGCCGGGTTCGTCGGCGGGCGGGTCGGCGTCGACCACGGTGATCTCCGGAGCCGGCACCGGAACGGCCAGCCGGGTGGACGACAACGCCGGGTCGCGGACCAGGACCACGATGGTGGTCACGGCGCCGAGGAGAGCGAGCAGTCCGAGAGCGTAGGTGATACGGGAGCGGTGGTGCCGCCGCACGGCGGGCTGATTGACCATGACCATCCCAGGCTCAGGGTCCTGGACGTGCGGTGGAACATGCCGGGGTGGGCGTACCGATTCTATGGCGACGGCACGCCTACCCGCGGCGGTTCGCGCTGGTCAGCCGACTCTGACCGGCGTACGGGCGACCGGTCGTCGGGTCCGTACGGTGTGCGGGCGGGGCTCCGGCGCGGCCTGCACCTGTCGCAGCCCTTCCCGCTGTACGAAGATCGACCGTCGGTTGACGGCATCGCCGGCGGCGTTGAGCTCGTAGCCGTCGAGCCAGAGCCAACCGTCGTAGGTCGGCCAGTCGAGCACCCGGATCACCCGGAACATGATCGGCCTGAGGAACTGGACACTCGCCGCGCGAGTCACGTGCAGAACGTCACCGGAGCGGGGAAGCACATGGGCTCCTGGGGAGGGAGAGCCGGCGTCGTGCCGGCGGGTGACTGGTCTGGGATGTCTCGGCCCGGTGACGGGATCGCGCCTCGTGGACCGGTTGGTGCGTGATGGTGGTCGGGCCGTACCCGCTGGTGGCGTGCCGCCACCCGACCATCACCTGACTGCTTCCGGGAACCGCGCCCACCGCCGCAGTCAGCTGGCTTGCAGCGGTGGGGTCATCACCCCGGCGCAGGTCTGAGTGGCGCCGGCCGGGCCCGCGCCCCGCCCGGCCATCCGGGGTCGGTGGGGTCACCACACCCGGAGAGCAGACGGAGACGCTGAGTGATCCGTGCCATACGGACAGACTGCATCAGCGACGTGCTTCATGCAAGTTGCACGTCGACTTTTGCCGATACGTGAGTCCGCCACGCAAAGCGGCGCTTGAAGCCATCCGCGTACGGACGGCACACTGAGGGCCGGTTTCGCCCGTCGCGGCCGGCCGATGACCGGCACCACCCCTCGTCGCGAACGCTCGCCGGTCGACGGTCGCGCCCCCGGTGAGCGGCAGCCAGTGGCGCGTCGACCGGAGGTAGCCCGAGAGTGGGGTCGAGCAACCAGCGGCGAGGACTAGAGACTCCGAGGCCGCGCAATGAGTGAGCGGCGCAGCCCGACGATCCGACGGCGGCGGCTCGGCGCCGAGCTGCGCCGGCAGCGGGAGTCGGCCGGGATCACCATCGAGGTTGTCGCCGAGCAGTTGGAGTGCTCGGCGTCCAAGATCTCCCGGATCGAGACGGGGCACACCACGGCCACCCCGCGCGACGTGCGGGACATGCTGAGGATCTACGGCGTCGTGGGTGCCGAGAGCGACGAACTCGTCCAGATCGCCCGGGAGGCGCGGCAGAAGGGCTGGTGGCACCCGTACAGCACGGTGCTGGTCGGGGCGTACGTCGGGCTGGAGGCGGCGGCGAGTTCGATCCGGGCGTACGAACAGCAGGTCGTTCCGGGCCTGTTGGAGACCGAGGAGTACGCCGGGGCGATGATCCGAGCCGCCCGTCCGGACTTCACCGCCGATCAGGTACACCAGAGGGTGCGTGTCCGTCTGGGCCGTCAGTCGTTGTTGACCCAGGACGATCCGGTCGATCTGTGGGTGGTGCTCGATGAGGCGGTGGTAAGTCGGCCGGTGGGCGGGGACGAGGTGATGCGCGGCCAACTCAGGCGGTTGGTCGAGGTGGCCGAGTTGCCGAACGTGACGCTCCAGATCCTCCCCTTCGAGGTGGGTGCGCACGCCGGCATGGACGGGACCTTCACGATCCTCAGTTTTCCCGAGCCCGGTGATCCGGATGTCGTGTACGCGGAGAACGCCACGGGTGGGCTTTTCCTTGAGAAGAGCGACGAACTGCAGAAGTACAGCTTCATCTTCGATCACATCCGCGCTGCGGCCATTCGTCCAGAGGAGTCCATCGCACACATCGCAAAACTGGCAGAGGAGCCGAGATGGCGACCAAGGGGTTCCCCGTGGACCTGACGCAGGCGACGTGGTTCAAGAGCTCGAAGAGCGGGCCGAACTGCGACAACTGTGTGGAGGTGGCGTACGTGACCGGGGCGGTCGGAGTGCGGGACTCGAAGGACAAGGCCGGCCCGGCCCTGGTCTTCGCTCCCGGCGACTGGCACGCCTTTGTCGCCGGCACCAGGGATGGTGTGTTGGGCTCGGTCTGACCGAGTGAGCAGTCGAGGTCCCCGTCCGGTCCCGACCGGGCGGGGACCCTCCGTGTCCCGGAGCGCAGCCGACCCGCAGCGAACGGCCGGGCCCGGTGAGGTTCCGCCGGGATTCCCGTCGCCACAGCGGGTCCGCCTCGTTGAACCGGTCGGTACGGCGCTGGTCGACGACCCGCCGCACCGACCCGCACCCGAGCGAGGCAGGCGAGACGGATGACGACGATCGGTTCAGAGAACCTCACCAACGGTCCGGGCAAGCCGGAGCGGTTCGGTGGCAAGTACCGCGGGGCGCGTCGGGACACCGTACTGACCGAGGTGGTCTCGACCGACCAGGAGCTGGACGGGCGGGAGGCGACGGCCCAGGAGGTGGCCGACGCGCCGCTCTCGCTGCCGTCGCTGGACCCGAACCCGCTGGTCGAGCCGTCGTTCCCGCCGACCGGCTGGCCGATGGAGCCGGCCGGTTCGCTGGCCGACCACCCGCTGCTGCGCGGCCTGCTGCTGGAATTGCCGCCGAAGGGCAGCATCCCGCCGCCGGGCTGGCTGGACCGCTGGTTCGAGGCGACCCGGGCGATCCTCGAGCTGCTATACGTGCAGGGGTCCGGCCGCTCGCGCTGACCGGGGCGCGGCGGGCTGAGCCCGCTCGGTGAGCCGGCTGTGCCGCAGCGCGTGCCGGACGCCGATCGCGGCCACCGCGAGTGCGCCGACGGTGATCGCCGGCCCGGTGACCCCGGGCTCGGCGCCGAGGTCCGCGCCGGCCGCCGCGATCACCGCCGGCACCGTCGCCAGGGCGGTCACCTGCAACGGCAACCCGATGAGCGGGTGGGCCGCGGCGGCGCGCAGCCCGTGCGGGGCGGGTGTCCCGGGTGCGGTGTCGAACGCGCCGGCCCCGGCCCGCAGGCGGCGGATCCGTCGTACGGAGCAGACGGCCACCACGAGCGCCGGGCCGGTGGCGAGGGTGAGCCCGACGGCGGCCCGGTCGACCGGCGCGGTGCCGGCGCTGAGCAGCCCGCCGATGGACACGGCCGCGACCAGCGCCACGCCCGCCAGCGCGAGCGCCAGCAACCATCCGGTACGCCGACGCAGCGCACGCGCGTCGCGCAGCCGGGGCAGTCGGTCGGCCAGGACCCCGGCGGCCAGCCAGACGGCGGCGACCGGCAACACGATGGTCAGCTGACTCTCCATGTCGGAGACTCTTCCCCGTCCGGGAGCGCGGCGAATCCGGGCCGGACCCCCGTTGGCCCCGGAAGCCGGGCCCGTAGGGGACATCCCATCGACGTGATGGACGTTTCGACATGTTTATCTGCCCGGCCTCATCGATCTACTCTCGGCTCGATCGGCAAGTGTCGATCGATGTGGTACCGGTGGTCGCGTTTCGCCGCCGGTCGGAGGGAGGTAGGGAGATGGGTCTTCCACGCAGGTCCGTACTGGTCGGGGTGACCGCCGCGACCGTACTGGCCGTCGGCACCCCGGCCCTGGCCGCCGAGCCCGTCGGCGTCGTCCGGGAGGCCGGTGGAGCCACCGCCGTGCCGGACAGCTACATCGTCGTCCTCAAGGACACCGCCGTGACCTCCAGCCGGGTCGGTGACACCGCGCAGCGGCTGACCGGCCGGCACGGCGGAAGGGTCGCCCGCACCTACGGCACGGCGCTGCGTGGCTTCGAGGTCACCGTCAGCGCGGGCGCGGCGGCACGGATCGCCGCCGACCCGGCCGTCGCGTACGTCGAGCAGAACCACACGGTGTCGATCTCCGGAACGCAGGCCAACCCGCCCTCCTGGGGCCTGGACCGCATCGACCAGCGCAACCTGCCGCTGGACAGCTCCTACACCTACCCGAACACGGCGAGCAACGTGCACGCCTACATCATCGACACCGGCATCCGCTTCACCCACAACGACTTCGGCGGCCGGGCCACCTCCGGCTACGACGCCGTGGACGGCGGGTCGGCCGACGACTGCAACGGGCACGGCACGCACGTCGCCGGCACCGTCGGCGGATCCTCGTACGGGGTGGCCAAGGGCGTCCAACTGGTCGGCGTACGGGTGCTGAACTGCTCCGGCAGTGGCACCAACGCCGGTGTGATCGCCGGTGTCGACTGGGTCACCCAGAACGCGATCAAGCCGGCGGTGGCGAACATGAGCCTCGGCGGCGGCGCGAACAGCTCGCTGGACACCGCCGTCCGCAACTCGATCGCGTCCGGTGTCACGTACGGCCTCGCCGCCGGAAACGACAACGGCGCGAACGCCTGCAACACCTCGCCGGGGCGTACCGCGGAGGCGATCACGGTCGGCTCGACGACCAGCTCGGACGCCCGGTCGTCGTTCTCCAACATCGGCACCTGCCTGGACATCTTCGCGCCGGGATCGTCGATCACCTCGGCCTGGTACACGAGCAACACCGCGACCAACACGATCAGCGGCACCTCGATGGCCACACCCCACGTGGTCGGCGCGGCGGCGCTGGTAGCCAGCGCCAACCCGGGCTGGACCCCGGCGCAGGTACGCAACCAACTGGTGGCCAACGCGACCCCCAATGTGGTGACCAACGCCGGCTCGGGCTCCCCGAACCTGTTGCTCTACGTGGGTAGCGGCGGCACCACCCCGCCGCCGCCCACCGGCTGCACCGGCACCAACGGCACCGACGTGTCGATCCCGGACGCCGGCGCGGCGGTGACCAGCTCGATCACGATCGCCGGCTGTGGGCGCAACGCCTCGTCGGCCTCCACGGTGGCGGTGGACATCGTGCACACGTACCGCGGTGATCTGGTCATCGACCTGCTCGCCCCGGACGGCAGCGCGTACCGGCTGAAGAACAGCAGCACCTCGGACAGCGCCGACAACGTGAACACCACGTACACGGCCAACGTGTCCGGTGAGGCCGCCGACGGCACCTGGCGACTTCAGGTGCGCGACACCTACTCGGCCGACACCGGCTACATCAACAGCTGGACCCTGACCGTCTGACCTGTTCCCCAGGGACGAGGCCCCATCCGGACGATCCCGGTGGGGCCTCGTGTCGTACCCGATCGGGGGTCAGACCGCGAAGGTGGCCGGCCGCTCGGTGGCCGGGGCCGGCGGGCGGGCCTTCCACAGACCGGTCTTCTGACCGGCGAGCCGGGTCAGGTAGGCGGGGTTGAGGATCACGTAGCGGCGCCAGAGCCGTTTCGGCTCCAGACCGAGCCGCCAGAACCACTCCAGGCCGGCGCGCTGCATCCACGGCGGGGGCTGGCGCAGCAGCCCGGCGTGGTAGTCGAAGGCCGCGCCGACCGCCATCAGCGGCATGTCGAGCAGCGGGCGCATGGCGTACGTGAAGACCTCCTGGCGCGGGCAGCCGAGCCCGACCAGGACGAGCCGGGCGCCGCTGGACCGGATCCGGTCGGCGATCTCGGCGTCCTCGCCCGGCTGGACCGCGCGGAACTTCGACGGCTCCACACCGGCGATCTTCAGCGCGGGGAACATCCGCTCCAGCGCCGGGATCAGCTTGGCCAACGTCTCCTCGGTCGAGCCGTACAGGTAGACCGGCAGCCCCTCGTCGGCGAAGCGGGAGAGCACGTGCAGGGTCAGCGTCGGCCCGTAGACGCGGTCGGTGAGCCCGGCGTGGTGCAGCAGGTTGAGCGCCCAGCGCACCGGCTGTCCGTCCGGGGTGACCACGTCGAAGGAGTTGAGCCGGGCATTGTGCGCGGGATCCAGCACACCGGTCATCACGCCGTGCACGGCCAACGCGGTAAGCGCGAGTGGCCGCCGCTCGTGCGCCGCGGTCACCACGGCGTCGGTCGCCGTGGCGTAGTCGGTGGCGTCGACGAGGACGCCGAGCACGTTGCGCTTGGTCTTGGCCGTCATGACTGTGGCACCCACTTGTCCACGTTGGCCTCGTAGATCTCCCGCAGGATCATCGGCACGTCGTACGTGATCTTCCACTCCGGGTACTGCTCCTCGAACCGGGCCATGCTGCTCACGTACCACTGGTGGTCGCCGGTGCGGGCCTGCTCGACGTAGTTGATCTGCGCCTCTCGGCCGGTGATCTCCTGGGCGATCGCGAACGCCTCGATGTGCGAGGTGTTCGAGTGCCGGCCGCCGCCGAGGTTGTAGACCTCCGCGGAGCGGGGCGACCGGAAGAACGCCTCGAACGCGGTCAGCACGTCGTGGGAGTGGATCGCGTCGCGGACCATCTTGCCCTTGTAGCCGAACAGGTTGTACGTCCGGCCCTCCATCACGCAGCGCATCAGGTAGGCCAGGAACCCGTGCAGCTCGGCGGCCGAGTGGGCCGGGCCGGTCAGGGTGCCGCCCCGGAAGCAGGCGGTCTTCATGTCGAAGTAGCGGCCGTACTCCTGCACCATCACGTCCGCGGCGACCTTGGAGGCGCCGAAGACCGAGTGCAGCGAGTGGTCGATCGACATCTCCTCGGTGATGCCCTGGTACCAGCGGTGGTCCTCGGGCAGCTCGTACCGGGTCTCCAGCTCGATCAGCGGCAGGCTGTTGGGCCGGTCGCCGTAGACCTTGTTGGTCGAGCAGTGGATGAACGGCGCGTCGATCGCGTGGCGGCGGGTGTTCTCCAGGATGTTGAGCGTGCCGCCGGCGTTCACGTCGAAGTCCGTGTACGGCTCCTTGGCCGCCCAGTCGTGGCTCGGCTGCGCCGCGCTGTGGATCACCACGGCGATGTTCGAGCCGTACTTCTTGAACACCTGCTCCAGACCGTCGCGGTCCCGGATGTCCACCGCGAAGTGGGTGTAGGAGTTACCCAGGTCACGGCCGAGCCGTTCCAGGCTCCACGAGGTGGAGCCGTCCGCACCGAAGAAGTACCGACGCATGTCGTTGTCGATGCCGACGACGTCCAGACCGAGGCCGGCGAAGTGCCGGACCGCCTCGGAGCCGATCAGACCGCCCGACCCGGTCACCAACGCGACACTCACACGCCACTCCTGGTCCATCGGAGGCAGAAACCATCGGAGCATAGCGTGACGCCCGGCACGCCCCGATATGACGGAAGGGCCCCGCATTCCGCGGAGCCCTCGTCTTGTGGTGGGGATGGGGGGAGTTGAACCCCCACGCCCTTTCGGGCACACGGACCTGAACCGTGCGCGTCTGCCATTCCGCCACATCCCCGTGGCACGACCCGAGACACTGTAACCGCCCCGGACCCGCTGTCTCCAACAGGCCCCGGGAATACTACGCTGTCCCAGACGCTCGCCACGAGCGGTTACCGTTCGTGGCGGACGAAAGATTAGCACGGCAGTCCCGGTCCTTCCGAACGGGCCGGGAGCAGCCGGCCGAGCGGCGTGTGAGCTGCGCGCGCGCCGGCCGGATACCATCATGTCCTCGGGACCCGAGGAGGAGCCGGTGAGCGTGCTGCAACGCTTCGAGAAGCGTCTGGAAGGCCTGGTCGAGGGGGCCTTCGCCAAGGTCTTCAAAGGGGTGGTCCACCCCGTGGAGATCCTCAACGCCATGCAGCGGGAGGCCGAGGCGCACAAGGCGATCCTGGCCGGTGGGCGCACGTTGGTGCCCAACCGCTACGTGATCGATCTCTCGCCGTTCGACCACAGTCGTCTGGCGCCGTACGCCGCCGCGCTGGCCCAGGAGCTGGCCCAGTCGCAGGCGGAGTTCATCGGCGAGCAGGCCTGGACGGTCTACGGCGACGTGATCGTCGAGATCGAGCGGGGCGAGGGCCTGGACACGGGAATGTTCCGGGTCACCGCCGAGGTCTACACCGGCGGCGAGGTCGCCCCCGTGTCGGCCCCCGGCTACGACGCCGGCCCGCCCGCCTACCCCGCGTACGACCAGGGTGGCGGCTACGGCCCGCCGCCCGGGCACGGTGGCGGCCGCAACGTGCGGCTGGTCTCCGGTGACGGACGCACCTACCCGCTCCAGATGGGGTCGACGGTGATCGGTCGCGGCGACCAGGCGAACCTGCGCCTGCCCGACGTCGGCATCTCCCGGCGACACGCCCGGCTGGATTTCGATGGCGGCCAGGTTGTGCTGACCGATCTGGGCTCCACCAACGGCACCATGGTCAACGGGCAGCGGGTCTCCGCCGTCGCCCTCAACCCGGGTGACATGGTCCAGCTCGGCACCACGACGCTGACCTTCCGCGTGGACGGCTGAGCCGCCTTGCCGGCACTGGTCATCACCGTTGCCCGGTTCGGGTTCCTGATCCTGCTGTGGATCTTCGTGTTCACGGTGGTCGGCGTGATCCGTCGGGATCTCTTCGCGGGGGCACGGTCCGGTCGCCTGGTGGCGGCACCACGCGCGGTTGGCGCCTCGACGGGGCAGGCGGCCAAACCGGCGAAGGTGAAGCGGGGCAGGGCGGCCCACCAGTTGGTGGTCACCGCAGGTCAGCTGGCCGGCACCCGCATCACCCTCGGTGAAGCGCAGATCACCATCGGTCGGGCCGAGGACTCCACCCTGGTCATCACCGACGACTACGCCTCCGCGCGGCACGCGAGACTCGTGCCGCGCGAGGGCCAGTGGTTCGTCGAGGACCTCGGCTCGACTAACGGCACGTACCTAGATCGCGCTAAGGTCACCGGACCAACCCCCGTACCCCTCGGCGTGCCGATCCGGATCGGCCGCACTTCCCTCGAATTACGGCCATGACTCTGACCCTGCGCTATGCGGCCCACAGCGACCGCGGTCTGATCCGTGACGGCAATCAAGACTCCGTCTACGCCGGGCCGCGGCTACTCGCCGTTGCCGACGGCATGGGCGGCATGGCCGCCGGTGACGTCGCCAGCAACATCGTCATCGGTGCCATGGCGCCGCTCGACGAGGACGTCCCAGGGGACGCTCTCGTCGATGCGTTGCGTTCGGCCGTGGGCACCGCCAACCAACAGCTCCGCGACACGGTGGACGCCAACCCGCAGTTGGAGGGGATGGGCACCACGCTGACGGCGACCCTCTTCTCCGGCAGCAAGCTGGGGATGGTCCACATCGGCGACTCGCGGGCCTATCTGCTGCGCAATGGTGAGTTCTCGCAGATCACCAAGGACGACACGTACGTCCAGATGCTCGTCGACGAGGGCCGGATCAGCGCCGAGGAGGCGAGCAGTCACCCGCAGCGGTCGCTGCTGACCCGAGCTCTCGACGGCCGGGACATCGACCCGGAGTACTCGGTGCGCCAGGTGCTGCCCGGCGACCGGTACCTCATCTGCAGCGACGGCCTCTCCGGCGTGGTGAGCGCCGAGACCATCGGCGAGACCCTGCGGGAGTACACCGACCCGCAGCAGTGCGTCGAGCGGCTGGTGCAGCTCGCGCTGCGCGGCGGCGGCCCGGACAACATCACGGTGATCATCGCCGACGCCACCGACCACGACATCGTCGAGGCCACCCCGATCGTCGGCGGCGCCGCCGCCCGGGACCGGGGCATGGCCACCTCCGCCGACGACTCGACCCCGGCCGCCCGGGCCTCGGCGCTCTCCGCGCCGCGCCCCGCGGCGCCCGAGGAGCCCAACGCGTCGGACGACGAGCCGGAGCGGCCGAAGCGCCGGCCGGTACGGACCGCCGCGATGGCGCTGGCCCTGCTGGTGATCGTCGGTGGTGCGGCCTTCGCCGGCTGGACGTACACCCAGCGGCAGTACTACGTGGGCGCCACCGAGGAGGGGCAGGTCGCCGTCTTCCGTGGCATCCAGGGGCAGATCGCCGGGATGGACCTGTCCACCGTGCACCGCACCAGCAGTACCCGGTTGGACGACCTCACGGTCGCCGCTCAGGACACGGTCAAGGTGGGCATCCGGGCCAAGAACGAACCGGACGCCGAGCGCCAGCTCGCCGAGCTGACCAGCGACACCCCGACCAACCCCAACCTCAAGCCGATCTGCCCGCCCGACCCGGGCGCGGCGACCGGCACCCCGACGCCCACCCCGTCCCCGACCCCGCCCGCGACGTCCCCGACGCCGAACACCAGCCCAAGCCCCGGCGCGGCGGTGAACGGGGTCGTCAGCGCGAGCCCGACCAACGCGGCCACCGCCGCCGGGACCGATCCGACCACCACACCCGACGCCACGCCCTCCGACTCGGCCCCGCCGGCGCTCGACCCGGCCGGCTGCCGGTCTCCCGAGTGAGCGTCGGCTGAGATCCCAAGGACTCCACCCGTGACCGTAGCGGCCACACCGGCACCCTCGCCCGCCACCACGGGCGGGGAGTCCGGCGTACGCCTGGCCCGGTCCCGACGCAACGCCGAGCTGTCCCTGCTGCTGCTGGCGATGGTGCTGGTGGCCGCGTACATGGCGACCGTCGAGGCGAACCTTCTGGACACGGTCACCCCGGACTTCTGGATGCCCGCCGCCGCCCTCGGCGCGGTCTTCCTCGGCCTGCACCTGGTCATCCGGTTCCTCGCCCCGTTCGCCGACCCGGCCCTGCTGCCGGCGGTGGCCCTGCTCAACGGCCTCGGGGTGGGCTTCCTGCGCCGGATCGACCTGGGCGAGGCCGCCCCGGTCGACCGGGAGGATCTGGCCACCTTCGCCGGCATCGGCGGCCGGCAGCTCGCGTGGACGCTCGCCTCGGTGATCCTCGCCGCGGGCCTGCTCGCCATCATGCGCGACCACCGGTCGGTCTCCCGGTACGCGTACACCCTGGGGCTTGCCGGCATCGTGCTGGTGATGCTTCCGGCGGTGCTGCCGCGCAGCATCTCCGAGATCAACGGCGCCAAGCTGTGGATCCGGGTCGGCGGCTTCTCGCTTCAGCCGGGTGAGTTCGCCAAGCTGGCGCTGCTGGTCTTCTTCGCGTACTACCTGGTGCGCAAGCGTGAGGTGCTCTCGCTGGCGAGCCGGCGGTTCCTCGGCATCGACTTCCCGCGTGGGCGCGACCTGGGTCCGGTGGTCGTGGTCTGGCTGATCAGCCTCCTGGTGCTGGTCTTCGAGAAGGACCTGGGCACCTCGCTGCTCTACTTCGGCATGTTCGTGGTGACGCTCTACATCGCCACCGAGCGGGTCAGTTGGCTGCTGATCGGTCTGGTCCTCTTCTTCGGCGGCGCCTACCTCGCGTACGTCCTCGGGTCGACTGTCGGCGGGCCGTTCGCCAACTTCTACCTGCGCGCGGAGATCTGGCTGGATCCGTTCGCCGACCCGACCAACAAGGGCTACCAGCTCGTCCAGGGTCTGCTCGCCCTCGGCACGGGTGGACTCTTCGGGGCCGGGCCGGGCGGCGGTCAGCCGGACATCCTGCCCGAGGTGCAGAACGACTTCATCTTCGCCGGCATCGGCGAGGAGATCGGCCTGTTCGGCCTCTCCGCGCTGCTCGTGGTCTACCTGCTGATCGTGGAGCGGGGCCTGCGCGCCGCGCTCGCGGTGCGCGACTCGTTCGGCAAGCTGCTCGCGGGCGGTCTCGCCTTCACCCTGGGCCTGCAGGTCTTCGTGATCGTCGGCGGCATCAGCAAGCTCATTCCGCTGACCGGCCAGACCACCCCGTTCCTGTCCGCCGGTGGTTCGTCGCTGATGGCGAACTGGCTGCTCATCGCGGTCCTGTTGCGGGTCTCCGATGGGGCCCGGCGACCGGTGACCGGCGGTGCCGGCAAGGCGGCCCGGCCCTCGGGCGGCCCGCCCGAGCAGTTGCATGGTGCTCCCACGGAGGTGATCAAGCCGTGAACGCACCCCTGCGCCGTGTCGGCATCGTCGTCATGGTCCTGTTCGGTCTGCTCTTCGCGAACCTCAACTGGATCCAGGCGTACAAGGCCGACGAGTACCGCACCAGTGACTACAACGGCCGGGTCCAGGTCGCCGACTACAAGCGCAAGCGCGGCAACATCGAGGCTGGCGGCACGGCGGTGGCCACCAGCAAGGAGACCACCGGCAAGCTGAAGTTCCAGCGCACCTACCCGGGTGGGGCCAAGTACGCTCACGTGCTCGGCTACAAGCCGGTCAACCTGGCCGACACCGGCATCGAGCAGGTGGAGAACGACTTCCTGGCCGGCACCAGCGACCAGTTGATCGGCGACCGGTTCAAGGACATGTTCACCGGCGACGAGACCGGTGGCGGCAACGTGCTCCTCACGCTCTCGAAGCGGGCGCAGGACGTGGCGTACGACCAGATGCGCAACAACCAGGTGGATGCGAAGCGCGGCGCGGCGATCGCCATCGACCCGCGGACCGGTGCGGTGCAGGCCCTGGTGTCCATGCCCAGCTTCGACCCGAACCCGCTGGTCAGCCACAACACGACCGAGGCCGCGGCGGAGATCAACAAGCTGGAGCAGAACCCGGACGGCCCGCTCAAGAACCGGGCCCTCTCCGAGACGCTGCCCCCGGGCTCCACCTTCAAGATCGTGGTCGCCGCGGCGGCGCTGGAGAACGGCGTCACCAAGACGACCCCGATCCCGGCCGGCTCCAGCTACACCCCACCCACCTCGGGCAGCCCGATCCGCAACGCCGCCCCGTCGATCTGCCCCGAGCCGCAGGTCACCCTGCTGGAGGCGGTCACCGAGTCGTGCAACACCGGCTTCGCGCAGCTCGGCGTACGGCTCGGCGCCGACAAGGTCAAGGAGAAGGCCCGGCAGTTCGGCTTCGAGCAGGAGGACCTCACGGTCGGGCAGCTCGGCGAGGGCGGTCTGCGGACGGCGGCCAGCCGGACCGGCGACATGCTGAACCCGGACGGCAGCACCGACCCGGCCGCGTTGGCCCAGTCCTCGATCGGTCAGAACAACGTCCGGATGACGCCGCTGCAGGGCGCGATGATCGCCGGTTCGGTCGCCAACGGTGGCAGCCAGATGCGGCCGTACCTGGTCCGGCAACTCCTCGCCCCGGACCGGACCACCAGCTACTACACCGCGAAGCCGCGGGAGCTGCGTCAGCCGGTCAGCGGTCAGGTCGCCAGCGACCTGCGCGACATGATGGTCAGCGTGGTCCAGAAGGGCACCGGCCAGAAGGCGGCGATCAGCGGCTACACGGTCGGCGGCAAGACCGGCACCGCGCAGTCCGCCCCGGACCGGCCCGACCACGGCTGGTTCATCGGCTTCGCCCTGGACAAGAACGGCAACCCGGTCTCCGCGGTGTGTGTCGTGCTGGAGCAGGCCGGCAGCGGCGGCAGCGCCGAAGCGGCCCGGATCGGCGGCCAGATCATGCGGGCCGCCATCAACGACCCCGGGGGCCGCTGACATGCTCAGCCCCGGCGTCCAGCTCGGCAACCGCTACCGCCTCGACGAGCGGATCGCCAGCGGCGGCATGGGTGACGTCTGGCGCGGCACCGACCAGGTGCTCGGCCGGACGGTCGCGGTCAAGAGCCTGCTTCCCGCGCTGCTCGACGACCCCGACTTCGCCGAGCGGTTCCGAGGCGAGGCCCGGACCATGGCGACCATCAACCATCCCGGCGTGGTGGACGTCTACGACTTCGGCAACGACCAGCAGATCGCCTTCCTGGTGATGGAGTACGTCGAGGGCGACGCCCTGTCGTCCACGCTGAGCCGGGTCGGTCGGCTCACCCCGGCCCGGACGATGGCGCTTGTCGCGCAGGCCGCCGACGCGCTGCACGCCGCGCATGAGAAGGGCATCGTGCACCGCGACGTGAAGCCGGGCAACCTGCTGGTCCGGCCGAACGGCACGCTGGTGCTGACCGACTTCGGCATCGCCCGCTCCGACATCGTCGGCCAGCTCACCGCCGCCGGCTCGGTGCTCGGCACCGCCTCGTACATCTCTCCCGAGCAGGCCACCGGTCAGGTGGCCACCCCGGCGTCCGACGTGTACGCGCTCGGCGTGGTCGCCTACCAGTGCCTCGCCGGGCGGCGACCGTTCGAGGGCGACAACCCGCTCGACATCGCCATGCGGCACGTCCGGGAAACACCCCGGCCGCTGCCGTCCGACATCCCGCCGCAGGTCCGGGCAGTGGTGGAACGGGCGCTGGCCAAGGATCCGGCCGCCCGCTGGCCGAGTGCCGCCGCCCTCGCCGGAGTGGCCCGCCAGCTCAAGGCCGCGCTGTCCCAGCAGGCCCGGGCCGGCGGTCACACCGGCCCGGTCTCCGGTGCGCCGTCCTCACCCGCCGCTCCCGGCCGGGCCCAGGTGCCGCAGGCGCAGCAGCTCCGCCCGCCGAACGCCCCGCACCGGCAGCCTCCCGTCGGGCAGCGCCCGACGACTGTCGCGCCGGCCCAGCAGCCCCGCCCCACAGCTGTCGCACCGGCCGTACCGCACGCGCGCCCGCCGGTCGCCCCGGCCGGCTACCCGCGCGGCGCCGCGGCGGTGCCGCCGGCACAGACCCGGCAGGAACAGCCACCGGCGTACGCCCGGCAGGCCGTCCCGGGGCTGCCGGCGCCCGAGCCGCGTCGGTCCCGGCCCGGGATGGTGCTCCTCGCCATCCTGCTGGCCTTACTGGTCCTGCTCTGCTCCGGCGTGATTTCCTACAACCTGCGGAAGCAGTCGCAGACCGGTGCGTCCGGGGCGTCGGCTTCACAGACCGTGACGTCCGGCGCGCTGCGGCTCGACGGACGCGACGATGCGACCCGGACGTCGTACCGTCGTGAGGTACGACTCCGGCCGGGTGACGGCGGGACGACGACGAGCGAAGGACGACAGACGCGATGACAGCGCAGGCCCGCCTGCTCGGTGGCAGGTACCAGGTCGGCGAGCTGCTCGGCTATGGCGGCATGGCCGAGGTGCACCGCGGTCGCGACCTCCGGCTCGGTCGGGACGTCGCGATCAAGATGCTCCGCACCGACCTCGCCCGGGACGCGACGTTCCAGATGCGGTTCCGCCGGGAGGCGCAGAACGCCGCATCGCTCAACCACCCGGCGATCGTGGCGGTCTACGACACCGGCGAGGAGACCGCGCCGACCGGCGAGACGCTGCCCTTCATCGTCATGGAGTTCGTCAACGGGCGGACGTTGAAGGAGGTCCTCGGGGCCGAGGGCCGGTTGCAGCCCCGCCGTGCGCTGGAGATCTGCGCCGACATGTGCGCGGCGCTGGAGTTCAGCCACCGGCACGGCATCATTCACCGGGACATCAAGCCGGGCAACGTCATGCTCACCCAGACCGGCCAGGTCAAGGTGATGGACTTCGGCATCGCCCGGGCGCTGGCCAGCGGCGCGACCACCATGACGCAGACCAGCGCGGTGATCGGCACGGCCCAGTACCTGTCACCGGAGCAGGCGCGCGGTGAGGCCGTGGACGCCCGCTCCGATGTGTACGCGGCCGGCTGTGTCCTGTTCGAGCTGGTCTGCGGGCACCCGCCGTTCGTCGGGGACAGCCCGGTAAGCGTCGCGTACCAGCACGTGCGGGAGACTCCGCCGACGCCGAGCGACATCAACCCGGACGTCACCCCGGCGGTCGACGCGATCGTGCTCAAGGCGCTGTCCAAGAACCCGCTCAACCGCTACCAGAGCGCCGGCGAGATGCGGGCCGACCTGCTGCGCGCCGCCGCCGGCCGGCCGGTGCTGGCCACTCCGGTGCTGCGCGAGGCCGAGACGGTGGCGATGGCCCCGGCCGGCGGCGGTGGCGGCTACCCGCCCGCCGCCACCGGGCCGCAGACCCGGCAGATCCCGGCCCGGGTCGGCGATCCGCGCCAGCGCAAGGCGTCCTCCTGGCTGATCGCCCTGTTCAGCGCGGTCGGCGTGCTGGCGGTGATCGCCCTGGTCGCCGCCCTGCTGTGGAGTCAGCAGCAGGACAAGGACCTGAAGTCGGTGCCCACCCTCGCCGGAAAGACACGGGACGCCGCGTTCACCGACATCACCAGAGCCGGCCTCAATCCGGTGGTCGGCGAGCCGGTTCTGAACAGCACCTGCGCCGAGGGCACGGTGGTCGGCCAGAACCCGCAGCCGAACGCTCGACTGAAGGAGGCCAGCACGGTCACCATTCAGCTCTGCGGCGGCAAGCCCGAGGTGGCCGTCCCGACCGGCCTCAAGGGCAGCAAGGAGGAGAGCGCCGTCGCCCGCCTCGAGGAGGCGAAGCTCGACTACACGGTCAAGCCGGTCGACAGCCCGGAGAGCGAGGGCATCGTCGTCAAGGTCAACCCGCCGGAGGGTCAGAAGGTCCCCGAGGGCACGAAGGTGACCCTCGAGGTGTCGAAGGGCAATGTCCGTGAGGTGCCGGACGTCGTCGGGCTGAGCGAGGACGAGGCCACCCGCACCCTGCGCAACGCCGGCTTCGTGGTGAACGTCCAGGATGGCCCCGATGTGCCGGCGGCCCAGGCCGGCAAGGTCACCGACCAGAGCCCGAACGGCAAGGAGAAGAAGCCGAGCGGCACCAGGGTGACCATCAAGGTGAGCCAGCCGGAGGTCGTGGAGGAGACGCCCAGTCCGTCGGTGACGCCGACGCCCACACCGAGCGGCACGCCAACGACGCCGGGCATCGGTGGTGGCTCCGGCCAGCCGATCTTCCCGCCGCCGGTCCGACTTCCCGAGGAGTAGCCGTCCCCGCCTGGGTGCGGAGCCTCCGGCCGGGCTCCGCCGTCGATCGTCCGAGGACGGGCCGGTGGCGTCGGCATCTGCTGCGCGGGGTTGCCCTGGGCGTGGTCGTGCTTGTCCTGAGCAGCGTCCCGTGGCTGTGGACGACGTTCGGAGCGCGCGGGCACACCTACGGCGAAGCGGACGCTCCCGCCGCCGACGTCGTGATCGTCCTGGGTACGGCGGTGACGGCTGACGGGCGGCAGCCGGGCGAACGGCTCGTCGGCCGCCTGGAGACCGCCGCCGAGCTGGTGCGTACCGGGCGGGCCCGGGTCGTGCTGGTCTCCGGTGACGGGGGTGGCACGTCCGGCGACGAGCCGACGGTGATGACCGCGTATCTGACCGAGAAGCTCGGCGTGGATCCCCGGCGGGTGGTGGCGGACCCGTTCGGCCTGGACACGTACGACAGCTGCGCCCGCGCGAGAGACGTGTACGGCGTCCAGCGGGCTCTGGTCGTGACGCAGTCCTATCACCTGTCCCGGGCGGTCACGCTCTGTCGGCACCTCGGCCTCAATGTCGACGGGGTCACCGCTCGATGCGATGGTTGCGGGCCCGGCCTGCTCGTCCGCAAGGCCGTTCGCGACTACTTCGCCAGCGGCAAGGCGGCCTGGGACGCGTTCCGGGGCCGGCCGCCCGCGGTCCGGTCGTCGGTGAGCCCCGCCGTGCGGGACGCCCTGCGAAGCTGACCGGCCGGTGCGGGTCTACGCCGTGGCGAAGGCGGCTCGGCGGCGGGCGTCGACCTCGGCGGCCAGCGCGGGGGCGCGCTCCAGCGCCTCCGGGTGACCGCAACCGGCCAGCCAGTTGGCGAGCATCAGGTGGCCGCCCTCGGTGAGCACCGACTCCGGGTGGAACTGCACGCCCTCGATGGGCAGCGTCCGGTGCCGCATCGCCATCACCACACCGGAGCCGGTCCAGCCGGTGACCTCCAGCTCGTCGGGCAGCGTCTCGGGGAGCACGGCGAGCGAGTGGTAGCGGGTGGCGGTGAAGGGGTCGGGTAGGCCGGCGAGCACGCCGACCGAGTGGTGCCGCACCTCGGAGGTCTTGCCGTGCAGCAACTCAGGGGCCCGGGTCACGGTCGCCCCGAACGCCTCGCCGATGGCCTGGTGGCCGAGGCAGACGCCGAAGATCGGCAGCTCGCCCGCGTACTCCCGGATGACGTCCAGGCAGATGCCGGCCCGGTCGGGGCTGCCCGGTCCGGGTGAGAGCAGGATGCCGGCCGCGCCCACCCGGCCGACCTCGGCGACGTCGATCTCGTCGTTGCGGCGGACGTCGCAGTCCACGCCGAGCTGGCCCAGGTACTGCACCAGGTTGAAGACGAACGAGTCGTAGTTGTCGATCACCAGGACGCGCATGGTCACCTGCTCGGAGTGGACGGCGCGGGATTGTTCTGGTCGGTGTCGTACGGCAGCTCGTGCTCGTCACCGGCCGGAGTCTCCCCGGTCACCGCGTCTCCGCCGCCCGGCTCCCCCGGAACGCCGGAGTCCTGGGTGACCTGCACGTCGTCGAAGGGCAGCAGCGGCTCGGCCCACGGGAAGGCCACGTACCAGAGCAGGGCCACCGTGGCGGCCGCGAGCAGCACCGAACCGACCAGCTTGCCGGCCAGGCCGAACGGGAGCTTACGCCAGATGAAGGCGTACATCGGGTCAGCCTCCCAGCTCCGTCGGGCGGCCCGCCGACTTGGGCTGTGTCCGGTCCAGCTCGGCGTGGATGATCAGGCGCTGGTAGTTGTCGAACTTGGGATTGCAGGTGGTCAGCGTGAGCATCCGCTTGGTCGGCTTCTTGTTCGGTTCGCCGGGCACCGGGGCCACCACCTCGACCTGCGTGGGCTTCACGATGCGGGTCCGCGCCACCCGGTAGATGTACCAGTCGGTCTTGCCCTCGACCACGATCGCGTCGCCCTCGTCCAGCTCGTCCAACCGCCAGAAGGTGGCCCGGTTGCGGTGACCCGCCACGGAGAAGTTGCCGACCTGACCAGGCAGTGCGCTGGTCGGGTAGTGACCCGGGGCGTATCGGATGTCTTGCTGCGTGACGCCCTCGACCACCACCCAGTTCTTGTCGAGCTTGGGGATGTAGAGGCCCGCGATCGGCTTGCCGTGCACCGGCGGGGACGGCTTGACGCTCGGGGTGGCCGACGGGGCGACCGTGGGGTCGTCGGTCGCGCCGCCCCATTCCTGGGCGAGTTGGCTGTTGAGGTCGTTCTGGTGGGCGTCGACGATGGCCGACTTGCCCCACACCTCGTAGCCGGCGAAGAGCAGCACGACCAGGCCGAAGGTGATCAGCACCTCGCCGGTGACCCGGATGCCGGTCCGCAGCCGGGAGCCCAACGACGGGCGGGTGAGCTCCGAGTAGACGCTCTTGTAGCCCTCGCCGGTCTGGTGCGGCCGGAGTTGGACCACCTGCTCGCCCCGACGGGGTCGGGGAGGCTCGCCGGCGCTGTCGTCCGCGCCGGCCGGCTCATCCGGCGTCGATGTACGGGGGACGGCGCCCATCAGCGCCGTGGCGTCCATGGCCGGAGGCCGGGTTGCCGGACCGGACGGTACGGCGGGGATGAGGGCTGTGGCGTTCGGGTCGGCGGGGCGGCCCGGCCCGGCTGGAGAGACCGGGGCACCCGCCGCGCTGGTCGGGCGTGCGGGACCCGCGCCAACCTTCGGGATGAACGCGGTCGGCGCATCGCCGCCGGACTGGGTCGCGCCGCTCGGAGGAGTCGAGGCGCCGGACGGGCCGCCGGCGGTCGCCGGGCGGGTCGGCGCGGTGCCGGGGGCTGGGCCGCGCGCGTGGTCGTTGCCCGGGGCGGCCGGCCGGACCGGCCCCTGCGCGGGGGACGCGGTCGGTCGGCCGGGAGCGGCGGCGGGGGGCTGGCCGGACCCGCCGCGTGGAGACGAGCCGGGCGCTGCGGCACCCGGCCAGGGCGGCGGTGCCGCCGGGCTCGGGTGGTGTGGAGCGCGCTGCGGGTCCGGTCGGCCGGCGCTGGGCGGGGCAGGGTGCTCGGCGCGCGGGCCGGCGGCGCTCGGCGGCTCGGGAGCTTCCGCCGGACGCGGTGCCCGTGGCCGGCCGGGTAGCACGGGCTCGGGCCAGTTGCCGGTCCGAGCCCGGCCCGGCGTCGGCTCGGGCCGCTCCGGAGTCGGCTCGGGTCGGTCGACCTTGGGCAGGAAGGCGGTCGGGTCGTCGGCCTGGTCCCGGTGTCGCCCGTCGCGGCGTTCGTCCGGGCTGCTCACCTGGGCACCGTCGCCGAGCGCAGCGCGGTCGAGTCCTCGAAGGCCTTGATGGTCACCGTGGAGACGGACTCCTTGTAGCCGAGTTGATAGTCGTCGACTGCGTCCTTGAACAACCGGACTCCCTCAGAGCTGGCGAGGGCCTGCTGGAGGGCAGCGGGATCGCCGATTGCTACGATCTTGAACGGTGGGGAGTACACCCGCCCATGGAGCAGCAGGGTGTTACCGACGCAGCGTACCGCGCTGGTTGCGAGCACGCGGACGTTCATGATTGACATGGCCTCCGCTCCACCCGCCCAGAGTGCGTTGACCACGGCCTGTACGTCGCCCTGGTGCACGACCAGGTCGTCGTTGGTGGCGTCGGTGTGGGCCTCGTCGTCGTGTTGGGGCGCGTCGTTCAGCTCGACAGTCACGGCCGTGCCGGTGACGGCGGTGAACCCGGCCGCCTTGAGGCTGCCCTGGGCCCGGGCCTGCTGGGCCTTGATTGGGGCGTCCGAGCCGGCAAGTGTGTCGGTGCGTTGCTGGACCTCGTCGCGCAGGGTGGCAGCGCGGCGTTCGCTCGCCTCGACCTGCTGCTCGCGCTCCTCGATGAGCTGGTTGAGCTGGGGCCGCCGGTCCTCGCGTAGAGCGGTGCCGCCCGCCGTGGTCGCGGTGGTGGTGAAGAGCAGCCCCGCTGCGGCGGCGATCAGGGGCACCCCGATCGACCAGCCTGGTCGCCGTTGGCGTGGCCGCCGGGGCAGCAGCCCGGCGACGGCCCGTCGGAGGGCCTTTTGCCAGGAGGCGGCGCCGGATGTGTACTCCACCGAGCGTTCCTTCCGCGTGTCGGGGACCGGTTCGTACCGGCCGGGCCGGTGATGCGAACAGTCCCGCCCTTTTCGGTCACTCCATGTACCTGCCTGACCCCATTCGTGGTCCAGGCGGCCGTTCGGGACTACGCTAGCTGTCGAACATTATTGGCCATGAACCGTCGCCTCCGCGTCCGGTTGTCAGGCCGGACGAGGTCGTCACCCCCTCTGGAGAGCGCCGTGCCCAAGTCTCAGGTCCGCAAGAAGAAGGTGTACACCCCGCCGACGGACGTCCGTCCGACGACGACGGCGGCGTCGCGCAAGCCTAGCCCGGTGTGGCTGCCGATCACCGCGGTCGCCCTGATCGTCGCGGGCATCGGCTGGCTGGTCGTCTACTACCTCTCCGAGCAGGAGTACCCGGTCGCCTCGTGGCAGTACTGGAACCTCGCGGTCGGCTTCGGCGCGATGGTCGCGTCGCTGGTGCTGCTCTCGCGCTGGCGCTGAGCCTCTCCCGCTGACGCCTGGCCTGGCCTGGGCGCCGCCGCGCCGAAGGATCCAGGTCACCCGCCACGCCCCTGCCCGGCGGGACCGGGCGGGGCACCCTATGGTGTCCGCAGGCAGCGTGGCCTACTGCGAGATGACTCACGTTACTGCTGGGTAACCTTGCGCGTAGGCTGCACTGCATGACCGAGCGGAGCGAGGTCATCGACCGGTCCGGTCGCAGGTGTGGCAGCGGCGCGACGCTGGCTTCGTCCTGCCCCGGTCCCGGTTGCTGAACCGCTCGACAGGCAGCAGACCGGGGAGGCCAACTCGATGGGCAGCGTCCAGATCGTCACCACGATCCTCGCGGCCGGCATCACCGCCGTGGCGGTGTGGCTGGCGGTGCGCGCGGTCATGAAGATGACGGCCGTCATCCGGCTGGGGCAACCCGCTCCGGAGCGGTTCACCGACAAGGGCGCCCGCACGAAGAAGATGCTGGTGGAGACCGCCGGCCACACCCGCATGCTCAAGTGGGGCGTGGTGGGTGCCGCGCACTGGTTCGTGATGGTCGGCTTCGTCGTGCTGTCACTGCTCGTGCTCGAGGCGTACTTCGAGGTGGTCACCCCGACCGGCGGGCTGCCGATCATCGGGCACTGGACGATCTTCGGCCTGGCCACCGAGGTCATCGGCGTGCTGGGCCTGGTCGGCATCCTGGTGCTGATGGCGATCCGGCTGCGCAACCGGCCCACCCGCCCGGGCGGTCGCTCCCGGTTCACCGGCTCGACCATGTGGCAGGGCTACTTCGTCGAGTGGATCGTGCTGCTGGTCCTGATCTTCGGGTTCGTGATCCGGGGCTTCAAGGTCGCCACCGACCACTTCGAGTACCCGGTCTGGGCCACCCCGGTCAGCCACGCCGTCGGCGCGGTGCTGCCCGACTGGCAGGACGGCGCCAGCGTCGCCGCGCTCATCAAGATCATTATCTCGATGACCTGGCTGATCGTCATCTCGCTGAACGTCACCATGGGCGTCGCCTGGCACCGGTTCCTGGCGTTCCCCAACATCTTCTTCAAGCGTGAGCCGGCCAAGCCGGCCGGCTCCGGCCTCGGCGCGCTGCGCCCGATGACGAGCCAGGGCAAGCCGCTCGACTTCGAGGAGGCCGACCCGGAGAAGGACCAGTTCGGCGTCGCCCAGGTCGAGCAGTTCACCTGGAAGGGCCTGCTGGACTTCAGCACCTGCACCGAGTGCGGCCGCTGCCAGTCGCAGTGCCCGGCCTGGAACACCGGCAAGCCGCTGTCGCCCAAGCTGCTCGTGCTGAGCCTGCGCGACCACGCGTACGCCAAGGCGCCCTACCTGCTGGCCGGTGGCGGCAAGGACCTGACCGGCGAGGAGAAGGCCACCCAGGCGCAGCTCGCGCACCTGGACGTGCTGGCCCTGGCCGAGGCCGACAAGCCGTTGATCGGCACCGCCGAGGAGGGCGGGGTCATCGATCCGGACGTGCTCTGGTCCTGCACCACCTGCGGCGCCTGCGTCGAGCAGTGCCCGGTGGACATCGAGCACGTCGACCACATCGTCGACATGCGCCGTTACCAGGTGCTGATCGAGTCGAGCTTCCCCTCCGAGGCCGGCGTGATGCTGCGCAACCTGGAGAACAAGGGCAACCCGTGGGGCGCCCCGCAGAACACCCGCGAAGACTGGACCAAGGGCCTGGACTTCGAGGTGCCCCGGGTCGGCGAGGTGGACGACTTCGAGTACCTGTTCTGGGTCGGCTGCGCCGGCGCGTTCGAGGACCGGGCCAAGAAGACCACCCGCGCCGTGGCCACCCTGCTCAACGAGGCCGGCGTGAAGTTCGCGATCCTCGGCGAGGGCGAGACCTGCTCCGGCGACCCGGCGCGACGGATCGGCAACGAGTTCGTCTTCCAGATGCTCGCCCAGCAGAACGTGGAGACGCTGAACGAGGCGTTCGAGGGCCGGGAGAAGGCCAAGCGCAAGATCGTGGCGACCTGCCCGCACTGCTTCAACACCCTGGGCAACGAGTACGGCCAGCTCGGCGGCGAGTTCGAGGTGGTCCACCACACCCAACTGCTGGCCCACCTGGTGTCCACCGGCAAGCTGACGCCGGTGCAGCCCGTCGACGGCGGCGTGACCTACCACGACCCCTGCTACCTGGGCCGGCACAACCGGATCTTCGCGGCCCCTCGCGAGGTGCTCGGGGACGCCATCGAGGGCGAGATCACCGAGATGCCGCGCAACAGCGAGCGCTCCTTCTGCTGCGGCGCCGGCGGCGCCCGGATGTGGATGGAGGAGAAGATCGGCAAGCGGATCAACGTGGACCGGGTCGAGGAGGCCATGGCCACCGGGGCGAAGACCGTTGCCGTCGGCTGCCCGTTCTGCTCGACGATGCTCAACGACGGGGTCAACGGCAAGGGTGCCGGCGAACAGGTCGAGGTGATCGACGTGGCGAGCGTCCTGCTGCGCTCGGTGAAGCCGGAGCAGCCGCGGGGCGACAAGGAGTCCGCGCCGGTCGCCGGCTGAGGCGTACCGCGAAAATCATCGGACGGCGGCGGCGCCCACGGGGTGCCGCCGCCGCGCCCGACCGGGGCCCGGCATCGCGCACCCGGCGTGGCACAATCGCGGCCGAGGTGAGACGACATCGACGGCCTGCTCTGGACCACGCTGCTGCCACTGGTCGGCTTCGTTGCGCTGACCGCCGGCAACGCGTTCTTCGTCGCGGCCGAATTCGCCCTGGTCACGGTCGATCGGGCGGAGATCGACCGCCGGGCCGCGGCCGGCGATCAGGCCGCGCTGAAGGTCCGCACCGCGCTGCGTGAGCTGTCCTTCCAGCTCTCCGGAGCGCAGCTCGGCATCACCATCACCGCGCTGCTCACCGGCTACCTGGCCGAGCCCGCCCTGGCCCGGATCTTCACCCCGCTGCTGCGCCCGGTCGCCGGGGAGAGCACCGAGCGTTTCACCCCGTTCCTGGCGCTGGCCCTGGCCACCCTCATCTCCATGCTCTTCGGCGAGCTGGTGCCCAAGAACGCGGCGCTCGCCCAACCGATGCCCGCCGCGCTGGCCACCGCCGGGCCGATGCACACCTTCTCCCGGACGTTCGGCTGGGTGATCCGGGGCCTGAACGGCTCGGCGAACCGGCTGGTCCGGGCGCTCGGCGTGGAGCCGCAGGAGGAGCTGGCCAGCGCCCGCTCACCCGAAGAGCTGGGCCTGCTGGCCGCCATCTCGGCCCGCGCGGGCGCGCTGCCCACGGACACGGCGATGCTGCTGCGCCGCACCATCCGGTTCGGCGACAAACGGGCGGCCGAGGCGATGACCCCGCGGGTCGACGTGGTCGCGCTGCGCGCCACCGCCACCGTGGCCGAGCTGCTCGAAGAGTCGCGGCGGACCGGACGGACCCGCTTCCCGGTGTACGAGGAGACCCTGGACCTGGTCACCGGTGTGGCCGGCGTGCCGGACGCGCTGGGCGTGCCGCTGGCCGCGCGGGCGTCGACCATGGTCGGGTCGGTGGCCCGGGAGCCGGTGTACGTGCCGGAGAGCCTGGACCTGGACGGCGTGCTGGCGGCGTTGAAGGCGGCCGGGGCTGACCTGGCCATCGTGGTCGACGAGTACGGCGGCACGGACGGCGTGGTGACGATCGAGGACCTGGTCGAGGAGCTGGTCGGGGAGATCGCCGACGAGTTCGATCCGGCCAGTGTGGACGACACCGGGCCGGTCGAGCTGACCGTGCCGGGCGGGGAGCGCACGGTGCTTGTCGACGGGGTGCTGCGCTCCGACGAGCTGGCCGAGCAGACGGGCTTCCGGCTGCCCGAGGGGCCGTACGAGACGCTGGCCGGCTTCCTGATGGCGCGACTGGGGCACATCCCGCTGGCCGGCGAGACCGTCGACGCGGACGGCTGGGAGTTCACCGTGGTGGAGGTGGAGCGGCACCGGATCGAGCAGGTCCGGGTGCTGCGCCCGGCGGAACCGGACACCGATGACTGAGCTGCTGGTGACCGTGCTGCTGCTGCTCGGCAACGGGTTCTTCGTGGGCAGCGAGTTCGCGCTGATCGCGTCCCGGCGGACGGTGATCGAACCGTTGGCGGTCGGCTCGAAGCGGGCCCGCTGGGCGCTGTCGGCGATGAACCAGATCCCGCTGATGATCGCCGGTGCGCAGCTCGGCATCACGGTCTGCTCGCTGGGCCTCGGCGCGATCGCCGAGCCGGCGCTGGCTCATCTGCTGGAGTCGCCGTTCCACGCGGTCGGCCTGCCCGAGCGCGCGGTGCACCCGGTGGCGTTCGTGCTCGCGCTCGGCGTCGTCGTCTTCCTGCACACGGTGGTCGGCGAGATGGTGCCGAAGAACATCACGCTGGCCGGTCCGGAGGTCTCCGCCCTCTGGCTGGGCCCAGCCATGCTGGCCTTCTGCGTGGCCACCAAGCCGTTGCTGCTGGCGATGAAGTGGGCGGCCCGCCGGGTGCTGGCGTTCTGGCGGATCGAGGCGACCGAGGCCGTGAAGACGGTGTTCACCGCCGAGGAGTTGGCCGGGCTGGTGTCGCAGGCGCGTACGGAGGGGCTGCTCGACGCCGAGGAGCACGCCCGCATCACCGGGGCCCTGGCCCTGCACACCCGGACCGCGGCGGACGCGTTGCAGCCGTGGTCGACGGTGGTCACGGTGGCCGAGGACGTCTCCCCGGCGTCGCTGGAGGTGCTGGCGACCCGGACCGGCCGGTCCCGGTTCCCGGTGGTGCAGCGGTCCACCCGGCGCGTACTGGGCTTCGTGCACGTCAAGGACGTGCTCGGGTACGCCGGGCAGGGTCGTCGGGCACCGGTGCCGGCGGAGGTCTACCGGCCGCTGGCGGTGGTGCCGCCGGAACGTACGCTGGCCGATCTGCTGCTGGCCATGCGCCGCGAACGGCGGCACATGGTGCTGGTCAGCGACGGTCGGCGTCCGCTCGGGGTGGTCACGCTCGACGATGTATTGACCGCAATCGTTGGTTAATTGACCAACACCCTTGGTGTGCAAGCGGTTGCGTGACAGTGATGGTGACTCGGCTCGCCTTGATTCCGGTCCAACGCTTCCCTAATGTGGGGCACCGACCGCTGTGGGTCGTCTGCCTCGGCCCTTCCCTCACGCGAGGCGCCCGGCGGTCGGTTGCAAAGGAGTCGGTGCCGGTGGCAACCATGCCCCCTCATCGTCACGCCCCGGGACTGTCCGCTCGGCCGGGCGGTCTACGCCGGGTCGCCCATCGTCTGCTTGTGCTGGTCGCCGCCGCTGCGGTCGGTGCCGGAATGCTCGCCGTGCCGGCGCAGGCCGAGCCCACGGTCGACGAGATCGAGGCGCAGATCGACAAGAAGTGGGAGCAGTTGGAGCCCACGATCGAGCAGTACAACAAGGTACGGGCGCAGCTCAAGGTCAACCGGAAGAAGTCGACCGACCTGCAGAAGAAGATCGAGCCGCTGGCCCTGCAGAGCGAGTTGGCGCTCAACCGGGTCGGTGACCTCGCGTCCCGCTACTACATGTCGGGCCCGTCGCAGGAGATCGGCGCGCTGCTGATCAGCGCCAAGCCGGACACCCTCACCGAGCAGCTCACCCTCCTCGACCGGCTGGCCGCGCAGGAGCGCAAGCAGGTCGAGGGCGTGCTGGCCGTGCGGGCCAAGTACGACAGCGAGAAGCAGAAGCTCGACGCGCTGATCGCCACCCAGACCAAGCAGCAGAACGAGCTGGCGGCCAAGAAGAAGCAGATCGACGCCGAGATCAAGAAGCTTGAGGCGTCGATGCCCAAGACCACGGTCAAGACCGTCGGCTGCCCGACCATCAACGGTGTGCTCGCCGTGGCCGCCCAGAAGGCGATCAAGACCGCCTGCCAGCAGGTCGGCGACCCGTACGTCTGGGGCGCCACCGGCCCGAACTCGTTCGACTGCTCGGGCCTGACCCAGTACGCGTACAAGTCGGCCGGGATCTCCCTCACCCACCACACGGGTGACCAGTGGAACGAGGGCAAGGCCGTGTCGCGCGCCGACGCCCGCCCCGGTGACCTGGTCTTCTTCTTCTCCGGCCTGAGCCATGTCGGGCTCTATCTGGGTAACAACCAGATGGTGCACGCGCCTCGTGCCGGCAAACCGGTGCAGGTGTCGAGCATCACCACCATGCCGATCGCCGGGTTCCGCCGACCCGGCTGATCCAGCGGACGCCACGAGGGCCCTCGGTCGGATGACCGGGGGCCCTCGTCGTATGTCGTTCGTCAGCGGGGAGCGCCCACCGGGGACGGCAGGAGCTGCACGTCGGCGAGGTCGACGTACATGATGCGGTGGCCGAACTGGATCTGCGCGTACCGGTTCTTGCCCCGGATCACCGTCCAGTCGCCGGGCGAGGAGCCGTCAAACGTGCTGGCCCGGTAGTACTCGCCGGCCAGCACCGCGCCGACGGCGTAGCGCTGACCGGCGGCCAGCGTGTACTGCAGCGGTGAGATCGCCTGGTAGGGCACGCCGGCCGAGTAGGCCGCCTGCTCCGGGTACGCCCGCCCGTACACGGGGATGGTGGCCCGGCCCGGCTTCGGAACGGCCACCACACCCACGGTCCAGGTGGCGGTCGGCGCGGACGCCGGGTTGTGGAACCAGGCCCGTTGCCCGAGGTACCAGATGGCCGTCCAGTCGCCCTGCCGGCCGGCCAGCGCGTACGTCTGGCCGGCGGAGGCCCGCGCCCCGTGGTCCGACACGTCCATCGTGTTCGGGGTGCCGTCCGGGCGGAGCGCGATGTCGTTGACCAGCGGCGCGTCCGTGGACGGCGCGGTGTGCAGCACCACCGACGAGGAGCCGCGCGGCGCGCAGGGTGTTCCAGGGGTGACGCACCCGGTGAACGCCGGTTGGTTGGTCGCGTAGTCGGGGTCGATCCGGACCAGCCCGGTGGCGGGGGTGCCGGTGTCCAGTCGCGGTGCGTGCAGCAGGTCGAAGTAGTGCGTCCAGTCCCAGTAGGGCCCCGGGTCCCAGTGCATCCCGCGCACGGTCGACGCGACGGTGCCGGGCACGTTGTCGTGGCCGATGATGTGCTGGCGGTCCAGCGGGATGCCGTACCGCAGCGCGAGGTGCCGGACGAGCTTCGCCGAGGTCCGGTACATCGCCTCGGTGTACCAGGTGCCCTGCGCGGCGAAGCCCTCGTGTTCCAGCCCGATCGACTTCGCGTTGACGTACCAGTTGCCGGCGTGCCAGGCGACGTCCTTGGTCTTGACGTGCTGGGCGATGTGCCCGTCCACCGAGCGCAGCGAGTAGTGCCAGCTCACGTAGGTCGGGTCCTGGACGAGTTTCAGGGTGGTCGCCCAACTCGCCTCGGTGTCGTGGATGACGATGTACTCGATCTTCTGCCGGGCGGGCCGGTCGGAGAGATCGTGGTTGCCGTAGTCGCCGTCGCCGAACGCCTCGTAGGGTGCCGGGATCCACTCACAGGAGACGGTCCGCGGGCACTCCAGGCCGTCCGGGCGGGCGAGTCGTCGCAGGCCCAGCCGGTCCAGCCAGGAACGCTGGGGTTGGACCGCGCGGGCCGGCAACGTGACCCGCTGGCCGTCGTCGGTCACGCGGGTCTCGCCGGCGCCGATGGTGGTGAAGACCTCGTCGGCGAAGGCCGCCGCGGCGTCGGCGCTGTCCGCGCCGGCGTAGCGGGCCACCGCGCCGTACCAGGTGGCGGGGTCGGTGCCGGCGCCGACCGGGGCGCCCACCTCCCGTTGGTACGCGGCCAGCAGCGCCGCCCCGCCCCGGATGTTGGTCGTCGCGTCGCTGCGCAGCGCCTCGGGGGCGGCGCCGGTCAGCGCGGCGGCGGCGTCGACGGTCTGCATCGCAGCCGTGGGCGGCGCGGGATCCGTGGCCGGCGCGGGTGCCAGGACGGCACGGGAGTCGTCGCCGCGCGGATCCTCGGTGCCGGCGTCGTGGTGGCCGCGCGCGGGTAGGGCGGCCACGTGGCGGGCATCGGTCAGGTGCATCGGTCCGTAGCCGCCGCTGGTGCTCGGGGTGCCGGCGTTGCTGTCCCAGCGGGACTCCAGGTAGGAGACCCCGAGCAGCACGGCGGTCGGCACGCCGTACTCGGTCGACGCGGCGGCGTACTGCTGCTGACGGTCGGCGGCCGGTGCGGCGGAGGCGGGGCCGGCGCTCAGCGGTACGGCGGCCGTGGCGATGACCACGGCGACCGCGAGCGATGCGCGCCGGCCGGCGGACAGGGTTGGACGTTCCATCGAACCCCCTAGATTTGACTGGTAACGGTGTGGTCACCTTCGCGCCGGTCGGGAGTCCGCGTCAATACCTTTCCATACATCAAACTGCATCGAAAGAAAGCTTCACGCACGCTCGGTGACCTCCTCCAATCGGTACGGAGTGTCACGGCCGCACGGGTTGCGGATCGGTAACGGCCGTCTCTACTCTGGTCATTTGTCGGCCCGGTAGCAGGTCTGCCCATCCCGGGCGGTAACGGACCGACACCGCCGAGTCGCTTGCGAGCGAGCCGGGGACCCAGGTTCCCCCGGGGTGAATCCGCAGCCAATGCGGTAGGGCGCCAACTTCCCGCCCGAACCCGTCAGCTAACCCGGTAGGCGGTCAGGAAGAAGGAGTACGGAACCCCGGTGGCCCTCCATGCCCCGCGGCCGTCGTCCGAACGGTCGGCCTCGGCCGACCCGACGTCGACAGTGCCGCGTCCACGCTGGTCCCGCTTCACCACCGCCCTCGCCGCCCTGGTCGGCGTAGCCGTCGTCCTGACGGGCAGCGCCACGGCGGCGCACGCGGATCCGTCCGTCGCCGAGATCGAGCGCCAGATCGACGCCGACTGGAACAAGCTCGAACCGGTCATCGAACGGCACAACGCCACTCGCGCGGACCTGGCCGTGAAGCGCAGGCAGGCCGACGCGCTCGCCGCCCGCATCGCGCCCCTGGAGCGCCAGGTCGACGCCGCGATGAACAAGGTAAGCGCGCTGGCCGTGCGCGCGTACATGGGCGAGAACCTGTCGACCGTCAACACGATGCTCGGCAGCCGGTCGCCCGGCGAGGTGGTCGGGCAGCTCGAGATGCTCGACCGGTTCGCCCACAACCAGCAGGAGGACGTCCGTCAGGTCGCCGACCTCCGCGACGAGCTGGCCCGGCAGAAGGCGCCGCTGGACGAGATGGTGGCCCAGCTGACCCGGACCGAAGCGCAGCTGGCGGCGAAGAAGAAGCAGATCAACGACGAGATCGACCGGCTGCAGAAGCTGCGCCTCAAGGTGTACGGCAATGGTGGCGGCGGTCCGCTGCGTCCGGCGCCCTGCCCGGCCAGCTACCCCGGCGGCGGCGCGGGCACGGCGGTCAAGTTCGCCTGTGCCCAGATCGGCAAGCCGTACGTGTGGGGTGCCGAGGGTCCGAACTCGTACGACTGTTCCGGGCTGATGCTCGCCGCGTGGGCGAAGGCCGGTGTGTCGCTGCCGCACAACGCCGCCGCGCAGAGCCGGGTGACCAAGAATGTCAGCAGGGGCGATCTGCGCCCCGGCGACCTGGTCTTCTACTACAGCGACATCCACCACGTCGGCATGTACGTCGGCAACGGCTGGGTGGTGCACGCCTCCCAGGCCGGTCAGCCGATCAAGATGAAGAAGGTCGACGACGGGCCGATCCACAGCTACGGCCGTCCCGGCTGACCAACGCGGGACGCAGCAGGGCCCGTCGCGATCTCGTCGCGGCGGGCCCTCGTCGTCCGCTATCTATCGCGTCGGCCAGGCACGCCAGTTCTGCCAGGAGCGGCTCGGCGTCGGCCCCCGCTGCCCCTGGTAGCGCGAGCCGTAGACCACCGAGCCGTACGGGTGCTCGGCCGGCGAGGAGAGCCGGAAGATGCAGAGCTGGCCGATCTTCATGCCCGGCCAGAGGGTGATCGGGAGGTTCGCCACGTTGGACAGCTCCAGCGTGACGTGACCGGAGAAGCCCGGGTCGATGAACCCGGCGGTGGAGTGGGTGAGCAGGCCGAGGCGGCCCAGTGAGCTCTTTCCCTCCAGCCGGCCGGCGAGCTGGTCGCCGAGCGAGATCACCTCCAGCGTCGAGGCGAGCACGAACTCCCCCGGGTGCAGCACGAACGGCTCGCCGTCGGGCACCTCGACCACCGATGTCAGGTCGTCCTGCTGCATGGCCGGGTCGATGTGGGTGTAGAGATGGTTGTTGAACACCCGGAACAGCCGGTCGAGTCGTACGTCGATGCTGGACGGTTGGACCAGGGTGGGCTCGAACGGTTCCAGGCCCAGCGTGCCGGCCTTGATCTCGGAGACCAGGTCACGGTCGGAGAGCAGCATCGGACCACCATAGCCGCGTTGGCCGGACCGGCCGGATTCGGTGCCGGTGACCAGCGCGTCGAGGTCGCTGCTCGTACATTTGTTCGATAGAATGTCGGCATGGCTTCCTGGTCCGAATTCGCCGCCGACGAGCCCCGCCTCGCCGACGGGATCCGCGTTCTCCTGCAGCAGTACGGGCCGGGCTTCGGCTACCTGGCCACGGTCCGCGCCGACGGCGGGCCCCGGGTCCATCCGGTCTCCCCGGTCATCACCGACGAGGGTCTCTTCTGCTTCATCATCGACTCGCCGAAGCGCCGCGACCTCGAACGGGACGGCCGCTACGCGCTGCACTCGTTCCCTCCGGAGGAGAGCGACGACGAGGCGTACGTGGCGGGCCACGCCTGGCCGGTCACGGACCCGGTCCAGGTGGCCCGACTGGCGCAGAGCGCCCGGGCCGAGCCGCAGGTCGACTGGCGGCTGTTCGAGTTCACCGTCGACGTGGCGATGTTGACCCGTCGCGAGCAGCACGCCGCCGGCGTTCCGGGTGTCACCCCGAGCCGCCCGGCCGTGCGGGTCTGGCTGGACCCGCAAGCCCCGCCCGCACCGGCCGCGCCTGTCGCCGTACCGCAGACGCGCCCGACCCGCCGCAGCCGTGACGTCCAGTGCACGGCCGCCTGACCACGGCCCTGCTGTCCAAAAAAACGCCGGTGCCGGCTCCGTCGTGACGGAGCCGGCACCAGGTGTGCGCGAGGAGAGCTACGCCGCGCGGTACGCGTTCCACGCGGTCAGCATGCGGCTCGCCTGCCCCGGGGTGAACTGGTACATGCACGAGTCGTAGGTGTAGTCCATGAAGTTGGTGATCGGGTCCAGGCCGGTCGCCGAGCAGGTGTTCCGCCCGGTCGGGCACTCGTACGCCGGCGACGCCTCGGCTGGGGTGTCGCTGACGCTGTCACCGGAGCCGCCGCAGCCACCCTGGAAGGTGTGGTAGAGGTTCAGCCAGTGACCGATCTCGTGGGTGCCGGTGTCGCCCTGGTTGTAGTTGGTGGCGGTGCCGCCCGGCAGGGACTCGTTCAGCACGACCACGCCGTCCATGGTGCTGAGGTTCTGCTGCGGGAAGGTCGCCCAGCCGAGCAGGCCGCCGCTCAGCTCGCCGAGGTAGATGTTGAGCGTGTTCTTGCCGCCCACCCGCAGCGACGACTTCATCGACCGCTCCGCCGACGAGCCGTTGACGATCGGGTACCAGGACGGGTTCGTCACCCGGTTGATCTTGTCGAGCCGGAAGGCGAAGGCGGTGGCAGCGCCGCCGGTTCCGCCCGCGTAGGCCTGGTTGAGCACGCTGATCTGCGAAGTGATCATCGAGTCCGGGATGTTGCCGCCGGCCCGGGTGCTGTTCTCCTGGATCACGTGCACCACCACCGGGATGGTGACGGTGGCCAGCGTCGTGGCGCCGGCGCCGGCCCGGAAGTTGGCACGCTCGCGCAACGCCGCCGCGAGGTCGGCGTCGCGTTCGCGGACCTGCTTCGCGGTCAGCTCGTTCGGGTCGTGCGTGGCCGCCGCGCCGGGCTTCACCCGAGCGTTGGCGTGGCTGTCGGCCGGCTCCGCGCAGGCGCCGCCCGGCGCCGCGGAGAAGGCCGAAGCAGCCGGAACGACGCCCACCGCAGCGGTGCTGAGCAGCAGCGCGAGGGTCGTCGACGCGACACCGGCGGCACGCCGGGTCAGCAGGTTGGGACGGAGTCCCATGGGCCCACCTCTTTCTGGCGGCGTGACAGGGGGTGTGTCACGCCGTGGCTGAAACGTGTGGGAGACGTTACAACCCATCGACGCATTTGAGAACGCCCATATCTTGCCGTCACGAAACTTTTTCCGAGGTGAAGGCGTCCCGCCGGCGCGTGGGGGTGGCTGGGTGCACCGGTTCGACGACTCGGGTACAGTGGTGCCGCCCGCGGGTGTAGTTCAATGGCAGAACATCAGCTTCCCAAGCTGACAGTGCGGGTTCGATTCCCGTCACCCGCTCCACGACCGAGGCGCTGACCAGGACGAGAGTCCCGGTCAGCGCCTTCGATGTTGCCGCGCGCGCACGTCCCTGGGCTGCCTCGCTCCTACCCGTTAGGGTCCGGTCAGGAGGTGGTCGCGTGTTCACCGAGGCTTTTCCCATCGTGACGACGCCCGACCTGCCGCGGTTGATCGCGTTCTACCGGGACGTCGTCGGCTTCGAGCTGACCTACCGGTTCCCGGAGGACGGTGAGCCGGAGTTCGTAGCCCTGCGGCTGGGCAGCAGCGAGCTGGGCCTGGCCGCCGACCCGCATGCAGGCGACCCCACCCTCTCGCGCCGCTGGGAGTTGTGCGTGTACGCCGACGACTGCGACGCGGCCGTGCACGTTCTGCGCGCGGGTGGCGCGACGGTCACCGAGGAGCCGGTCGACCAGCCCTGGGGTGAGCGGTCCGCCAGGGTCACCGACCCGGACGGCAACCGGCTGCTGGTCCTCTCCCGCCTGGCTTAGGGCATGTGTCAAGGGCCCTTTGCCGGACCGCCGCCCGGACTCCGCCTCGGCCCGACCGAAGACTTCGGACTGGCCGCTGCCATCGCAGGTCGCAGATCTTGGACAGTTTCCGTTAGCTGCTAACGGAAACTGTCCAAGATCTGTGCGCCGACGGCTCCCGCCTGTAGTGGCGGTCACCGTCTCCAGAACAGGAGATGGGTGACTCCGCTGGGGCTGGGCACCGACTCCAGGTGGAAGCGGTCGAGAAGTTCGTCGGGGCTCTCCCACAGCCGCTCGCCCCGGTCGAGGTCGACGGGCGCGACGGCGATGTGCATCGTGTCGACCAGGTCGGCCTGGAGGAACTCGCGGATGGTGGCCACCCCACCACCGAGGCGTACGTCCCGACCGTCCGCTGCCTGCTTGGCCTGGGCCAGGGCCTCGGCGGGGCTGGCGTCGAGGAAGTGGAACGTGGTGTCGGACAGGGTGAAGGACGGCCGTACGTGATGGGTGAGCACGAAGACCGGCGTGTGGAACGGCGGGTTGTCCCCCCACCAGCCCTGCCACTCGTGGTTCTCCCAGGGGCCACGCTGGGGGCCGAACTTGTTGCGACCCATGATCTCCGCGCCGATGTTGCACTCGGCGTCGCGGGTCAGGTAGTCGTCCAGGCCGCGCGTGCCGCCTGGCTCGGTGCGGTACACGAAGCTGGCGGTGGCGGAACGCCAGGAGAACAGCGGGGTGGGGTCCGCGTGGCCGAAGGGCCGTTCCAGGCTCTGCCCCTCGCCGGTGCCGAACCCGTCCTGCGAAACGTTGAAGCACTGCACCCGCAACAGTTGTGGCATGAAAGCTCCTCGTGAGGTTGATGAAAGCGCGGGTCAGGTCGTGGTCGCCGTCGGGCCGCCGCCGCGGCCCCGGTCGTCGAGCACGAGCGGGGCGCGACCGCTCACCTGGTACCGGATGTGGGTGACCTGCGGGGTGGGGATGACCCGGGTCGGCGTCAGCTCGATGGCCTCCTTGTCGCCGAGGTCGAGGTCCGCGTCGAACAGCCGTAGACCGGTGCCGAGCACGACCGGTACGACGTGCAGTTCCAACTCGTCGAGCAGGCCGGCCTTGAGCACCTGCCGCACCAGGCTGCCGCCTCCGGCCACGGCGACGTTGCGGCCACCGGCCACTGCGCGCGCCTGCTCGACGGCGCTGGCCACGCCGCCGGTGACGTAGGTGAAGCTGGTGCCGCCACCGCGCAGCAGGGTCTCGCGGGGTCGGTGCGTGACGACGAAGACCGGCGCGCGGAACGGCGGCTCCTCGCCCCAGGGCACCTCACCGCCGTCGGCCATCCGCCGGCCCATGACGTACGCGCCGGCCGCGTCGAACGTCTCGGCCATCACGTCGGAGTTGGCGTCCTGCTCGCCGCCGGCGAAGCCCTGCCGCTCGCGCCACGCCATCGCGTCGGTCGCCCAGCGGGTGATCCGAAAGAAGCCGGCGCTCTCGGCCGAGTCGATCCAGTCGCCGTCGCCGTCGAACAGCGGGCCGGCGTAGAAGCCGTCCACCGACACCGACAGCTGTGCGGTCACCTTCGTCATGTCGCTTCTTCCCTCTCCTCGGGCGGCGCCCACCGGGTGCCTGCTCGCAACGAGGTCGGAGCCGATCGGGACGCCCCTACCACGACCAACTGTGACGTGGGACACACAGGGGGAGGGTTATGGCCTGCGGTCGATGATCGCCGCCTCGATCCGCAGACCGATGCCGGTCAGGATGAGAAAGGCGGCCAGGATCTGCGGTTGGAGCCCGCCGGTGCTGGACGGCAGGGTGAGCAGCGCCGTCATGAAGCCGGCAACCAGCGACAGGGTGCCGAAGGCTCGTACCGTGTCGGCCCGCCGTGACCGTAGGTCCACGGCCGAACCGTAGCGAAAGCCCGGCGTCCGTGGCGCCCCGCCACGGGCGGGTGGGGCTTAGCCCTCGAGTTGCCTGTTGAGCAAGGTGCCCGAGGGTGCGTAGCCGTGGCGGCGGTAGAAGCGCACCGCGCCGTCGTTGCGGTGGTGGATGCCCGCCGACAGGCTCGTGATTCCGTTCTCGGTCGCCCACCGGGCCGCCGCGTCGAGCAGCGCCGAGCCGATCCCGAGTCCCCGGGCGGTGCTCGACACCACCGTGTGGATCTGCGCCGACGGTTGCGGGCGCAGGATCTGGTGTGCGGGCGGTTCGGCCAGGCGCAGCACCTCGACCATTCCGACGACCTGCCCGTCGTGTTCCGCGACGAGAATGGCGTCCCCGCCGGCCCGGTCGCCCAGCACCGTGGTGAAGTGACGGACGACCGCCTCGCGCTCCGGCAGCCGGTAGACGTCGGGGTCCAGCGCGAGGTGCGCCTCGGCGTTGACCCGGCGCAGCTCCACCAGCGCCGGCACATCTGACCGGGTCGCCGGTCGCACCACCGTCCGGGTCGTCCGCATCATCGGGATGCTAAGGCAGGGGTATCGGACGCGGTTAGGCTGGCGATCATGCGGATTGG
This sequence comes from Micromonospora sp. NPDC005194, assembly GCF_040608335.1. Lineage (NCBI taxonomy): Bacteria > Bacillati > Actinomycetota > Actinomycetes > Micromonosporales > Micromonosporaceae > Micromonospora > Micromonospora sp. NPDC005194. The sequence goes on along the minus strand of NZ_JBEXIA010000002.1, from coordinate 15,704 downwards.
CATCGTGATCCTCCCGGACCAGCGTTGGGCCCAGGCGCAGCGTCGCTGGCGGCAGGCCGACGAGTGGGGCTTCGACCACGCCTGGACGTACGACCACCTGGGCTGGCGGGACCTGGTCGACGGCCCGTGGTTCGACTCGATGGCCACGCTGACCGCCGCCGCCACGGTGACGTCCCGGATCCGGCTGGGCACGCTCGTGGCGTCGCCGAACTTCCGGCACCCTGCCGCCTTCGCCCGGCAGATCACCACGGTGGACGACGTCTCGGACGGCCGGCTGCTGCTCGGCCTGGGCGCGGGCGGCATCGGCTTCGACTCGGCGGTGCTGGGCGGTGAGACGCTGCCGCCGCGCCAGCGCGTCGACCGGTTCGCCGAGTTCACCGAACTGCTGGACCTGGTCCTTCGGGAGGACGGCACCACCTGGCGTGGTGACTGGTTCGCCGCGGTGGACGCCCGCAACAACCCCGGCTGTGTCCAGCAGCCGCGGGTGCCGTTCGTCGTCGCCGCGAACGGCCCGCGATCGATGCGGCTGGTGGCCCGGTTCGGTCAGGGTTGGGTGACCACCGGCACTGACGCCGATGACGTGGAGGGCTGGTGGGGCACCGTGTCGGCCCTGTCGGCGCGGATGGACCGGACGCTGGACGAGGCCGGCCGCGACCCGGCGACGCTGGACCGCTACCTGTCGATGGACGCCGCGCCGGTGTTCTCGCTCAGCAGCGCGCAGTTCTTCGCCGACCAGGTCGGCCGGGCCGCCGAACTCGGCTTCACCGACGTGGTCACGCACTGGCCGCGGGCGAGCAGTTGGTACGCCGGCGACGAGGCCGTCCTGGCCGACGTGGCGACGCGACTGCTGCCCGAGCTGCGCGGATAGCGCCGGCTCAGGTGCCCAGGTCTCCGGTGGCCACGCCGCCCTCGCCGCCGGAGACCAGTCGCAGGCGCAGGCAGACGATCGGAGTGTCGTCGTCGACGGGGGTGCCGAGCCGCGCCCAGTAGGCCGAGTGCCCGGCCCGCCACTCCTCGATCGAGCGATCACCCTCGCCCTCGGCGCGGGCGAACTCCCAGGGCACGTCGCCGAAGCGCACCACCTCGACGCCGGTGATCTCCACGACGCCGGCCAGTGCGTCGTCGTCGTCGACCAGCGCGAGCCGTTCGCCGACCTGCTCCAACTCCTCGCCCTCTTCCGCGTACTCGGCGAGCCGGCCGGCCGTCGCGGTCTTCACGCCGGCCAGCACCAGGGTGTTCAGGCTCGCCCGCAGCTCGCCGGGGGTGCCGAGGGTGAGCGTGCGCAGGTCACCGATCCGAGGCCACATCCTGCCGAGGCTAGGCCAGCGCGGCCGGCACCGCCGCCGCAATTCGTCCGGCGCTGCTCAGATCAGCTGCCCGGCGTAGCCCGCGGCGTCGAGCAGCCGCTGGTCACCGCTGGCCGCGTGGGCGTCGAGGACCGCGTCGGCGAGCTTGACCACGTGCGCGTCGCCGTGTCGGGCCGCGCGAGCAAAGACCTCCGCCGGGGTCGCGACGGTCACCGACGGCGGGGCGATCCCGTCGGTCGGGGCGTACACCGAGGTCACGGCCGCCGTCGCGGCCCAGGCCGCGGCGAGGCTCGGCGCCCACAGCGCCCGGTCGAGAGCCGGCAGGGTACGCAGCACGGCGGTCGGCGCGGTGACCGCGTGCACCAGCATGACCGGCTCCGCGTGCCCGAAGCGCAGGTAGTCGAGGCCGGCACGGTGCACGAGCGTGACGAGCCCGCGCTCCGCCTCGGTCGGCGTCCGCGCGGGGCGCAGCGCCGCGAGCGCAGGTTCCCATCGGGGTACGCCCACCAGCCGACCCAGTCGATCCCGGATGCCCCCGGTCTGGTCGTCGATCCGGGGCACCCCGGCCAGCGCGGCGGCCACGTCCGGCCCGGCGGCGTCCGGGTGGGCCTCGGGTGGGTTCGACGTGACCGAGGCGAGCAGCCGCTCGGCGCCGGGTACCGGCTGCCAGCGGGCCGCCCAGTAGCCGAGGGCCTGACCCAGCTCGGTGAGCCGCTGCGGGTTCGCGTTGTGCAGGTGCAGGGCGCGTACGGCGTGCCCGACCCGGATCACCCCGTGCGTGGCGCCGGCGGCGATGCCGGGCAGCAGTCGGGGCCACCAGGTGCCGAGCACGTCCCGCCACGGCTGCTCGCGCAGGTGCCGGTCGAAGTACGCCAGCCAGTCACCGGCCCGCTTCGCGTCGCCCAGCGCCGCCCGCCAGTCGTCGATCGGGCGCAGCCCGCGGGGCAGCTCGTCGAGCCGGGTGAGGTAGTCGTCCAGCCAGCGGTGCACCCGTTGCTCGTGCCCGTGCCGGGCCAGCGCCTCGACGGCCATCGGGCCGTGGTTGGAGAGCCAGCCCTCGTATTCGGGTCCGGTGCGGTGCAGCCGGTCGTACGCCTCGTCGAGAATTCCGTCGCTCATGCGTCGATCGTCGAAGGTGAAGTGGGCTTCAGGTCAACCCGGCAGATCCGTGCCGGCGATCAGGCCGGTGATCCGCAGTGCGGTGGCAGTCTCGGGCGGGCAGTCGACGGCCACCACTGCGGTGCCGAGCACCTGCGCGCCGCGCTTGGCGCAGATGTCGTAGAGGGCGTGCAGCTGCGCGCCCGTGCGGACCCAGTCGTCCACGACCAGAACGCGGTCGCCGGGGCCGAGGTGCCGGTCCCGGACGGCCAGGTCGACCTGCCGGCCCCGGTAGTCCGGCGGGCTCTGCGCCCAGGTGAGCGGGCCGGCCGGCATCCTTCCGTCGCCGGGTTTGTGGGCGGCCACGAAGCCGACCCCGAGGGCGGTGGCGGCCAGTGGCCCGAGCAGCAGGCCGGTGACCGCCGGGGCGAGCACCACCGTCGGCCGGGCGGCCCGGTACGGCGCCACCAGGGCCGGTCCCAGTTCGGCCAGCACGGTGGGGTCGCGCCACCAACCGGAGATGTCGCTGACCAGGTGGCTGGCGTCCGGGCCGGGGTCGATCCACCGGAACAGGGCGGCCAAGCGTTCGGTCAGCTCAGCGGGCATCCGTCCATCGTGCGGCACGGGCGCTCGGCGCGTCCGCACCCGGGCCGGTCGACCCACCCCGGCTCGGATGATCGGCTACACGTACTATGCCAAATACGGGCAGATCACCATGATCACGTTGACTTCGGAAGTGCTTCTCTCGTTACGGTCCGAACCGGTTTGTTCAGTCGACGAAAGGACCGGGCCGGTGGCAGGCAGGCACTCCCGTACCCGCATCTTCTCCTCCCCGGCGGGCATCGCGGCCACCGCTGCGGTCGGCGTCGCTCTCGCCGTCGGGGGCACCGTCGGCGCCGTCCAGCTGACCTCGGGCTCCGGGCAGTCGGGTCAGGCGACTCTCGACCTCACCCCGACCACCGCCCCCGCCAGCCTCGCCCCCAGTTCCCCGACCGCGTCACCGAGCGCCAGCGCCTCGCCGAGCGTGACGGCCAGCCCGTCCGCCAGCCGGTCGCCGCAGGCCGCCTCCCGGGCTAAGGCCCGCACCGAGTCGCCGAAGCCGCGCCCGACCGCGAAGAAGACCACAGCGGCGGCGAAGGTGCTGGAGAGCGGCTCGTGTGGCGCCTCCTTCTACTCCGACGGGCAGCTCACCGCCAACGGCGAGTCGTTCAACCCGAACGAGTTGACCGCGGCGCACAAGACGCTGCCGTTCAACACCAAGGTCCGGGTGACCAACCCGAGCAGCGGCAAGTCGGTCGTCGTGCGCATCAACGACCGTGGCCCGTTCATCGACGGTCGCTGCCTGGACCTGTCCCGCGCCGCGTTCGCGACCATCGCCTCGACCGACGTGGGCGCGCTGACCGTCCGCTACGAGGTGCTGGGCTGAGCGCAGCCGGGGCCGCCGATCCGGCCGCCAGCCTGGGCCGGCCGGACAGAACATCCTCGGACGAGGGGCCAGGTTCATTCACCGGTTCACGTGGATCAGGCATGCTGTCCCTCGTACCCACGCGACTCCTCCAGTCGGGCCGTAGCCCGCTGAGCCCCGGATCCCGCGCCGGCCTCGGCGCGGCCCTCGCCCTGCTCGCGATCGTCTCGGGGCTGGAGTTGGCCGACGGCCGTCGGGCGCACTACGTCGCGCTTCTGGTGGCCGCCCCGGTCCTGGCCGCCGCCCTGGCGGCCTGGCGGGTGGTGCTGGGTGTGGGTGCCGTGGCGACCCTGATCGGGGTGGGCTTCGCCCTGTTCGACCCGAGGATGATGCTGGTGACCTCGGTCAACGTGGTCGGCGTCGCGGTCGCGAGCGGGCTGGCCGTGGCGGTGGCCTCGATACGCCAGCGGCAGGCGGAGCAGATCGCCGAGCTGACCAAGCTGGCCTCGGTGGCCCAGCAGGCGGTGCTGCGCCCGCTCGGGCCGCAGGTCGGCATGCTCTCGGTGGCCGGTCGCTACATCTCCTCCACCGCCACGGCCGAGATCGGCGGCGACCTGTACGAGGCGATCGACACCCCGTACGGCGTCCGCATGATCATCGGTGACGTGCGCGGCAAGGGCCTGGATGCGGTTCGGCTGGCCAGCATCGTCCTCGGCTCGTACCGGCACGTGGCCTACGAGCGGGCCGACCTGCGCGCCGTCGTCGCCGACCTGGATCGTGCGGTGGCCCGCAACGTCGGCGACGAGGACTTCGTGACCGCCGCGTTGGTCGAGGAGCGGGGTGGGACGCTCACGATCGTCAACTGCGGGCACCCGTCGCCGCTGCTGCTGCGCCGGGGCGCGGTGATCCCGCTGGAGCCGCCGGCGCCGGCGCCGCCCCTCGGGTTCATGCCGGTGGTGCGCCCCCGCGTGGAACGCCTGGAGCCCGGCGACCGCCTGCTCCTGTTCACCGACGGTCTCGGCGAGGCCCGGCGGGACGGTGAGTTCTTCCCCACCGCCGACCGGGCGTGGCGGCTGCTCGGGCACGGCACGGTCGCCGACGGGCTCGCGTCGCTGGAGACGGCCCTCGTCGAGTGGGTGCACGGGCACCTGGACGACGACATCGCCCTGGTCCTGATGGAGTACGTCGGTGCCCGCACGGGCGCGACGTCGGCCGTGCCGAGCTGGGAGGTCGGCGCCGCCGAGAGCTGAGCGGGGCGTCCGGCGCGCAACTGTGTAATCGCCGTCACTTACGTGATCGGCTTGTCGCTGCCTACCCACGAGTAATACAGTCGGGGTTACTGATCGGTAACACCTGTCCGGAAGCGGGGCCAGCGAGCATGACCCACTACAAGAGCAACCTTCGGGACCTCGAGTTCAACCTGTTCGAGGTCTTCGGGGCGGACCGGGCGTTCGGCCAGGAGCCGTACTCGGACCTCGACACCGACACCGCCCGGAGCTTCCTCGCCGAGGTGGACCGCCTCGCCCGCGAGGACCTGGCCGCCAGCTACACGGACAGTGACCGCAACCCGCCCGTCTTCGACCCGGCCACGCACACCGCGCCGCTGCCGGAGTCGTTCAAGAAGTCCTACCAGGCGTTCATGGACTCCGAGTTCTGGCGGCTGGACCTGCCGCCCGCGCTGGGTGGCACCAACGCCCCGCGGGCCCTCTGGTGGGCCCTCGCCGAGCTGGTGCTCGGCTCGAACGCGCCGGTCTGGATGTACGCCTCCGGTCCGTCCTTCGCGCACGTGCTGCACGTCGAGGGCACCGAGCGGCAGAAGGCCTGGGCCAAGCTCTTCATCGACAAGCAGTGGGGCTCCACGATGGTGCTCACCGAGCCGGACGCCGGTTCGGACGTGGGCGCCGGCCGCACCCGCGCCATCCAGCAGCCGGACGGCACCTGGCACATCGAGGGCGTCAAGCGGTTCATCACCTCGGGTGAGCACGACCTGAGCGACAACATCGTCCACTACGTGCTGGCCCGCCCGGTGGGCGTGGAGGGCGTCGGCGGCCCCGGCACCAAGGGCCTGTCCCTCTTCGTGGTGCCCAAGTTCCACTTCGACGAGACCACCGGTGAGCTGGGCGAGCGCAACGGCGTCTACGCGACCAACGTCGAGCACAAGATGGGCCTGAAGGTCTCCAACACCTGCGAGGTGACCTTCGGCGAGCACGGCGTACCCGCCAAGGGCTGGCTGCTCGGCGACAAGCACGACGGCATCCGGCAGATGTTCATGATCATCGAGTACGCCCGGATGATGGTCGGCACCAAGGCGATCGCCACCCTCTCGACCGGCTACCTCAACGCCCTGGAGTACGCGAAGAACCGGGTGCAGGGCGCCGACCTGGTCCAGCAGGCGGACAAGACCGCCCCGCGGGTCACCATCACCCACCACCCGGACGTCCGCCGCTCGCTGCTGCTGCAGAAGTCGTACGCCGAGGGTCTACGCGCCCTGGTTCTCTACACCGCCACCTGGCAGGACCGGGTCGCCATCGCCGAGGCGTCCGGCGACGAGAAGGCCATCAAGCTGGCCAAGCGGGTCAACGACCTGCTGCTGCCGCTGGTCAAGGGCGTCGGTTCGGAGCGGGCGTACGAGCTGCTCGGCCACGAGGCCCTGCAGACCTTCGGCGGCTCCGGCTTCCTGCAGGACTACCCCCTGGAGCAGTACGTCCGGGACGCCAAGATCGACACCCTGTACGAGGGCACCACGGCCATCCAGAGCCTGGACCTGATCTTCCGCAAGATCGTCCGGGACAACGGCAAGGCGCTGATGGCGGTCGCCGGCGAGATCCAGGAGTTCATCTCCTCCGAGGCGGGCAACGGCCAGCTCAAGGAGGAGCGGCAGGCGCTCGGCAAGGCGCTCGCCGAGATCCAGAACATCCTCGGCACGCTGACCGGCTGGCTGGGCGAGGCGCAGGGCGGCGACACCCGCGCGCTCTACAAGGTCGGCCTGAGCAGCCGGCGGTTCCTGCTGGCCATCGGCGACCTGGTCGTCGGCTGGCTGCTGCAGAAGCAGGCCGACGTCGCGCTCAAGGCACTGGCCGGCGAGGTCTCCGCCACCGACAAGGCGTTCTACACCGGCAAGGTGGCCGCCGCCCGGTTCTTCGCCCGCGAGGTGCTGCCGCGCATCGGCGCCGACCGGCGGATCATCGAGGGCGCCGACCTCGACATCATGGACCTCCCGGAGGAGGCCTTCTGACCGTGCCACGGCACGCCTGAGCGGTTCCGGGTCGCACCACCCGGCGCTGACGTCGACGGCCGGTGGGGCAACCGCCCCGCCGGCCGTCGCTGGCTTCGCGGCCGAGACATTGGCTGAGCCTGGTCGGATAAGCCGGTGCCGTGGCGGGTAACCCGCCGTGACCACGAAAGGGAACGCCCAGAGCCACCGCACGGGGGAGTGCAGCGCACATGGGTGTAGGAAGCGGCATCTTTCTCATCGCGCTCGGCGCGATCATGACCTTCGCGATCAGGGCCAACGTCTGGTGGATAGACCTGCGCGCGGTCGGCTGGGTGTTCATCCTGGCCGGGCTGGCCGTGCTGCTGACCACCCTCTGGTTCTGGCAGGACCGGCGCAAGCGGGCCCGGACCCTCATCGTGGAGGAGAACCGGCTGTCCCATCCGACGGCGATGATGCCACCGCCGCCGGACCCCCCGCCGCCGACCGCGCCGCCGTCCTGACCCACGCCCGCCTGAGCACGTACGCCTGAGCCACCCGCCGCGCCCGACGGGTGGCTCAGCCGCGTGCCGTGTGCCGCTGCGCGACCGGCGCCCCGCCTCGGCCCCACTCCGTCCAGGCGGACACGCCGCGGTGCACCGCCAGCTCGGCGGTCCGTAAACCCTCCTCGTCCACCGTCTCCGGGTCGAGAAACGCGGACAGCAGCGAGACGCCCGGGTTGTGGGCGATCAGCAGCACGACCCGAGCTGCCGAGTCGGCGGTACGGACCAGCGCCAACAGCTCCTCGGGGTGGGCGTCGTACGCGCCGGGCTCGTAACGGACGGTCGGGCGGGGACCGGTCGGCCCTCCCTCCGGCGGCGAACCGGCCATCCCCATCGCCACCCCGTGCCAGGTCTGGCGGGTGCGCCGGGCGGTCGAGCAGATCACCACGTCGGGCAGCAGATCGTGGTGGGCCAGCCACGCGCCGGCCGCCGCCGCGTCGGCCTCCCCGCGGGCGCTGAGCGGGCGCTCGGCGTCGTCCGTACCCTCGCTGCCCTGCTCGGCCTTCGCGTGCCGGAGCAACACCAGTGTCCGCGTCTCGGCGTGGCTGTCCGTCATACCACCAGCTTGCCCGATTGGCGATCTTCCTGCCGGGGTAAGTCCAGGGATGCCGCACCCCTACCAACGGCCGCGGCGGACCGTACGCCAGGTTAGAGCCGAGGAGCGAGACATGGGCATTGGTGGCAGCATCTTCCTGATCGCGCTGGGCGCGATCTTCGCATTCGCCGTGGAGGCCGACCTGGGTTGGCTGAACCTGGCCGTGGTCGGTTGGGTGTTGATGCTCGCCGGTGTCGCCGGCCTGCTCGCCACCCTCTACTTCTGGAACAACCGCCGCCGCACCGTGGTCGCCGCCCCGGTCCGCGAGGAGCGCGTGGTGGCCGACCGGGTGGTGCCGGTTCAGGACGACCAGGTCATGCGGGAGTACCGCGAGGTGCGTCGGCCGGGTCGCCCCGTCTGATCCCTCGCTCGCACACTCCGGGGTCCCGCAGCGTGGCGGGGCCCCGGCTCGCGTGTGTGGGGGGCTGCCTCAGGCGAACAGTGCGAAGTAGATCGCGATGTGGTGGCACAGCGCCGCCAGCAGCGTGCACGCGTGGAAGAACTCGTGGTGGCCGAAGACGGTGGGCCACGGGTTGGGGCGGCGCAGCGCGTAGAACACCGCGCCGACGCTGTAGATGGCACCACCGACGATCAGCAGGACCAACGCCGTGACGCCGCCGCCGTGCAGGATGTCCGGCAGCATGGCGACCGCGACCCAGCCGAGCGCCAGGTAGAGCGGCGCGGAGACCCAGCGCGGCGCGTGCGGCCAGACCAGCTTCAGCGCCACACCGCCCAGGGCCCCACCCCAGACCAGGGCCAGCATGATGGTGGCCTGCCGGGTCGAGAGCAGCATGACGCAGAGCGGGGTGTACGTGCCGGCGATGAACACGAAGATCATGCAGTGGTCCAGCCGGCGCATCACCTGGTAGCCGCGCTCCGACCACACCCGACGGTGGTACAGGGCGCTCGTGCCGAACAGCCCGCAGACCGTCAGGCTGTAGATGACACAGCTCACCAGGGGTGCCCAGCCCGGTCGGGTGGCGGCGATCGAGCAGAGCACGATCCCGCCGACCACGGCGACGAAGAAGGCGTACGTGTGCAGCCAGCCGCGCATCCGGGGCTTACCGATGTCGACCGGCTTCAGGCGAAGCGGGGCGGAGGTGGTCACGACATCAGGTTACGGCACCGTAGGTTACTTTCAAGTAGTCAGGCCGGTGACACCGAGCACCGTCACCGTTAACACCGGGTCGGCACGGCATCGGCGAGGATGAGCGGATGCGGATCCGACCCGCCGGTGCGCACGCCCTGCTGCTCGACTGCACCGCCCCGGCCGACATTCCCGAGGCGGCCCTGGTCGAAGCGTGGCGGGCCGAGTTGTGGCGCCGCCGCGAGCAGGGTGACCTGAACGCGGTCGAGATCGTGCCGGCGGCCCGCACCGTCCTGCTCGACGGCCTGCCCGACCCCAGCGCCACCGCCGACCTGCTGTCTCGCTGGGCACCGGCGGTCACCGCCGCGGCTGCTGCCACTGAGCGCGCCGGCGTCGCGGCCGGCGCCACTGAGCGCGACGGCGTCCCGGCGGGCGCCGGGGGCGGCGACACGGCCATCGGCGGCGGCCACGGCGCGGAGGTCGTCGTTCCGGTCGAGTTCGACGGGCCGGACCTGCCGGTCGTCGCCGACCACTGGGGCGTCGACGTGCCGGCCGTGCTGCGCCGCCTGACCAGCACCCGGTTCCGGGTGGCGTTCTGCGGGTTCGCCCCCGGTTTTCCCTACCTGACCGGGCTCCCCGCCGACCTGGCGCTGCCCCGGCTGCCCACTCCCCGCCCCCGGGTGCCGGCCGGCTCGGTCGCCCTCGCCGGCCCGTACGCCGGCATCTACCCCAGCGCGTCCCCCGGCGGCTGGCTGCTGGTCGGCCGGACCGACCTGCCCCTCTTCGACGTCGACGGCGACCCGCCCGCCCGGCTCGGCCCCGGCACCCGCGTCCGGATGGTGGCGACGACGTGACCCGGCCCGCCGAGATCGAGGTGCTCCGCGCGGGCGCCCTCACCACCGTGCAGGATCTGGGCCGACCCGGCTGGGCGCACCTCGGCGTACCCCGCTCCGGCGCTCTCGACCCGACCGCCCTGCGGCTCGCCAACCGGCTGGTCGGCAACACCGAACAGGCCGCCGGCCTGGAAATCACCCTGACCGGCTGCACACTGCGGCTGACCCACGCCGCCACCGTGGCGATCACCGGCGCCGAGGTGACGGTCCGCGCCGGGGACCGCCCGGGCGACATTGGCCGGCCGCTCACCGTGCCGGCCGGGACCGTGCTGCGCGTCGGCCCCGCCCGTCGGGGCGTACGGAACTGGCTCGCCGTGGCCGGCGGGATCGACGTGCCGCCGGTGCTCGGCAGCCGCGCCACCGACACCCTCGCCGGGCTCGGCCCGCCCGTGCTGCGCGACGGCGACCGGCTGCCGCTGGGCGTGCCGCCGGCCGAACCCGCGCCGGTGGACGTGACCATCGGCCCGGCACCCGCGCCCGAACTGCACCTGAGCGTGCGCCTCGGCCCCCGCGACGACTGGTTCACCCCGAGCGCGCTCGACCTGCTGTTCGGCACCCCGTACACCGTCAGCCCGGTCAGCAACCGGGTCGGAGCGCGGCTCGCCGGCGCGGCCCTGCCCCGCGCGGTCGCCGGCGAACTGCCCAGCGAAGGCATCGTGCTCGGCGCGGTACAGGTGCCGGCGGACGGCCAACCCCTGATCTTCCTCGCCGACCATCCGACCACCGGCGGTTACCCGGTCATCGGGGTGGTCACCGACGTGACCCCGCTCGCGCAGGCCCGGCCAGGTACTACCGTCAGATTTCATGGACCTCAACGCTGACCTGGGCGAAGGATTCGGCATCTGGCGGCTCGGTGACGACGACGCGCTGCTGGGCCTGGTGACCTCCGCCAACGTGGCCTGTGGCTTCCATGGCGGTGACCCGTCCACCATGCGGCGGGTCTGCGAGGGCGCGGCGAAGCGCGGCGTCGCGGTGGGCGCGCAGGTCGGCTACCGGGACCTGGCCGGCTTCGGCCGGCGGCACATCGCGTACGACTTCGCCGAGCTGCGCGACGAGATCACCTACCAGTTGGGCGCGCTGGACGCCTTCTGCCGGCTGTTCGGCACCCGGGTCCGCTACCTCAAGCCGCACGGGGCGCTCTACCACGCGGCCGCCACCGACGAGTCCCAGGCGGCGGCGGTGGTCGCCGCCGTCGGCGGCCACGACCCCGAACTGCCCGTGCTCTGCCTACCCGGCTCGACGCTCGCCCAGCTCGCCGTCGGCGCGGGCCTACCCGTGGTCGCCGAGGCCTTCGCCGACCGCGGCTACCTGCCCAACGGGTCGCTGGTGCCGCGCGGCGCACCCGGCGCGCTGATCACCGATCCGGAGGAGGTGGCCACCCGGGCGGTACGGATGGCCACCGAACGGACCGTCGTCGCGGTGGACGGCACCGTGATCCCCTGCCCGGTGGAGTCGATCTGCGTACACGGGGACACACCGGGGGCGGTCTCCGCCACCGAGCTGGTCCGCGCCTCCCTGATCGACGCCGACGTCCCGCTCGCCCCGTTCGCCGCTTAGGCGTCCAGGCCGCGCAGGACCAGCGGAAGCCGGGACGCCGCGCCGTCGACCACCCGCACCGGGACGCCCCAGTCCTGCCGGGTCAGGTGGCAGGCCGCGTGCTCGACGTCCGCGTCGCAGGTCGCCGCCTGGGCGGTCACCTGGAGCACCCCGCCGGTCGCCTCGCTGTTGAGCACCAGCCGACGGGACAGCTCGGTGCCGGCGCCGGCGCCCTCCACCAGCAGCTCCGGTGGGGAGGCGGACACCACCAGCCGGGTCGACGGCCCGAACGTCTCGTCCAGCTTCTGCCCCGGCGCGGGCGTGAAGACGATGTCCAGGATGACCTCGCCCGCCGCCACGTCGGTCGGCTTCCGCTCGGTGCGGTGCCGGGGGCCGTCCACGGTGCTCGCACCGGCCGCCGACAACGCGCCGGGCGCCAGCCGGGTCAGGCGGTGCGCGGCGGACTCGACCACCAGCACCTCACCGGCCGGGGTGAGCACCAGGTCACTCGGCTCGGCCAGCCCGTCCGCGACCGTGGACACCTGGCCGGTGGCGGGGTCGAAGCGGCGCACCGCGCCGTTGTAGGTGTCCGCGATCAGCACCGAGCCGTCCGGCAGCGCGCACACCCCCAGCGGGTGCTGGAGCAGCGCCGACTCGGCCGGCCCGTCCACGTGCCCGAAGTCGAAGAGCCCCTGCCCGACGGCGGTGCCCAGCACCCCGTTCTCGACGTACCGGACGGAACTGGTCTCGCTGTCGGCGATCCAGAGCCGGGCGCCGTCGGCGGAGACGGACAGCCCCGACGGCTGCGCCATCCACGCCTCGGCCAGCGGGCCGTCGCGCAGCGCCTCCACGGTGGTGCCCGCGTGCATGCCGGCGGTCCGCTTGATCGGGTCGAACCACCAGAGCTGGTGGATGCCCGCCATCGCGATGATCAGCTTGTCGTCGTACCAGGCCAGGTCCCACGGTGAGGACAGGTCCACGGAGAGCGCGTCGTGCGCGTGGTCGTCGACCGAGGCACGCCACTGCCGGCCGCTGCCGGCCACGGTGACCACCTCGCCGGACTCCAGCCGTACGCCGCGCAGCAGGTGGTTGACGGTGTCGGCGACCACCAGGTCGTAGCCGGCCACCTCGGCGACGTGCGTGGGCAGCAGGCAGAGGCCCTGCGGCTCGGAGAAGGTCGCCGCCTCGGCCGGCCCGTCGGCCCGACCCCGCTCGCCCGAGCCGATGCGGCGAACCGGCGTCTCGCCGTCCGGAGCCACCTCGACCAGGGAGTGCCGGGCCGAGTCCGAGACCAGCAGATTGCCGTCCGGCAGCAGCACCGCCTTGCCCGGGAAGCGCAGCGCGGTCTCCGGGGCGGGCGGCGGAACGTACGGACCGGTGCCCCGGTGCAGGGTGCCCTTCGCCTCGTGGGTGGCGATCAGCTCGTCGATCAGCCGGGCCAGCCCTTCGGCGTGGCCCTCGCCGGCCATGGTGGCCACCACGTAACCCTCCGGGTCGATCACCGACAGGGTCGGCCAGGCGCGGGCCGCGTACTGCTGCCACATGTCCAGCTCGGGGTCATCGAGTACGGGGTGGTGCACGCCGTACCGCTCGACGGCGGCGGCCAGCGCGTCGGCGTCCTTCTCGTGCTCGAACTTCGGCGAGTGCACGCCGATCACGACGAGCACGTCGCCGTACTTCTCCTCCAGCGGCCGCAGCTCGTCGAGCACGTGCAGGCAGTTGATGCAGCAGAAGGTCCAGAAATCTAAGATGACGCAACGACCTCGAAGGTCCTGCAAAGTCAGGTTTTGTCCACCCGTATTAAGCCACTGCCGGCCCCGTAGTTCCGGCGCACGTACACGCGCTGTCGTTGCCATGCCTGTCAGCCTGCCACGCCTCGCGGGCCCGGCCGCCGTGACCCGGGCGACAGAGCTGTCAGCCAGGCGATCGGTGGCAGCTCAGCAAGGCGATGCTCGGCGTGTCTAGTTGCTCAGCCGCCATCGATCAAGGAAACGGGTCCCGACATCGACCGCCATCTGGATTTCGGGTCCGGTCGGCCGAGGAATCCGACAGGGCCTAGCCGCGGCCGCCCTCGTTGCGTTCCCGGCGCTTCGCTGCGTACGCGCGGACCTCGGAGGCGTCCCAAATGCGGCCGACGGTCAGTGTGGAGCCAATAACGTCCGATCTGGTCCGCCGCTCCCGCGGTTGGGCGAGCGAGCCGACACGGACCGACGCCCAGCCGGTCCGAGCGCCGTGTCTGCTGCGCTCTCCGGCGAATCGGACCAACGTGGGGTGGCGCCGGTGAACGCGCACTGGCCGCAGCGCCCGTCGTGGGACTGCGAGGCGTGTGGACAGCCGTACCCCTGTCCTGAGGCTCGGGCCATGTTCGCGGTCGGTGACCCCTGGGCGGCGGCGACCTACCTCGCGAGTCAGTTCGTGGCTGCCGTGAACGACCTTCCGACGGTGCCGGTGGTCGACCTGTACGCACGGTTCCTGCTATCCGTGCCCCTACGCGCGCGAAGAGGCGGTGGCGCAGGGCCGAGTGCCCGCCGAAGTCGCCGTCGAGGTGGCGGCCTACGTGACTCGTCATAATGCGACGACGAGCCTGCGCAGGCATCTGTTGACCCCGAAGGCCAGACCGGGGTGGGTCAGCGGCCGAGCGCGCCGACCTCGCTGATCTCGGTGGCGAGGGTTGGACAGACCCAGATCGCTCGGCCGGTGCGTACCACCGCCGTCAGAGGGTGACTCACCGGATGCTCGGGACAGGGTGGCCAATTGGTGGCGCGGCCCAGAGACCACAGCGCCTCAATCGCCCACTCCTGAACCTGGGCGGCGAGCGTGACGAGCTGGGTAACGGTCGGTTGGCCAAGGTCGACCGAGACTCCCTGGCCAGAACCATCGGCAGCGTAGAGAAAGGCGCTGGCGGTATGGGGGTCGTCTCGCCACGGTTCGTCACGAAGGTCGGGCTGCACCCCGCCGTGCGTCTCGAGATCGGACAGAATCAGCTCCAGCGCCGCCGCCAGTTCGCGTTCCACAAGCGGATTGTGCCCGAGTTTGAGTTTGGTGAAGCGGGCGGGAACGACGACGGCGGAGCCACGGTTGCCCGTGGCTCCGCCGTCGATGCGTTCTACTTGGTGGCCGGCTTGAGGCAGAGCACCCGGTTGGTGCCCTCGCCGGGCAGCACCACGTGGGGCTGAGCAGGGTCGGCGCACTTGTCCTTCGCGTCCACCTTGGAAACGATCGTGAACGCGCCCGCCTCGCCGCAGTCCACCGCCGAGGCGCCCTGGCCGGCCTGCTTCACGCAGGTGCCGACCGCCGGGTCGAAGGCCGGTGCGTCGTCCCCACCGCCGAATTTGCCGAGCAGCATCAGCAGGCCGAGCGGCACCGCCAGGATCAGCACGGCGGCGATCAACACCGCAGCCAGGACCCGACCGTTGCGCACCTTCGGCACCGGAGGCTCCGCCTTGGGCTCCTCCGCGTCCGGCTTGAACGAGTCGAACCGGCCCTGGTCCGATTCGGTGGCCTCCTGGCCCCAGGACGGCCCTGGCTGCTCAGGCGGCGGGAAGGCCGGGAACTGACCACCCGGCGCCTGCTCGATGGCCGGCGCACCGAAGCCCGGCGCGCCGTTCACCGCGGCGGTGCCGGCGGCCGGTGCCCCGAAGCGGTCGGCTGGGCGCTCACCGCCGGACTGCGGTCGAACGCCGTTCACCGGCCGGTTGTTGCCCGGCGCGTCGACGAAGGACGGCACACCGGGTGGGAACGCCGGCGGCGCGGCAGCGGCCGAGGGGGGCTCGCCGAACCCGTTGGGCGCCGACGACCGTTCCCGGTCGTCGAACTGCGGCTCGGACGGCGAGTCGTCGCCCCAACCGGGGAAGCCCTGCTGCCGATCCGGCCCGTTCTGCCAGTCCGGCGGGCCCTGGCGCTCCGGGGCCTGCTGCCAGTCCGGTGCGGCCGGGCGCTCCGGGGCCTGCTGCCAGTCCGGTGCGGCCGGGCGCTCCGGGGCCTGCTGCCAGTCGGGAGATCGGACGAGTGTCGTGTAGGGAAAGAGGGG